>RFHU01000429.1 GCA_003695705.1 Planctomycetota bacterium
AGTTCGGACGCCAGGGACGGATCGTGACGGGGAGGAGGGCTCATGGAAGCGAGGGTCCGGACCGCCCGCAGCCCCCCGCCGCGGAGACGGCGGGGGGCCCGAGGTCTTCCGACTCTCGCCCCGATCCGCGCCGGGTCAAGCCCCACGGGCCCCTCCTGCTACACTCCCCGCGTGGCGAAGCGCAGCCGCAGGAAGGCAGATCCGCGTCGAGTCACGCGCGGGAAGGGCTGGGAGTTCGTGCCCGCCCAACGCGGGGGCGCGCCCCGCGAACGGACGGCGAGCAAGCCGCCGGCGGAGCAGCGGATCGTGGTCTCGGTGGAGCGGCGCAAGGACAAGCTGGTCACCGTGGCGCGCGGCTTCGAGCTCGTCGAGAAGGACCTCAAGGCCTTGGCGGGGAAGCTCAAGGCACGCCTGGCCAGCGGCGGGACCGCGCGCGAGGACCGCATCGAGGTCCAAGGCCAGCACCGCGACGCCGTGCGCGCCTTCCTCGAAGGCTCGGGCTACCGCGTGCGGACGCGCTGAGTGGAGCGGAGCGAAGGGCGCTACCTGCTCTTCTTGCGCGAAGCCGCTCAGGCGGTCGTCTCCGCACCCGAACCCGCCGCCGCTCTGGCCGAACTCGTCTCCCTGGTCGCCGAGCGCCTGGGCTACGAGGTGTGTTCGCTCTACCTCCACGACCGCGAACGCGACGAGCTCGTGCTCGAAGCCACCCACGGCCTCCGCCCCGAGGCGATCGGCCGCGTGCGCATGCGACCCGGCGAAGGCCTCACCGGGCGCGTCTTCGCGCGCGAGGAGGCCCTCTTCACCGCACGCCCCCAGCGGCACCCTCAGTTCAAGTTCTTCCCCGAGACCGGGGAGGAGGGCTTTCGCAGCTACGGCGGCGTCCCCTTGCAGCGCGGAGGAGAGCGCCTCGGCGTCCTCGCCGTCCAAACCAGCGCCGAGCACACCTTCCACGCCCACGAGGTCGTGGCCCTCGAGGCGGTCGCCAACCACATCGTGGGCCTGCTGGCT
Source organism: Planctomycetota bacterium (assembly GCA_003695705.1). GTDB lineage: Bacteria > Planctomycetota > J058 > J058 > J058 > J058. The sequence goes on from RFHU01000429.1 coordinate 1,009, forward strand.
CTCCGCGAGCGGCTGGAGCGCCCCCGTCTCCCGGAGCGCCCTGCCGCCCGCGCGACCGGGGAGCTGCTCGTCGGCCTGGGCACCTCGCCCGGCGTGGGGCTGGGGAGCGCCGTCCTGCGCGGCGTCGACCCGCTGCGCTCTCCCCCGCCGCGCCGGCCCTTCAGCGACGTCGGAAGCGAGCTCGCCCGCCTGGAGCGGGCCCAGGGCGAGGCGCGCGCGCGCCTCGAAGCCGAGGCGCGTGTCCTCGAAGAGCGCGGCGGCGGCGCCGCCGCCGGGGCCGTTCTCCGCGTGCACGCCGCGGTCCTGGAGGACCCCGAGCTCCTCGGGCGCGTGCGCGCGCGCATCGAGGCCGGCGCTCCGGTGGAGTCGGCGGTCTACGCCGTCTTCGCCGAAGCCGCCGACATCCTGCGCGCCGCCGGCCCTCCCGCCGGCGAGCGCGCGGACGACCTGCTCGACGTTCGCACGCACCTGCTGTCCGCCCTCGGCCTCGGCGAAGACGAGGCTTTGCGCGCAGCGCGAGGCGTCCTTGTGGCCCCCGCCCTGACCCCCGCAGAAGTGGCGCGCCTCGACCCCGACGCCGTGGTGGCAGTGGTCACCGAGCAGGGCGGGGAGACCTCCCACGCCTCGCTCCTGGCTCGGTCCCTCGGGATCCCCGCGGTGGTCGGCGTGGAAGGGATCTGTGCCCGCGTGGCGGCGGGCGACCGCCTCCTCGTCGACGGCGACGCGGGGGTGGTCTTCCTCCGCCCCGATCCCGCCGTCGCGCGCGAAGCCCTCCGCCGCGACCGCTCCCGCCGCGACCGGGAGGAGCGCGTCCGCACCGAGCTGGCGACCCTCCCCCCAGGTTCCGGCCTCGCCGGCGTCGAGGTCCTCGCGACGGCGGGGCTGCCCGGGGAGCTGGCCGCGGCGCGCGCGGCGGGGGCCGACGGCGTCGGCCTGGTGCGCACCGAGTTCTACTACGTGCTCCAGCCCGACTGGCCCTCGGTGGAGGAGCAAGAAGCCGCCTACCGAGCCGCCCTCGACGCGGCGCCCGCAGGCCCCGTCGTCTTTCGCCTCCTCGACGCAGGAGGCGACAAGCCGCTCCCCTTCCTGCCCGCCCCCGCGGAGGCCAACCCGGCCCTGGGCTTGCGGGGCGTGCGCCTGCTGCTCGCGCACCCCGAGCGCGCCCGCGAACAGCTCGAGGCGATCCTCCGCGCCGCCGCCGCCACCCCGCGCGACGTGCGCGTCCTCGTCCCGCTCGTCACGGCGCCCTGGGAGCTCGAGGCGTTGCGCGAGCTCCTCGAGGAGGCCGCGGCCGCCGCCGGCGTCCCACCGCGACCCCTGGGGGCCATGATCGAGGCCCCGGCGGCGCTGTTCGCCCTCCCCGAGCTCCTCGCCGCAGCCGACTTCGTCGCGGTGGGGACCAACGACCTCTTCCAATACCTCGGCGCCGCCGACCGCGACGACCCCCGCGTCGGCGCCTACGCCTCGCCCTTCCAGCCGGCCGCCCTGCGCGCCCTCGACGCCTTGCGCCGCGGCCTCGGCGAGGTCGAGGCCTCGGTGTGCGGAGAAATGGCGAGTTCTCCCCTGGGCGCGCTCGCCCTCTTGGCCCTCGGCTACCGCCGCCTCTCGGTCCGCCCGCGGGCCGTTCCCGTCGTCCGCACCCTGGCGCGCCGCCTGCGCGCCCAGGAGCTCCCTCCCCTCGCCACCGCCCTCCTCGACGCCGAGGACCCCAGCGCGGTGGAGCGCCTCCTGCGCCGCGCCGTGCGCGAGAAGGCGCCGGTGCTCCTCGCCTGACGCGCGCTCGGGAGGAGGATCGCCGAGCCCAGGACGGGCACCTCCCCCTCGAAGGCCCCCTCCGCCTCCGCGGCGCCTTCCCGCCGAGGCGGCGGACCTGAGAAAGCGCGCTCCTCGGCGTTGGGTCAGCGGCGCGCGGCGCCTCCGGCAATGCGGTCGAGCAGCTCCTCGGCGCGGGAATGGTTCTCGTCCTCCGGGGAGAGCAGGCGAAGCACCCGCTCGGCGTCCTTCCGCGCGGCGTCGAGCTTCCCCTGGGCAACGCGCAGCCGGGCGCGCTCCAGCAAGGCGTGCGTGTTGGCAGGTTGCTGGGCCAAGACCTCCTCGAGGTCGGCGAGGGCTCCCTCGAAGTCCCCTCGCCGCCGGCGAGCGCGCGCGCGCAGGAGGAGGCACAAGGGATCCCGAGGCGCGAGGGAGAGGCCCAGGGAGCACACCTCCTCGGCCCGTACGAGCTCGCCCGCGGCGAGGTGCGCCTCGGCGCGGCCCCAGAGGAAGCGGAGCGGCGCGCGGGCGCCCTCCCGTTCGGCCCAGAGGTCCAGGAGGTCCCGCAGCTTCGCCTCGAGCCAGCGACGCTCCCGCGCGATCCGATCCGGCGACCCGAGCGCGCGCTCGTAGAGGGTCGCCGCCTCGCGGAAGCGGCCTCGCTCGGCCTCGATCCCGGCGCAGGTCACCAGCGCGTTCCCGTGCTCCGGATCGAGCCGCAGGGCTTTCCGCGCAGAGCGCAGGGCCTCGTCAAGGTCGCCGAGGGCCTGGTGGGCGAGGGCGCAGAAGGCGTGCGCCTCGGGGTCCTGCGGGAATTGCTCGCGCAGCGCGCGCGCGGCGCGGAGGGCCTCGACAACGCGGCCGGCCCCGAGAAGCAACTGCACGCGCAGGAGCTGAGCGCTCCGCGCGGACGGCTCCCGGCGCAGGGCCTCCTCGACGTCGGCCAGGGCCTCCTCGACGTCGCCGAGGGCTTGGCGCGCCGCCGCGCGCGCGGTGAGGAGCGCGGGGTCCGGCGCGGGGCTCAGGGCCAGGCCGCGGTCGAAGGCCGCGAGGGCGTCCCGGGGGCGACCCCGTTGCAGGAGAACCTGGCCCACGACGAAGTGTCCCTCAGGAGCTTCGGGCGCGGCGGCGACCGCCTCCTCCGCGTCCCTCCGGGCGCCCTCGGCGTCGCCGAGGCGGAGGCGCACCTTCGCGCGCAGGCGCAGCCAGTTCGGCTCTCGGGGCCGCTCCCCGAGCAGGGCGTCGAGGTCGGCGAGGGCGCCTCGGGCGTCGCCGAGCTTTCGGAGGGCCCGGGCCCGGCGGAAGCGGGCCGTGCGCCGGTCCTCAGGCGAAAGCGCCGCGGCGGAGTCGGCGAGGAGCTCGTCGAAGGCCGCCCGCGCGTCGGCGAAGCGCTTCGTGAGCAGCGCGTGGGAGGCGAAGCGGAAGCGCACCCTGGGATCGCGCGGGGCGAGTTCCTTGGCCGCCCGCAGGTCGGTCCAGGCCGCCTCGAGCTCGCCGTCCCGCGCGCGCGCCGCGGCGCGCGCGCAGTAGGCGGTGGCGAGCTCCCGAGCGCGGGCGGGCCCGGGATCGAGCCGCAAAGCCCGCGCGAAGGCCTCGACGGCCCCGGCCAAGTCGCCGCGCGCGAGGAGGGCGCGCCCGCGCTTCGCCGCGG
>RFHU01000430.1 GCA_003695705.1 Planctomycetota bacterium
CCGCGCCCCCGAGCGGGCGCGCTCCGTCGCGCTCCTCGCCCTCGCCCTCGGCCTCGGCTGCCCCGCCTCCCCGGCGCCGGGCGCCGGGCGCGCGCCCGGAGGCGCGCCCGCGAGCGCCGACGCCGAGACCCGCGTCGCCGTGCAGCTCAACTGGCTCCCCGAGCCCCAATTCGGAGGGATCTACGCGGCCCAGGCCCGCGGCGCCTTCGCCGCGCGGGGCCTCGAGGTGACCATCCGCAAGGGCGGGCCCGACGTGCCGGCGGTGGCCCTGGCCGCCAGCGGGAAGGTGGAGTTCGCCCTCGCCGCCGCCGACGAGGTCGTACGCATTCGCGCCGGCGGGGCCGACGTGGTCAGCGTCTTCGCCACCTACCAGACCTCTCCGCAAGGCCTCATGACCTACGCCGCGCGGGGACTGAAGAGCATCGAAGAACTGCTGCGGGCCGGCGGGACCCTGGCGGTGCAACCGGGGCTGACCTACGTGGAGTTCCTCCGCAAGAAGTACGGCCTCGACGCGGTCGAGCTCGTCACCTACCAGGGAGGCATCGGGCAGTTCCTCGCCCGCAAGGACGCCCTCGACTTCGCCCAGCAGTGCTTCGTCACCAGCGAGCCCATCGCCGCGCGCCGGGCCGGCGTCGAGCCCGCGACCTTCCTCATCGCCGAGACGGGGCTCAACCCCTACACCTCGGTCATCATCACCCGCTCCGCCTACCTCGCGGAACACCGCAACGTCGTCCGGTCCTTCTGCGAGGCCCTCCGCGAAGGCTGGGAGGCCTACCTCCACGACCCCGCGCCCGCCAACGCGGTCATGCGCGGGCTCAACCCCTCCCTCGACGCCGAGACCTTCGCCCTCGCCGCCGAGGCGCAGGTGCCCCTCATTCGTACCGAGGAGACCCGCGCCCGCGGGCTCGGCTGCCAGACCCCCGAGCGCTGGGCGACCCTCGTCCGGCAGCTCGAAGACCTCGGGGCCGTGCCGGCCGGCGCGGTGAAGCCCGAGGACTGCTTCCTCGACCTGCTCGGCGCCCCCGCGCCCGCGCCGGGCAAGTGACCGCGCCCCGCCCCCACGGCCCTCCTTGGGCGCGCGCCGAGGAATTGCTTGGGCCGGGCGGGAAGCTGCCGTAGGCTGCGCCCTCGTGCCGCCCTCGCCCCACCGCCGCCTCCTCTTCGCCGCCCTCCTCCTGGCGACCGCGGCCGCCGCGGCCGCCGGGGTGCCGCGCCTCGTCGCGCCGCGCGGGTGGCGCCCCCTGGTCGCCCTCGCCGGGGGCGGGGACGCAGAGGAGGCGGTGGTCCGCCTGCGCGCAGGACTGCGCACCGCCTGGACCGTGCTCACCGGGCTCTCCTTCGACGAACGAGCGAGCGCCTTCCTCGACGAAGTCCGCGAGGAGCTCGGGGACTTCGACCTCGAGACCTTCCACCGGGCCCTCCCCGAAGCCCACGGCCCCTGGCGCCGGCTGCGCCTGGTGGCCCGGGCCGATGGCGGAGCCTACACGGTCCGCCACGCGCCGCGCGGCGCGCACTGCGCCGTCGACCCCGCGCAGGACTGGGGCAGCCGGCCGGGGGACCTCGCCTTCGCCCTGCGGGCCCGACCCGTCGCCGGAGACGACGAGGCCACGCACTACCTGCTCGCCGCCGAGTTGGGCCTGGGCGTGGGAGGGCTGCGCTGGGATCGCCTCCTCTCGGCGCTCGAGGAATCGGCCCGACTCCTCGCAAGCGGCGATCCCCGCTCCCCCGAAGCCGTCCGCGAGCTCGCCCGCCGCCCCGGGACGCGGACCCGGCTGCGGCTGCTCGAGAGCCACCCCCACCTGCGCCCCGAGGACATCGAGGTTCTCGGCACGCTTTGGGAGGCCTACCCCGCCTTCGGGGACCTCGTCCACTCCTTCGGTCGCGTCGAGGATCTCGTGGTCTACGACCTCAAGGGGAGCGGCGAGGTCCAACAACTCCGCCTGGCCCTGCGCCTGCGCCCCGACCTCCTCGAAGGGCACTACCCGCACCTCTCGGCCTACCTCGCGGGCCTCGGGCAGCTCGCCTTGATCCAGGCCCAGTTCCTCGACCCCGCCGGTCGCGTGCTCGCCCGCTGCTCGGTGGACACCGAGGGCCCGCGCTTGCGCTGGGAGTGCTTCGTCCGCGACGGCGCGCTCCTGCCCGTCGAGCGCGGACGGATCCGCGCCGACCTGCCGGCCTCGGCGCGCGCAGGCGAACGCTCCTTTCGGGCGCTCGTCGACGTGCGCTCGCGCATCAACGGCGTCGAGACCCGAGTCCACGGAATGCAGATCGACTGGCGCTACGCAACGGAGCCGGGCGGCGCCCGCCTCGAAGCGAGCATGACCAAGGTGCCCGAAGTGCGCCTTCAGGGCGCGGTCTTCGGCTTCTTGCCGGTGTGGGCGGTGGACGCCGCCCTGCCGGGCGACCTCGACGCCTTGACCCGCGCCTTCCTCACCGTGGTCTGCCGGGGGAACGGCGGCCGCGGGGCGCGCTTCTCCCTCCGCTCCCGGAGCGCGCCCACCGGAGCGGCCACCCTCTCCTTCGCCGCGAGCGCCGAGTTGCTCCAGAGCGAGCTCCTCTCCTTCGCCGTGCGCCTCGCCAACCTCAAGTTCTTCCCCGACGACGCCGTGCGCCGCGAACTGGCTGCCCTCCTCCGGGCGCTCCACGGCGCCTTCGCCCAAGACCTCGAGCGCTTCGCCCGCCTGCGCACGGAGCCGCGCCCCGGCCGCTGAATCCCGCCTCCGCCTCGCCCGTCGCCTGCCAAGGGCAGTCCGGCCGTGCGCGACGAAGGCAAGCTGCCAACTTTCCGGCACTTGCACGGAGCGCCGCCCCGGCGGAGGGTAGGGGAAGAAGCGGGAGGGAGGGACGTCATGCGCGCTCCCGGGGTGGCTCGAGGACTTGTCGGTACGGCCTTCGTCGTCGGCCTCGGCCTCACGGCCTTCGGTTGCGGGCCCGCGTTGACGGTGGGGGGCATCCTGGGCATCGACGCCCTCGACAAGGACGACGACGACGTCAACGCGCCGCCCGCCCTGAGCGTGACCACCCCCTCGGGGGTGGTGGGCGACGTGGTCGCGATCTCGTATCGCCTCAGCGACGCCGAGGGCGACCGCGCCAGCGTGACCGTGGAATACGACGTCGGCGCGGGCTTTCAGCCCGCCACGGCGGCCCTCAGCAGCGAATCCGAAGGCACCACCAACCTCGAGACCTCGGCCGCAGGAAGCGATCACACCTTCCTCTGGGCGGCGTCGGCCGACCTCGGCTTCGTCAACCAAACCTCGCCGCAGGTCACCGTGCGGATCACCCCCCGCGACGCCAACACGGGGGCCCAGGGCAAGGCCGCCAGCACCGATCCCTTCTCCGTCTTCAACGAATACATGGCGACCTTGGCCAAGCGCCCCACCGAAGTCGGGGTGCTGCCCTTCGACATCGACCTCGCTGCCGACGGGAGCTTGCTCTTGGCCGACGCGCCCGGCAACCGGGTGGTGCGGGTCGACGGTGCGAACGGCAAGACCTCGGTTTTGGCGGGCAGCGGAGAAGCCGGATTCAACGGCGACGGCCTGCCCGGAGCCGAAACCCAGTTGAACTTTCCCATGGCGGTCTCCGGTCGGGCCGACGGCTCGGGAGACGTACTGGTGGCGGACTCTGGGAACGCGCGCGTGCGCAACGTCGACGGACTCAGCGGCTTCGTAACCACCGCGGTCGGAAGCGACGACGATCCCAGCGAGCCGGCGGTGGCCGCGCAGGCGGAGTCCGTGGCCTTCGACCTCGCCCTGGACGGCCAGGGCGTGCTCTTCCTAGCCGAGGAAAGCCGCGTCCGGGCGGCCAACCTCGTCCAGACCTCGTCGGTCTCCTTTCCCACCGGAGGGACCAACTGCCCTTCCCCCTGGGGAGATCCTCTCTTCCCCGTGACCCTCGGGAACATACTCACCGTCATCAACACAGGCTGCACCCCAGCCGGGATGAGCAATCCCAAGTCCGCCTTGCTCCACGTCCCCGATGAAATTGTCGCCGTGGCGAGCTGGGGAAGTTCGAGCAGCGATCCGCGCTTCCTTTACCTCCTCGAGATCGGCCCCCAGGGCGGCGCTCCCTCCTTCCTTGCGACCGGAACATGGCCGCGGCTGGTGGTGGTCAACTACAGCAGCGGGCCCCAGGACTTCGTGGTCGCGGGCTCCGGAGCCGGAAGCCCGACGAGCGTCGCTCCCGGCGAGCGCCTCGTCCTCATGGACCAGACCACCACGCCCCCAATGCCCGTCCTGGGGCAACTGAGCGACCTGAGCCTGCTCGGCGATCGGCTCATCGTCTTCAGCGGGCGCGTACGGAAGGGGCTCGTCTACGCCTTCAACGCCTCCACGGCCCCCGCCACCGTGCTCGAAGCCACCGTACAGCCCGGCCAACGGCTCTCCGTGGCCGGTCAGGCCGACCAGGCCGGCTACGTCGGCGACGGCCTCAAGCCCTCGCAGGCCCAGATCGGCGGCCCCCTCTGCCTGGTGGCCGACCCCAGCACGGGCGCGATCTACTGCGGCGAGGACAGCAACCGCGTGCGGGTGCTCGTGGGCCCAACGCCGGTCTCGAAGGGTGGACAGAGCTTCGCTGCCAACACCGTGGGCTCGCTCGCGGTCGTTCCCCCCAAGGTTACGCCTGGCTTGGTGTCTCCGCTGGTGGTGCGTCCGGCTCCCGGAGGCGATTTGTTCGTCACCGATTTCGAGCCGAGCGATCCCCGCTCCAACCGTGTGTTCCGCGTCGACCAGCGCACGGCCGCGGTCGCTCCCGAAGTGGGCTCGGGCGTCTTCGGCGAAACCGGCGACGGCGGCCCGGCCACCGACGCTCGCCTCGGCGCGGTGATCGTACCCGCCGTGAATCCGCAAGGAACCCTCCTCCTCCTCGCCGACCGCCAGCACCATCGGGTGCGCGCCGTAAACCTCGCTTCGACCCCGCAGACCTTCCTCGGGGTGACCCTTGCGCCCGGAGCCATCGACACGGTCGTGGGCACGGGTACGCCTTCGCCCGACCCCATGAACGTGGGCGACGGCGGACCCGCGGGAAGCGCCACCCTCAACAACCCCCTCTTGGCCACCTTCGACGCCTCAGGACTCCTCTGGATCTCGGACGCGGGCAACCATCGCGTACGGGTTGCCAATCCCCTCGGAGCAACGGTCGTCGTGGGAGGCGTAAGCATTGCGCCGGGGACCATCCAGACCGTCGTCGGCGACGGCAACGAGGGGACCCTCGCGACCGCCGGCGACGGGGGCCCCGGAACCAGCGCGCGGCTCAAGAACCCCGGTGCGCTTCCCCTGTCCGACGGCCTGATCTACATCTCGGACGGCGACGAACCCACCGCGCCCGAACCGAGGATCCGGGTCTTCAACCCCACCGGCGCGACGGTCACCGTTGCCGGAGTGAGCATCGCCCCGGGGAACATCGACACCATCGCGGGTTCGGGGGCGCTGCGGGACCCCAGCGGAAACAACCTCGGCGACGGCGGCCCGGCCCTGAACGCGACCTTTCGGGAATTCGGCGGCCTCGCCCTCCGCTCGGATGGTCTCCTGTTCGTAGCCGACCCTAAGGACCATCGGATTCGCGTGGTCAACACCGCGCCCAACGAGGTCGTCCTCGGCGGCAAATCCCTGAGCCCGGGGTACATCTACACGCTCTTCGGCACGGGCCTGCCCGGCTTCTCCGGAGAAGTCGTCGAGGCGGCCACGGGCTTCTTCTCCTCGACGAATCCCGGTTCCCTCGACGAACCCGGCGGCCTGCTCGCCTTCGACGACGGACGCCTCTTCTTCTGCGAGCGGGGGAACGGGGCCCTGCGCATGGCGAACCTCGGAAGTTCCACGGCTCGCTTTGGAGGGGTGAGCGCCGCTTCCGGCCAAGCCGTCATCGTTGCCGGCTCGCGCTCGGGGAAGGTCCGCCTCGAGGACCCGGCGTCCGTTGCCGTGGCCAGCGACGAACGCATCTTTTTCAGCGACCGCGGACTCTTCGGCAACGACTTTCGCGTCAAGCTCGTGGATCCCCGCAAGCGCGTCGTAACGGTCGTGGCGGGCAACGACGGGTCGGGTCCCCCCCCTCCGAATCTTGGCGACGGCGGCCCCGCGGTCCTCGCCAGCCTCAACGGCGTGGAGGGAATTGCCGTCGACCCCCAGGGCGCCCTCTACGTGTGCGACGCCGGAAGCCAGCGGATTCGCGTGGTCAACACGACCACGAATCCTCTTTCCCCTGCCCAGGGGCTCACCGTTTCGCCAGGAACCATCGAGACCGTCGTCGACGGCAGCGCAGGAGACGGCGACGTGTCCAACGACGACGGCGCAACGCTCACCGGCTCCGCGGTGCTCGACCTCGTCTACCCCCTGCAGGCGTCGCGCGCGGGAAGCACCCTCTGGATCCTCGACGTCGGAGACCGCATCCTGCGGGCCAACACCGCAACAGGACGAATCGAAGGCGTTTACTCCCCTCCGAGCGGACTGGCAACTGCCATCGTAGGCGTCGACGCCGACGCGGCCTTCATCGCACTGGAAGGGATGGCTGCCGGCAGCCCCGGCGCACAGATCCACGAGCTGCGCTACGACCCCATGACGAGTTCCTTCAGCCTTTCTCTTCCGGAGGCCGGTTCGGGCAACGTCGGCTGGAACGGGGATCGCCTCCCGCGCACGAGCATGAACCTCGACCAGGTGCGAGGCCTGGCCTTCGACGCCACCGCGAACGTGCTCTTCGTGGCCGACACCGTCAACCACCGCGTGGTGGCCGTGAACCGAAACGGCACGGGCTCGGTCACCATCGCCAGGCTCAGCGTTTCTGCGGGCGAAGCCCGCACCATCGCCGGCGGCGGCCAGGGGAACGGCGGCTTCAACGGCGACGCGATCCCTCCGCACATCGCCCTGGTGAACTTCCCCCTCGGGCTCGCTCTCTCCCCTGACGGCGGGCTCGTGTTCGTCGACTCCGGAAACGGCAGACTGAGGCGCTTCCAGCGATGACCGGCCCCGACGACCCCACCGTTCCCCCTCC
>RFHU01000431.1 GCA_003695705.1 Planctomycetota bacterium
CCCCCGGTTCGCGGTCGAGGACCACGGCGCAGCGCTCGAGCCAGTCGGGAAAGAGCTCGACGTCCGCCTCGACAATCCCCACGTAGCGGCCCCGCGCCGCCCGCCAGCCGGTGTTCAGGGCGGCGGCCTCGCCCCCGTGGGGCCGCGCCAAGACGCGCACCCGCGGGTCGCGCGCGGCGGCTTCCTCGGCGAGCGCGCGGCTGCGGTCGCGCGAGCCGTCGTCGACGACCACCAGCTCGTAGGAGCGCCGGGTTGCCTGCCCGAGGGCGCAGCGCAGCGCAGCGGGCAGGGTCGCTTCGCCCTGGTGCACGGGCATGAGCAGGCTGATCTCGGGAGCGGACACGGCGCCCGAGTCTACCGGTCGCCCGCGCTCCTCGCCGCGAGGCCGCCCCGCGGACGCCGCAGCGCCCCCTTGCCCCGCTCGGACCTTCCGTCAGGCGTCGGCGAGCGGGGGCGGGTCCTCGGGAATGCGCTCGTAGCGGAGCTTGAAGACGTGCTCTTTGACCAGCTCGCCGTCGCGTCGCACCCACACCCGCCCGCCAATGCCCAGGTAGTCGCCCTCGCGCCACTCGAAGACACCGTTCTGCACGCGCAGCTCTCCGTTGATCCACGAGCCGTTCTTGGAACCGCGACGACGCCCGCGCTTCTTGGTACCGAAGTCGCGGAACTTGAGCCGCCCGTCGGCGTCGAGGAAGACCAGCCCGTGGTCGCGGGAGATCTGCCCGCAAATGCAGGCGGGGTCGTAGCGCTCGGGCTCCTCGTAGTAGGCCTCCATGTCGTCGCCAACGAAGGGCCGCAGGTGGTTGTGCGGGTAGCGGCCCACACCGAGGCACATGATCTGACCCACCGAGGTCGCGTCGTAAATGTAGGCCTCGGCCACGGCGCTCGCCTCGGCCTCGGCGAGGACGCACTCGGCGACCTCGCGCGAGTAGGCAACCGGACGCCGCAAGGAGGCGTCGGCGTAGACCTGGATCTTGGGTTCGAGGCGGGTCAAGTAGACGCGAAAGCGCGGTCGCTGGTTCTCCTTTACTTCGGCGAGGGCGGGGTGGTCCCAAAGGCAGATCTCCGCCGAGGAGGTAAGGGTCTCGTCGTAGAGCTTCGAAACCTCGCTGAGCTCCACGCTCGAGTCGCTCAGGGATCGCAAACGACGACTGACCATCCATAGGTTGCTATAGCCGCGCGAAGCGGAATTGTCGAACCCCAGCGCCGCCTTCCTCAGTTCTCCGCGCGCAGTTCGAGGGCGACGCGCAGCGGGGGAACTTCGGCCTCGGCCGGCTCGACCTCGAGTTCGTAGGCACCCTCGCCGAGGGCCCCCAGGCGGACGACGCCCTCGGCGTCCGCGGCGCGGACTTCGAGCGGCTCGCCCTCCCTCCCACGCAGCAAGAGGCGATAGCCCGGCGGCGCCCCTTCGGCGGCCCGGGCTTCGAGGTCCACGCCGCGCGCCGTGCGCTGGAGGCGTAGCTCCAAGACGCCCGCCCCGAAGGGCGCCCGGCGGGTGAGGGCGGGCTGCGGCGCGACCTCGCGGGCCCGCACGGCGGGCAGGACCGGCTCGGGCGCCGGGGCGAGGCTGCTCTCGAGCACTTGCAGGGCGCGCGCGGCGGCGTCGAGCCCGACGACGAGGACCTGCCGCACGGCGGCGACCGCGCGCGCGGCCGCGGGAGCAACCGCCGGAGCCACCGCCGCGAGGGCCTCGAAGTCGCGCAAGTCGTCGCGGCAGGCGGGGCAGGCGGCGAGGTGCCGCTCGCGGGCTTGGGCGCGCTCGGCTCCGAGCTCGCCCGGGTCGGCGAGCAGGTCCTCCGCCGAGGGGCAGGTCGCGCGGGCGAGGGGCGAGGCCGCCGCCAGGATCCGCGCCGCCTCGCGGTAGGCGCGACGCTCCTCCTCTCCGGCCGCGTCGAGCTGCTCGCGCAGGCCGTCGTCGTGCCCGTTCATGCGCCCTCGCTCAATCCGAACAGGTGCCCGCAGCGTTCGAGGAAGCCGACCTCCCCGAGGCGCCGGCGCAGCTGCACCATGGCGTTGAACTTGAGCCCCGAGACCGAGGCGGAGGTGCGGCCGGTCGCCGCCACGATGTCCCGCACCTTCTGACCGAGCAAGGTGCGCTCGATCACCTCGCGGCGGTTCTCTCCCAAGGCGGCGACCGCCTCGGCCAGAAGGCGCAGGCATTCGCGCCGCTCCACCTGTTCGTAGGCGGCCTCGGCAAAGGAGGGAAGGTCGAAGCGCAGGCCTCCCTCCTCCTCGTCGTGGAGGGAGAGGTGCCGCGAAGCCCGCGCGCGATCCTTGTGCGCCATGGCCACGAAGAAGGCCGTGCGCACCAGAAAGCCCTCCAGGCGCTGGGGGCCCGCGTAGGCGAAGCGCCCCTCGCGGAGGGCCTTGAAGAACTGCACGAACACGTCTTGCACGGCGTCCTCGACGCTGTTGAGCCAAAACCAGTTGCGGCGCGCGCGCGCCTCCCTCAGCCGCGCGCGGACGAAGCCCTCGTAACGCTCGTAGAGTTCGCCCTCGGCGGCGCGCTCGCCGCCCCGCGCGCGCTCCACGAGCGCGGCCAAGTCTGGATCGTCGTGTGCGGGAACAGACACCGCCGCCTTCTCTTCCAGCCGGACGCCGCCCCCATGCTAAACCGCGCTCCGGCGAGGGGCGCCCGCCCGTGGGAGGGGGCGGCCTCCCTGTGCCCTCCGCGGCTCGCCCCCACGGTGGGGCCCTCGGCGCCGGGGTGATAGACTCCGGCAGGAGCAAGGGTGCAGTCCTCGGTCGACGCGCTGCGGCACATCGCCAGCCAGGTGGATCGCCTGATCGAGGCGGTCTCCCAGGGCGCCTCCGCCCCGCGGAGCCCCACCGGAAGCAGCGGCGTGCACCGCCTGGGCAACGGCGCCACCGCCGTCGACGAGACGGTCCTGCAGCACTTCCTGCGCCTGGTCTCCACCCTCGACCCCGCCCAGCTCTACCAGGCCATCGTCACCTCGGCCCTCGCCGTCACCGGCTGCCGCCGCGGCTTCCTTACCCTGGTCGAAGAAGGCAACAAGCTGCGCTTCAAGTACCTGCACGGGCTCGACCAGGCCACCCTGGGCAGCCCGGGCTTCGCCCAGGGCCGCGCGCGGGTCATGCGCGTCCTGCAGAGCCGCCAGCCCCTCCTCGAGACCGAAGGCGGCGGCGTCCTCGCCGTCCCCCTCCAGTTCGGTCGGCGCATCGACGGCCGCGAGCGCGTGGGCGGAGTGATCTACGTCGACTCGCCGCAAGGTCCGCTCGGCGAGCCGCAGCGCAAGATCCTGCGCACCCTCGCCGACCACGCGGCCATTGCGCTGGAGAACGCGCACATCTACCACAAGAGCGAGCAGGACCGCAGCCAGATCCTGCGCCTCAAGAACAACATCACCAAGCTCTACGACGTGGGGCGATCGATCAGCTCCACGCTCATTCTCGACGAGCTCCTCTCCAGCGTCTGCGAACACGTGGTGCAGATCTCGCGCGCCCAGCGCGGCTTCATCATGCTCCTCGAGGGCGAAGGCGACGAGCGCCGCTTGGCCTTCAAGGTCGGCCGCGACGCCCGCGGCCGCACCCTGACCGAGGAGCATTACCGCTACTCGACGACCCTCTGCAAGAAGGCGATCGAGAGCAAGCAGACCCAGATCATGCTCCAGCCGGTCGGCGACGACCTCTCCATGTCCATGGTCGAAATGGAGCTGCAGTCGATTCTGGTCGTCCCCCTGGTCGAGAAGGAAGAGGTGATCGGACTCGTCTACGTGGACAGCAAGCAGTCCAACCGCGAGTTCGGCGAAGACGACGCCACCACCGTCGAGAGCCTCTGCGGCCAAGCCGCCGTCGCCATCGTCAACGCCAAGCTCTACAAGGAAGCCGGCGAACGCGAGCGCCTCGCCCACGAACTCGAACTCGCCTCCAAGATCCAGAGCGACCTGCTCCCCAAGGAAATCCCCCCCGTGCGCGGGCTCGAGCTCTACGGCTACCTCGAGCCCGCCATGGAAGTCGGCGGCGACTACTACGACTTCGTCCCCCACGAAGGCACCCGGGACACCCTGACCATCGTGGTGGGCGACGTTTCGGGGAAGGGCACCGGCGCCGGCCTCGTCATGGCGATGGCGCGGAGCGCCCTGCGCTCCCTGGTCCAGCACCTCGGCGCCGGCACCTCGCCCCTCCCCATTCTCCGCTCGCTCAACGTGGAACTCTGCCGGGACATCCCTCCGGGCATGTTCATCACCCTGAACATCCTCAATTGGGACGCGAACGCGCGCCGGCTCACCTACGCGCCCGCCGGCCACGAACACCTGCTCGTCTACCGCGCCGCCACCCGCGAGGTGGAGAAGATCAAGGCCGGCGGCGTCGCCTGCGGCGTGCTCAAGCAGGCCAGCGCCATGTACCAGGAACGCCACCTCGACCTCGCCCCCGGCGACCACCTCCTCCTCTACACCGACGGCGTCACCGAGGCCATGAACGAGGCCCACGAACCCTTCGGCCTCGACGCCACCGTCGCGCTCGTGCGCGAGTTCGGCCACCTCGGCCCGCAGCAACTCTGCGACACCATCTACCGGCGCATCGTCGACTTCCGCGGGCAGGCCCCGCCCCACGACGACATCACACTGGTAGCCTTGCGCGCCACCCAGTAGCCCTGGCGTCGTCCGGCCCAAGACGTATAGTGAGCCCCCAGATCGGAGCCCGAGGACACGCTCCCCCCCCACGGAGTAGGAACCAATGACCCACGTCGTTGCCGAGCCCTGCATCAACTGCAAGTACACCGAGTGCGTCGCCGTGTGCCCGGTGGACTGCTTCTACGAGGGCAAGAACTTCCTGGTGATCCACACCGAGGAGTGCATCGACTGCGGGGCCTGCGTGCCCGTCTGCCCGACCACCGCGATCTTCAGCGAAGACGACCTGCCCGAGAAGTGGCGCGAATACCTCGAGATCGCCGAGAAGGTCCAAGACGAGTGGCCGAACATCTCCGAGAAGAAGGACGCCATGCCCGAGGCCGACAAGTGGGCCGAGATCGAGGAGAAGCGCGCCGAACTCAGCCTGGAGCCCTGGTCCGAGTGAACCCCGGGGCCCGGGAGTGATCCCCGGCGTCCTCACCCGGCCCGAGCTAGAGGCGCGGGAGGCCGAGCGCCTCGCCCCCTACGCCATGCTCAGCTCCCAGAGCGCGGGCCGGCGCCACCCCACGCCCGAGCACGAGCTGTGGACCGCCTACCAGCGGGACCGCCGCCGGATCGTCAACTCGCGCGCCTTCCGCCGCCTGCAGTACAAGACGCAGGTCTTCGTCAACCACGAGGGCGACTACTACCGCACGCGGCTCACCCACACCATCGAGGCGGCCCAGATCGCCCGCACGGTCGCGCAGGCCCTCCGCCTCAACGAGGACCTGACCGAGGCGATCACCCTCGCCCACGACATAGGGCACCCTCCCTTCGGCCACGCCGGCGAACGCGCGCTGGCCGCCCTCATGTGCGAGCACGGTGGCTTCGAGCACAACGCCCAAGCCCTCCGCCTCGTGGACCTGCTCGAGCGTCGCTACAGCGCGCACCGCGGCCTGAACCTGAGCTTCGAAGTCCGCGAGGGACTCTGGAAGCGACGCGACTCCGAAGCCTGCCGCACCTTCGGCTACGACGCGGAGTTCGACGCCTCGCGAGGCCCCCTTCTCGAAGCCCAGGTCTCCGACTGGTCCGACGGGATCGCCTACGACCACCACGACCTCGACGACGCCCTCAAGGCGGGGATCCTCCGCCTCGGCGACCTGCGCAGCCTCTCCTTCTGGGACGAAGCCTGGGAAGCCGTCGAACGCGCCGAGGCCCGCGCCGGCGCAGACGCCGACACCGCCGAACGCGTCCGCCGCCAGGAACTGATTCGCCACCTCGTCGGCGCGCAAGTGCGCGACCTCGTGGACACCACCCGGCAGCGCCTCGCCGAGCACGGAATCCAAGGCCTCGCCGACGTGCGCGCCGCCCGAGAACCGCTCGTCGGCCTCTCGGAGAAGGCCCTGCGCCGCAAGCGCGAGCTGCAACGCTTCCTCGACGAGCGCGTCTACCAGCACTACCGGGTCAAGCGGCAGGTGCTCAAGGGGCGCCGCTTCCTCTCCGACCTGTTCGCGGAATTCTGCCGGCACCCCAACCTGCTCCCCGAGGAATACCAGGAGTGGGTCGAGCGCGAAGGGCTCGAACGCGGGGTGTGCGATTACATTGCCGGCATGACCGACCGCTACGCCCAGCGCGAGCACCGCAAGCTGTTCGCCGTCTTCGAGCCCATGTGACCGAACCCAGCCGCTTCGAGACGCCCAACCTCGACCTGCCCCTGCTCACCCTGCGGGCGATCTTCTTCGCCTCCTCCATGGGGCTGGCGCTCTACCTGACCCAGCAGGCCGAGCGCCCCGAGGCGGCCTTTGGCGCCATGCTCGTGGCCGGGCTTCTCGCCATGCTCGTGATTCTGGCCGACGCCCTGGCCGTCGCCCGCAGCAACATCGCCACGGTCTCGGCCATCGTCTTCGGCCTCCTGGTGGGCTTCCTCACCGCCCAGCTCTTCGTGGGGATCGTCTCGCTCCTCGTCAACTTCGACGACCCCCAGAGCCAGGACGTCCTCAACGGCATTCGCCTGGCGACAACCTTGATCTTCTGCTACCTGGGCCCCGCCTACCTGCTGCGCACCAAGGACGACTTCCGCTTCATCGTCCCCTACGTGGAGTTCCGCCCCCAGAGCAAGGGTCCTCGCCCGCTGGTGCTGGACACGAGCGCGATCATCGACGGGCGCGTCGTCGAACTCGCCGCCGCAGGCGTCTTCGACGCTCCCTTCGTCGTCCACCGCGCCGTGGTCGAGGAGCTGCAGCGGATTGCCGACGCCGCCGACAAGAACCGCCGCGTGCGCGGCCGCCGCGGCCTCGACAAACTGCGCGAGCTGCAGAGCCTGCCCGGCGTGGAGGTCGAACTCCCCCAGGCGACCTTCGGCGGCGAAGTCGACCG
This sequence comes from Planctomycetota bacterium, assembly GCA_003695705.1. Classification (GTDB taxonomy): domain Bacteria; phylum Planctomycetota; class J058; order J058; family J058; genus J058. The sequence continues at coordinate 6,948 of RFHU01000431.1, forward strand.
CCAACTCCTCGAGCTCGCCAAGGCCCGCGCCGGCCGCCTGGTCACGGTGGACTACAACCTGCAAAAGGTTGCCGAGCTCGAGGGTGTGCCCGTCCTCAACCTCAACGAGGTCGCCCGCGCCACCCAGCCCGAGCATTTGCCCGGCGACCGCCTGGAGCTCAAGATCGTCCGCCCCGGCGAAGGCGCCCGCCAGGGCGTGGGCTACCTCGACGACGGGACCATGGTCGTGGTCGCCGAAGGGCGGGAGCTCAAAGGACAGGAAGTCGCCGTCGTGGTCACCAAGGCGATCCAGAGCTCGGCAGGGCGCATGGTCTTCGCTCGCCTCGCCTCGCCAGAAGAAGTCGCCACCCAGGACGAAGGCCGGAACGCGAGCAAGGGCACCCCGCCCGAGGAGGAATCGTGAGCCCCGGCGCGAGCGCGGTCGTCGTCGCCGCCGGCCTCGGTCGCCGCTTGGCCGCAGGCCTGGGGCCGAGCGCCCCCCGCAAGGCCCTGGTGTCCCTGCGCGGGCACTCTCTGGTCGCCTGGTCCACCTGGGCCCTGGCCCGCGCCGAGGGGATCGACGAAGTGGTCGTCGTCCTCCACCCCGACGAACTCGCCGCCCTGCCCGGCTCGGGACTGGGCGCGGTCCTCGAAGCCGCCGGCGCAACGGCCTTCGTCGCCGGCGGCGAGCGGCGGCAAGACTCGGTCCGCAACGGAGTCCAGGCCACGCGCGCGGAGGCCGAACGGGCGGTGCTCGTGCACGACGCCGCCCGCCCCCTCCTCGATCCCGCCGACGCCGCGCGGGTGCTCGCCACGGCGCGCGAGCGCGGCGGGGCCGTCTTGGCGGTCCCCATGCGGGACACCACCAAGCGCGTCGACGCCGAGGGCCGGATCCTCGAGACCGTGCCCCGCGAAGTCCTCTGGCGCGCCCAGACCCCGCAAGCCGCGCCGCGCGGCAAGCTCCTCGCCGCCCTCGACGCCGCCGATCGCGACGGCGTCACCGTCACCGACGAAGCCGCCGCCCTCGAACGCCTCGGCGAAGCGGTGTTCGTCGTCGAGGGCCCCGAGAGCAACTTCAAGGTGACCACCGCCGAGGACCTGCGCGCCGCCGAACGGGTCCTCCGCGAACGAGGCGGCCCCCCGCCCCCGCGCCCCGCCGGGGCCGCCCCTCC
>RFHU01000043.1 GCA_003695705.1 Planctomycetota bacterium
CAGCGGCGACGGGGTCGAGGGGGGGCTCGTCGTCGGGGGGGGGCTCGGCCGCGGGGTCGCCGGCCAGGGCGACGGCGCGGGGGGGCGCGGCGAGTTCGTCGACCACGCCGGGCTCGACCCGCAGCGCCGCGCGCATCGCAGCGGCCCGGACCCTTTGGTCCTCGTCTCCCCGGGCGACGTCCAAGAGCAACTCGAGGACTTGCGGGTCCCCGGCCTCGCCGAGGGCGCGCAGCGCGTAGAGCCTCGCCGCGACCGAGTCCTCGCCCAGTGCTCGGGTGAGCTCCTTGACGGCGTGGCGCCCCTCGAGGCGGGCGAGGCCCTCGGCCGCCACGGCGCGGGCGAGGGGGTCCTTCCCTGTGCGGAGGGATTCCAGGGCGGGGCGTGCGCGGGCCTCTCCGAGCAGCGCGAGCACACCGGCGGCGTTGAGCCGGGCGCGGGGGTCGTCGCCGCGCAGCGTGTCGAGGAGGCCGCCGCGTTCGACGGCACCGGCGCTCGCGAGGCGGGCGAGCAGCAGCGAGGGGTCGGGGAGGGGCTTGTCGGGCGGCGAGCGGAGGAAGTCGACCACGTCGGGAGGGCGCTTGGCCGCCGACGCCGCCGGCTCGGAGCCGACGAAGGGGAGCCAGGCCGCCGAGACGACGAGCGCGCTCGCGAGGGCCGAGAAGCCTGCGGCGGTCCAGAGCTTGGGGAGGGGCCGGGCCCGCGCCCCCGCAGAGGCAATCCCGCTCGCCGACGGACGGCGGGACGGCGCGTCCCCGGCCGACGGCGCGGCGGGGCCTGGGGCAGGTGCGGCCTCGCCCGGCGCCCTCTGGGAGCTACCGCGGGGCGTGGCGGCGGAAGCCAAAGTGCTCGCACTCGGCGCAGAGGAGGGGGCAGCGGGCGCTTCGGGCGGGTTGGTCGGGACCGGCGGGCGAAGGGCGTTGGCGGCTCCCGCTCCGGCGGGCGCGCCGACCCTCGCGGGAGGAGGCCCGGGCGCGGCGGGCCGGACCGCGTGCGGTGCCGAAGGCGACGCGCCCGCGGGCGCGGAGCGCGGGCCCCCGGGGGCGGCCGCGGGCGCAGGGGCCCTTCCGGAGGGGGAGGCAGCGGGCGGCGCCTGCAGGATCTGGTTGTACACCGCGCGGAGCTCGGGAAGGGCGGCGGGAGGCAGGTGGCCGGCGAGGACGGCCAGGAGCGGAGCGCCGTGCTGAGAAGCCTGTTGGGCGCGAGCGCGCGCCAACGCCGCCTCGTCCAAGAAGCCGCGTCGCAGGGCGTGGTGGACGACGGCGTCTTCGGCGGCTCGCTCGGCGGGCGTCATGAGGGACCATCATGGCAAGGCCAATGCGAGCGATCCAGCGAACGCACGAGAGCGCCGGCGCCCCCGGGCCCCTTGGTCAGAGCCACTCGAAGGGGTTGGTGTCGACTTCGCTCTCGAACACCTCGACTCCTAGGTCGGCGAGCCGCTCGCGCAGGCCGCGAGCGAGCAGCGCTGCGGCCTGCCGTTCGCTGGCCCAGTGGCCGAGGTCGATCACGTTCAGGCCGCGCGCGCGCGCGTCGAGGGCCGTGTGGTGGTCGATGTCGCCGGTGACCAATGCGTCTGCGCCTGCGGCGGCCGCCGCAGGCACGAAGGAGCGGCCGTCCCCTCCGAGTACGGCGACCTTGCTCACGACCACGTCCGGTTCGGTGCTCACCACGCGCACGCCCGGAGCCCCCGTCCGATGCTTGAGGCGCCGGGCCAGGCCCTGGAGCGATTCGGGGCGCTCGAGGGTTCCGATCCGCCCGATGCCCCGCCTTCGCTCGTGGCTGGCAAGGGGGAAGACCGTCGGGGGAACGCCGCAACGCTCCTCCACGCGGCGCGCCAGGAAGGTCACCGTCCGCTCGTCGGCCAGAACCTCCAGTCGGTCTCCGCTCCGCCATGCGCGTTGGGCGCCCTGAGCGCAGAGGAGGGAGCCGAAGGCTTCCGCGTCGGGGGGCGCGGGCGCGACGAGGAGGCGCGCCCCGTCGCTGCCGGTCGCTTCGAGGAAACGCGGGTCTCGGAGGCCCACGAGCTCCGCGAGGTGATCGTTGAGGCCGCCCGGAACGACGTCGAGCGCCGTGTGCGGGACGTAGACGGCGACGTCGTGCTTGAGAAGGGTCTCGAGAATGCGTCCACGAACCTGGTCGGTGCGCAGGTCTTCGAGTCGTCGGTAGATCACCGCATGGTGGCTGAGCACGAGTTGTGCCCCGCGGTCGCGCGCCTCTTCGGCCACGGCCAGGGTCAGGTCCAGGGTGCACAGGACGCGTTCGATCTCTCGGTCGACGCGCCCGACCTGCAGGCCCGTGCGGTCCCCCTCGAGCGCGAAGCGCGGGGGAAACGCGGCCCGGACGACTTCCAGGATCGCTTCGCCGCGTGCTGCCATGCCGTCTCCTCCTGGCTTGCCATTGTGACAGCGGCGTCGGAGGCGCCGCAGGGGTTTGGGGTCGCAGCCCCGTGGCACGGAGCTTGCCTTGCCCTGGGCACCACCCCAGCCAAGCAGGAAGGACCGACATGAACAAGCTCAGCCCCTGGCACCCCTTCACCCCCCTCTACGCGCGTCCCTTCGACGAGGTCTTCCGGGAGTTCTTCGCCCCCCTGAACGACGAGAAGAAGGCGGGCACCTGGACCCCCCGCGTGGACGTCGCCGAGACGGGCGAAGCCTACGTGATCCGCGCCGAACTCCCGGGGCTCAAGCCCGAGGAGGTCGAGGTGACCCTCAAGGACAAGACCCTCACGATCAAGGGCGAGAAGACCAGCGAGCAGAAACGGGAAGGAGAGACCTGGCACGTGGTCGAGCGTTCCCACGGCAGTTTCCAGCGGACCTTTACCTTCCCCGAGAACGTGGACCCGCAGAGCGTGTCCGCCAAGAGCGAGCACGGCCTCCTGACCGTCGAGGTGCGCAAGGTCCCCGAGTCGCGGCCGCACCGGATCGCCGTCAAGGCGGCCGAGTAGGGCGCGGCGCGCGGGCGGCTCGGGGAGCGAGCCGCGTTGGCGCAGGCCGCGAGCCCGCTCGATCGAGCGCGTCTCGGTCGAGCGGGCTCGCGCCGTGTACACTGGGCGCCCGCCTGCTCCGCGGGGAGGCGCCTCATGGCCTCACGGATCCTGACCTTCGCCTTGGTGTTCGCCGGCGCCGCGGCGCCCGGGCTGGCTCGCCCCGAGGCAGTGCGAGACCCGGCGGAGGCGGTACGCGCCCTGGACGCGGCCCTGGGGCGCGCCTGGGCCGAGGCGGGGGTGAAGCCGGCGCCCCTGGCGAGCGACGCCGCCTACTTGCGGCGCGTGAGCCTCGACCTCGCGGGGGTGGTGCCTGCCGAGGAGCGCGTGCGTCGCTTCGTCGCCAGCAAGCGCAAGGGCAAGCGGGCTCGGCTGGTGCGGGAACTGCTCGCCGGGAGGAACGCCGCGAACTGGCAAGCGCGACGCTGGGCGAATTTGCTCCTGGGTCGCTCGTACTTGCTGCGGCGGCGCCCCGACGGGGGCAGCACGCCCCTGGTCCGCTGGCTGCAGCGGCGCTTCCTCGCCGGCGCGCCATGGGATCGCGTGGTGCGCGAGCTCTTGACCGCTTCGGGGGCGGAGGCCGACAACGGAGCGGTGGAATACTTCGGCCGCTGGGAGGGGAAGCCCGAGGAACTCGCCGGGAACGCGATGCGGGTGTTCCAGGGGCAGCAGGTGCAGTGCGCGCAGTGCCACGACCACCCCTACCACGAGCAGTGGAAGCAGCGGACCTTCTGGGGGGTGGCGGCGTTCTTCGCGAGGGTTCGGATCCGCCGCGATCCCGACACCCAAGCGCTCTCGCTGAAGGAAGCGGAGCGGGGGGAAGTGCGCCTCCCCGGTCCCCCGGGCCAACCGGGGCCGGTGATCGCGCCTCGTTTCGTGAGCGGCGAGTCCGTCGACCCCGGCCCGGGCGCGTATCGCCGCGAGGAGCTTGCGCGCATGCTCACCGCTCCGGGCAATCCCAACTTCGCCCGGGCCACGGTCAACCGCGTGTGGGGCTTCCTCTTCGGGGAGGCCTTCACCTCTCCGGACGACCTCGCCAAGCCGGCACTGCCCGAGGTCCTCGAGGACCTCGAGGAAGACTTCCGTGCCAGCGGCTACGACCTCCGGCGGTTGCTCGAGGTGATCGTCCTCAGTCGCGCCTACCAGGCGAGCTCCTCCGGAGGGGCGCGGGATCGGCCCGCGGAAGTCGAGGTCTTCGCGCGCGCTCGGGTGCGCCCTCTGACCGCCGAGCAGCTCTGGTGGTCCCTGGACCGGGTCCTCGACGTGCGCGCGGCGCTCGAGTTCCAGGCGCAGGGGCGTGCGCCGGGCTGGGCACGCGAGCGGGAAGTCGCGCTGCGCCGTCGCTTCTTTCGGGCCTTCGGGACCACCGAGGCGGGGGCGGAGGCGCAGCAGTCGCTCACCCAGGCCCTGCTGCTCTTGAACGGTCCCTTGACCAACGGCTTCTTGCGGGCCGATCGGAGCCCGCTCGTGGCCGAACTCCTCGGGCAGCCGCCGGCGCGGCGCGTCGAGCGCCTCTTTCTGCGGGCGCTCGCGCGTCTCCCTTCCGGAGGCGAGCGGCGCGCCCTGGGCAAAGTGCAGCGACCCGAAGCGCTGCAGGACGTGGGTTGGGCGCTCCTCAACTGCGGGGAGTTCGTCACCAACCACTGAGCGAGGCGAGCGCCGGGGGTCCGCGCAGGTTCCGCGTCGACCGCGCCGCCGACCGGGGTTCACCAATCGGCGGGCTTGTAGTCCTTGAGGAACTGGCCCCAGACGTGCCGTCCCGTGTTCAGCCCGTCGAAGATGGGGTCCACGATGCGGGCCGCGCCGTCGACGATGTCCAGGGGCGGGTGGAAGCGGTGCTCGCGCCGCTTGCGCTCGGCGTGGTGGACGGGGTCCTCGTCCGTGACCCAGCCGGTGTCGACGCTGTTGACGTGGATCCCGTCGCGAACGTAGTCCAGCGACGCGGTGCGGGTGAGCATGTTCAGGGCCGCTTTGGCCATGTTCGTGTGCGGGTGTTTGTCGCTCTTGAAGGTGCGGTAGAACTGCCCCTCCATGGCGGAGACGTTGACGATGTGCTTGTCGCGGGTTGGAACCCGCAGGAGGAGGGGCTTGAGCCGGGCGTTGATCACGAAGGGGGCGATTGCGTTGACGAGGTGGACCTCGATGAGCTCCACCGCGGAGACCTCGTGCGCGCGCAACCGCCAGGAGTTGACCCGGCGCAGGTCGACTTGCTGGAGGTCCGCGTCGAGGACCCCTGCGGGGAAGAGCGACGCCGCTCGGGGGAGGTCTTCGTCGGTGAGGCGGAGTTGGGATAGCGCGGCGGGGGCGAGGGGGGCGTCCGCGGTGCGCGCCAGGGCTCGCGGGGTGCTCGGGGCGAGGAGGCGCGCCGCGTCGGCGTCGAGCGCCTCGCGCTCGCCGGCGAGCAGGTGCTCGTAGAAGCCCGGCGGACGGCGAACCGTCTGGCAGGCGTTGTTGATGACGAAGTCCAGTCGCTCGCAGCGGCGGAGGAGGCGGGCGCAGAGTGCTTCCACGGCGGGGGTGAAGCGCAGGTCGACGCCGTGGATCTCGAGGCGGTCGGCCCACTCGGAGAAGTCTTCCTCGCGGGCGTAGCGGCGCGCGGCGTCGCGAGGGAAGCGGGTCGTGCAGACCACCCGGCAGCCGTTGCGCAAGAGCAGGATCGCTGCCTGGTAGCCGATCTTGACCCGGGCGCCGGTCACCAAGGCCACGCGGCCCGACAAGTCGGCGGAGGGAAAGCGCTTGGCGTAGTTGAAGTCGCCGCAGGGAAGGCACATTTGGTCGTAGAAGAAGTGCACTTCCCGGTGGCGACGCTGGCAGCAGTAGCAACCGCGCTCCTCGCTCGTGTGCCCGATCGCCTCGCTGGGCCCGAGGGGCGGGCGCTGGCGTCGCGGAGTGCGGAAGATCGGGTTTGCGCGCAGGCAGCGGATCCCGGTCGTGTCGAGGAGGGCCTCGTCGCGTTCTCGGCGGGCCCGCCGCGCCTCCCGGCGGCGGGCCTTCTTCAGGCGGCTGCGTTCCGCTTCGCTCGGACGCGAGGCGCGCCCGGCGGCCGCAAGGAGGCGCTTGCGCAGCGCCTCGGGGACACGCGCCAGGAGGCTCCGGTCGGCGACGACCTCCTCGAGCAGGCGGGCCGCGGCCTCGGCTTGGGCGAGGAAGTCGGCGGTCGCGGTCTCCGCGCAGGGCTCTTGGGGGGGTGGGTCTGCGCTGTCCATGGAGCGGTTCTACCTGCCAGCGCCCCGCGCCCTCCAGCCTGCGCGGGGGAGCCGCAGCCTGTGCACCGTGGGTTTCGCGTCACGGGCTGCTAGAGTCGCGGGGGGCGGCGTCGTCTCCGGGCGGGCGAAGGCTGGGGGCCGGTGGCCCGGAGCTCCGTGCGTGCGGGGCGCGAGGCCGAACGGCGCTTCGGCGGGCGCTTGCCGGCTGCGCGCTTCGAACCCGCCGAGTTTGCAGAGAGGTGTCCGTGTTCGCTCGCTGTCTCTTGTGCCTCGAGGCCGGCGAGGAGCCCAAACGCGTCGCCGGCGCCGTCGGGGCGCTCCTCGGTCGGCCGGCCGCGTTGCACGTGGTCGCCGTGCTGGCGGGGCCGGCCCGGGGGTGGGTGCTCGGCGCACGTCCCCAGAACGCGGAGTGGCGCCGCCACGACTGGTCCCTGAGCGAGCTGCAAGGGGCGTTTCGGGCGGTGGCCGACGAGGTGACGGCCGAGGTGGTGTGGGAGTTCGACCACGAGGGCTTGCGCGAGGCGGTGCGCGAGCAGCGCTGCGAGTGCGTGGCGCTGGCCGTCTCGGGGGAACGCCTTCCGCGGAGGGTCTTCGAACTCGTTTCGCTGGCGGAGCTCTGCGAACGGCCCGTGCTCTGGCTGGGCGGCGTTCGCTCGGGAAGGGCGGGGCGGCGGGCGGTGGTGCTCTACGAGGGGGACGTGCGGCGGGTGGCCCGCGCCCTGGCACTGTTGCGCGATCGGCTGGGCCCCGGCGACGAGCTGCTCCTCCTGGCCCGCGGAGCGCCGGACCCCCGCCTGGTGGCGCCGGCCGAGGTTGCCGAGCTGGCCGGCCTCGCGTGCCGCCTCCGTTCCGTGGGCTTGGACGCCGAGCTGGGGGAGCTGCGCGCGCGCCTCACGGCCTTCCTCGAGGAGGAGGGCGTAGACCTGGTCGTCCTCGTGCCCGAGGCGATTCGCCCGCTCACGGCGCTCGCCGCGCGGTGGCTCGGCTGGGACGAGCTTTCGCGGGGAGACCCGTCCTTGCTCGTCCTCGCTCCCGAAGAGCGCCCCGCCGGGACGCCGCCGCCCCTCGACGCGCCGGACGTGCTCTTGGTGCGCGGTCGGGCCCGGGTGTGCGTCGTGTCCCGGGCTTCGCTCGGGGGTCCGCGACCGCCCGCGGACTCGGTGGTCGTCGTCGCCCGCGGCGAGCGGCTCGCGGAACTGGCGCCGCGCAGCGGCGTGGCCGAGTTCTCGTGGACCGATCCGGAGCAGGCGCCTGCCGTGCTCGGCTTCGGGCGCGCAACGGCGAGCGAGGACGTGCTGGCCGGGGTGGAACTCGTCGTGCGCGTGGTCGACCCCGGCCCTGCTCCCCTGGTCCTCGCGGACGCCGACCTCGACGGCGAGGCCCTGGCCGCCCTGGCGCGGGCCGCGGCCGCGGCCCGCGCACGCCTGCTCGTCGTGCGCACGAGGCGCGAGCGGAGCTGCGGCAGCGTCCGTCAAGCGCTGCGCGACGCCGCGCTCGAGCCGGTGGTCTTCGATGCGCACCTGCTCCTCGACACGGGCGGGGGGGACGACGTGCCTCCGGAGGCGCGGGGGGTGATCCTCTTGCGCCTCGGTCGCCGGCTGCGCTTCGCCGGCCTCGACGTGCGCGCCCTGTGCGTTCTCCCGACACCCCTTCTCCCCTCGTGCACGGCGGGCCTGCGCGTGCTCTCCGCGACGGACGAGGTCGGCTTGCGCGAGGCCCTCGCCGCGGAGCGCGCCCCCCCGAAAGGCGGCGCGGGGCGCTCTGCGGCCCTGCGCGCCCTGGCGGACGCGACGGCGCTCGAGGACGCGCGGGTCGAGGTGGAGTTCGACAACGCCGCCGCTCGCGGGCGACTGCTGCGCCTGGTGGGGGAGGCGCGGCGCAGCGTCCACCTCCAGACCTACATCGTCCACGACGACCCGACGACGCGCACCCTCGAGGCCGCCCTGGTGGCGGCCGCGGCGCGCGGTGTCGCGGTCCGCGTCTTGGTCGACTCGCTCTACAGCCTGCACGGGAGCTTTGGGCTGCGGAACGCCCTCCTGGAGCGTCTCGCGGAGACCCCGGGCGTCGAGGTGCGCCCCCTCGCGCCGGTGGGCCCCCTGCCGGGCCTGGTGGAACTCAAGCGTCGCTGCCACCGCAAGCTGGTCGTGGTCGACGCAGCACGCGCGCTCGTGACGGGGCGCAACCTGGCAGAGAGCTACTTCACCAGCTTCTCCGAGGTTGCACTTGTCCCCGACGACCCCTGGGAGCGGGTGCCGTGGCTCGACGCCGGCGCCCTGCTCGAGGGGCCGCTCGTCGCGCGGGTCGAGGAGGCCTTCCTCGCTTCTTGGAGGGAAGCGGGTGGGGAGGAGGTGCCGCCGGGGGAGGAGCGTCCTGCGGAGCGATCGCTGCGCACGCACGCACGGCTCGTCCTGCACGAGGGATTGCTCGACGCCAATACCCTGGAGGCCTACGCTTGCCTGGTGCGCTCTGCCCGGCGTCGAATCACGGCGGTCAACACCTTCCCCTTGATCCACGAACTCGAACACCTGCTGCTCGCCGCCCTGGCGCGCGGCGTGCGGGTGCGGTTGCTCATTGGCAACGTGCGCCCGAAGCACGGCAGGGAACGAACGCCTTTCGCCTCCGCCAACCCGCTGCGCGACGTTGCCGACGAGCTCGTTCGCGGACACCTCGACCCGCTCGTCGAGGCGGGCGCGGAGGTCGTCGAGGCGCGGGTCTTTCCCGAGCCCGGCTGGGGTTGGCGCGTCGAGTCGGTGTGGCCTCACGTGCACGCAAAGTTTCTTGCCGCCGACGGGGAATGCTTCGCCGTAGGGAGCGCGAACTTCGACGCCACCGCGAGCTACTGGGAGAGCGAGGCCCTCCTGCTCGTCGAGGATCCGGAGTCCACGCGGCGGCTCGAGGCTGCGCTGGACGCGTTGTTCGCCGCCGGGGCGAGGCTCGACCCGGGCGATCCGAGTTGGCGGGACGGCGCGCCGCGCCGGGCGCGGCTGCGCCGCTTCTGGCCGCGAGTCCTCGGGTGAGGCCGGCGGCCGCGGGGAGGGGGCGGAGGCGGTGCGAACTCCTCGTCGCGTAGGGAGTGGAGCCGCCTCGGGTCCTGGGCCCCCTTCAGCGCGCGCGCCGACGCCAGCCGAAGAGCACCCCGTCGGGCGCGTGCGCGAGGGCGAAGGGTTCCCACGGGGCGCCGTCGCTTGCGGGAGCGGGCGCGGGGAGCCCCTCGGGGCCGCCGTGCGTCCAAAGGACCTCCCACGCGGAGGCGACCGGCGCGGAGGGCGGAGCGGCGGAGGCTGCGCCGGCCTCGCCCTCGCCGCGGAGGAGGCGCGCCTTGGCGCGGTATTCCTCGGCTTGCTGGCGAAGGAAGGTCGCCGCGGCCTCGCTGGGGGTGTTCTCTGAGTGGGCTTCGACGAGGCGCGCCGCTTCGTCGAAGTAGCCTGCCGCCGCTCCGGCTTGGCCCGCGCGCTCGGCGTCGCCGGCCATTTCCACCAGCGCTTCGATCGCTTTGCGGCGCTTGTCGTCGACGTCCAGATCCGCCACGCCCTCGCTCTTCCTCTCCGATCGCTCGTCGCGGCGACGTGCTCCGATCGAGGAGCGGAGGCCTCCGCGGGCAGCGCATGCGCCGGCCGGGCACATGGGCCGGACCCAGGAAGTCTACCCCGGTCCCTCCCTCGGCCCAAGGCGCAGCCTCCGCGGCGGAACGTGACCGCCTCGCCCGCTCTTCCCGGCCGCGGGCGAGTGCTGGCCGAGGGGCAACGGAATTGGGAGACTGGACGTACGCGGTGCGGAGGCGCCATGACCCGATCCACGTTCTTCGCCTCGACCCGGCGCGCCTTCGTGGCCGGGGCGCTGGGCGCCTCCCTCGGCTGGGCCTTGCTGGGCCGGCGCGGCCAGGCCCAGCAAAGGACTCGGACGGGAGGAAAGCGCCCTCCGGCCGACCACTGCGTGATCCTCACCATGAACGGGGGCATGGCGCAGACCGACACCTTCGATCCCAAGCCCGGCACGCGCAACGCGGGGCCCCTGGCAGCGATCGACACCGCCGCGCCCGGGCTGCGCTTCTCCGAACTCCTGCCGCGCCTCGCCGGCGAAGCGCGCGAACTGGCGGTCATCCGCAGCATGGTCACGAGCGAGGGTGCCCACGAGCGCGCGCGCTACTTGCTGCACACGGGCTACGCGCCCAGTGGGACCGTGCGCCACCCGGACCTCGGAGCGCTGGTCGCGCAGGGGAAACACGACGAGGAGTTCGACTTGCCGGCTTACGTCGCCGTGGGCGGGGGCGGCTTGGGGGCCGGAGTGCTCGGCGTTGGCTACGAGCCCTTCCGGGTCGCAGACCCTCGCCAGCCGGTGGAGAACCTGAGCTACGCGCCGGGGGTCAACGCCCTGCGCTGGCAACGGCGGCGCAAGCTGCTGACGATCTTGGAGCGACGCTTCTTGCGCAGGCACCCCGGAGAGGAAACGCGCGGGCACACCCAGGTCTACGAGCGCGCCGACCGCCTCATGCACGCGGCCGAAGTGGAGGCCTTTTCGCTCGCGCGGGAACCGTCGGGGTTGCGCGAAGCCTACGGGCAAAACCCCTTTGGGCAGGGCTGCCTCCTCGCGCGGCGGCTGGTGGAGGCAGGGGTCCCGGCGGTCGAAGTCCAACTCGGAGGCTGGGACACCCACCAGGACAACTTCACCCGCAACCGCGAACTCGCCGCCATGCTCGACGCGGGGCTGGCGAGCCTCCTGCACGACCTGCGGGAACGCGACCTCCTCCGAAAGACCTTGGTCCTCGTCCTGAGCGAGTTCGGACGGACGCCGGGCATCAACGCGAACGAGGGACGCGACCACTGGACCCGAGGGTGGTCGGTCGTGCTCGCGGGCGGACCTGTGCGCGGGGGCCAGGCCGTGGGGGCGACCGGCCGAGACGGGACCCAGGGCGTCGAGCGGCCCGTCTGCGTCCCCGATCTCTTCGCGAGCATCTTCCGCGCCTTGGGGATCGATCCCGCGCGGGTCAACGAGACTCCGAACGGCCGTCCGATCCGCGCCGTCGACGCGGGCGGCAAGGTCGTTGGCGAGCTCTTCGCCTGAGCGCGCCCGCCGGACAGGGGACACGGAGCGCGGGGGACGCGGCCCTGCTCAGGCCTCCGTGGCTTCGGGACCGGCGGCGGGAGCCGAGCCCTGCTCTGCCTCCGTCGCGGCGCGGGCGGCTTCTCGCTCCTCGCGTTCGCGGCGAATGGCGTCGAGCAACGAGCCGATCTTGATCGACTGTTCTGCGCCCTTGTCGAGGACGAATTCGAGCTGGGGCGTGACCCGCGTGCGCAAGTTCCCACCGACGCGCCGCTGCACGTAGCCGGTCGCGTCCTGGAGCATGCGGAAGGTCTTGCGCTCTTCGCCCGGGGAACTCGCCAGGATCGACACGAAGACCTTGCAGTGGCGATAGTCCGAGCTCAGCTCGCAGCCCGTGACGGTGACCATGGCACCGCCGCGGGGGTCCTTGAGCTCCTTCTGGAGGATCGCAGCCACGTCGGCCTTGATCTTGGACTGGACACGCTCGATTCCCAGGTTCACGCAGGCTCAGTCCAGGGTGCGCGCGATTTGCTGGATCTCGAAGACCTCCAGTTCGTCGCCCGGCTTGATGTCGTTGTAGCCCTTGAGGACGATGCCGCACTCGAAGTTCTCGCGGACTTCTTTGACGTCGTCCTTGAAGCGACGCAGGCTGGCGATCTCGCCTTGCCAGAGGACGATCCCGTCGCGGGAGAGGCGCACCATGGCGTTGCGGCGGACGATGCCCTCCTTGACGAAGCAGCCCGCGATGCTGCCGATCTTCGAGAAGCTGAACACCTTGCGCACTTCGACGTGGCCGATGACCTCCTCGCGCTCCTCGGGTTCGAGGGCGCCCGCCATGATCTCCTTGACGCCGTCGATGAGCTCGTAGATCACCCGATAGGTGGCGATCTCGACGCCCTTTTCCTTGGCCAGTCGCCGCGCCTTGGCGTCGGCCGTGACCCCGAAGCCGATGACGACGGCGTCGGAGGCCGCGGCCAGGAGCACGTCGGCGGTGGAGATCGCGCCGACGCCGTCGCGAATCACCTTGCAGGTGACCTCCTCGGTGGAGAGCTGGCCGAGTTCGCGCTTGATGACCTGCAGCGACCCTTGCACGTCGGTCTTGAGGACGACGCGGACTTCCTTGATCTCTTGCTGGGCGAGCTTGGTCCAGATGCCCTGTTCGTCGGTGGGGATGTGGTCGAAGGCGCTCACGGCGCCGCCGCGCAGGGCGGCCTCGCGGCGCTCGGCGAGGACGCGCTTGAGTTCGGCCTCCTTCTCGACGACGAAGAACTGCTCGCCGGCTTCGGGGACGTCGTCGAAGCCCAGCAACTCGACGGGGGTCGCGGGGCCTGCCGACTTGAGGGTCTTGCCCAAGTCGTTGAACATGCTCCGCACCTTGCCGCCCGCGCGACCGGCGACGATCAAGTCGCCCTTCTTGAGGGTCCCCTCTTGCACCAACGCCGTGGCCACGATTCCGCGGCCCACGGTCTTGCGGGCCTCGAGGATCGTCCCCCGGGCCTTCTTCTTGGGGTTCGCCTTCAGCTCGAGGAGCTCCGCGTAGGTGAGGATCGTTTCCAGGAGGTCGTCGACGCCTTGGCCGGTGACGGCGGAGCAGGGCACGACTTCGGTCTCGCCGCCCCACTCCTGGGGGAGCATGCCTTCGATCTGGGAGAGGTCCTGCATGACCTTGTTGACGTCGGCGCCCTTCTTGTCGATCTTGTTCGCGGCCACGATGATGTGCGCGCCGGCCGCCTGCGCGTGCTGGATGGCCTCCTTGGTCTGGGGCATGACGCCGTCGTCGGCGGCGATGACCAAGAGCACGATGTCGGTCACCCGCGCGCCGCGGACCCGCATTTCCGTGAAGGCTTCGTGCCCGGGCGTGTCGATGAAGGTCAGCTTCTGCTTGTTGTGCTCGGCCACGTAGGCGCCGATGTGCTGGGTGATTCCCCCCGCTTCCTGAGCGGTGACGGGCTTCTTGGTCTTGCGGATGTAGTCGAGGAGCGAAGTCTTCCCGTGGTCCACGTGGCCGAGTACGGCGATGACCGGCGGGCGGGGGACGGCGTCGGGGTCGTCGGCGGGAGCGACGCTCTCGTGCTTCTCGAGGAGTTCCTTCTCGGCGGTGACCTCGTCCTTGATGGTGAGGTCGATGTTCCAGTTCAGACCGACGAGTTCCACCGCCTCGCGGGGGACGGGCTTGTTGATGCTCACCAGCAGGCCCTGCGTCTTCATGAGGAAGGTCATGATCTCGGGGACGCGAATGGCCAGCTTGGCGGAGAGGTCTTTGAGGCTGATCGGGAGTTGGATCTCGGCGTGCTCGGGGCGGACGACGTTGCGCGCCACGGGCTTTTGGCGGCGCTTGCGCGACACCTTGTGCCAGCGGTCGCGCTCTTGCATGCGTCGTTCGAGGCGCCGCCCCCGACCTTGCTGGGCCTGGCCGCCCGTGCGACGGGTGGTCTGCTTGCCCCGGCGGGTCGGCGAGACGGCGGTGCGGCTGCCGTGCCGCTTGCCGGCGCCGACGCCGGAGCCGGGCAGGGAGGAGAACGGCGAAGAGTCACGGCTGGCCGCGGCGGCGCGTTCGCGCTCGCGGCGCGCCCGGGCCTCGGGGTCGAAGCCGGGCGCGAAGCCGAGGAAGGTCGAGGCCACTCCCTTGGGGCGGGCGGGGTCGCTCTTGGGCTTGGGCTTGGCCTCGCTCTTGGCCGACGCGCTGGCGGTGGCCGCGGGTTCGGGCTTCGCGCCGTCGCTCGCCGCGGGCTCCTCGTCGGAGGCTTTCTCTTCCGCGGCGCTGGGGGTCGAAGCGGCCGTCGCCGCCTCGCCTTCCGCGGCGACCTCCCCTTCGGCCGGCGCCTCGCTCGCGGCCTCCGCTTCGCTCGGCTCCACCTCGCTCGCTTCCGGCTCGGGCTGCTCGAACAGCCCGGCGTCCTCGAAGATGTGGCGGAGCTCCTCGACCTCCTCGTAGGGGATCTCGACGAAGTGGCTCTTGACCTGCCGGCGGCCCGCCTCGTGCAGTGCGGCGAGCATGGCGCTCGAGTCGAGCTGCCATTCGTGGGCAAGATGGTACAGCCGTAGCGTCGTCATAAGTTCGGTCGTTCCTCTACGAAATGAGCGGAGGGCGCGCGAGCGCCTACTCCTCGGCCTGCGGCGGGGTCTCCTCGGCGGCCGGATCGTCGGTCGCTTCCGCTGCGTCGGCGGAGGTTTCCTCACCGGAGTCGGCGGCCGAGGACCCGCCTGCGTCCTCTGCGGCGGCGGGCCTCGGGGCCCGCGAACCGTCGGCGTGGACCTGGAAGCGCTCCTCGTAGGCGTCGGGAGTTCCCGTCACGAGGTCAATGTCCCAGCCGGTGAGCTTGGAGGCGAGGCGAACGTTCTGGCCTCGCCGTCCGATGGCGAGGGAGAGCTGGTCTTCTTCCACGAAGACCTTGGCGCGCTTGTTCTCGTAGTCGAGCTCGATGGCGTTGACGAGCGCAGGCTTCATGGAGTTCATGATGTAGACCTCCTGCGAGTCGTTCCAGCGCACGATGTCGATCTTCTCGCCGTTGAGCTCGTCGACGATGTTCTTGATGCGCGAGCCGCGAATGCCCACGCACGCGCCCACGCAGTCGACCTTGTGATCGATCGACTGCACGGCGACCTTCGCCCGGTGTCCGGGGTCTCGCGCCAGGTCCTTGATCTCGATGATCCGCTCGGCGATCTCGGGGACCTCGAGCTCGAACAGATGCCGGAGGAGGTCGGGGTGAGCGCGCGAGAGGACGATGCGCACCCGCTGGCCGAGCTTCTTCACCTCGAGGACGAGGCACTTGATCCGCTCGCCGGGGTTGTAGCTTTCGCCCGGAACCTGCTCGCGCCAGGGGATGATCCCCTCGGTGCGACCCAGGCTGACGATGACGTTGTGCTTCTCGTAGCGCTGGACGGTCCCCGTAATGAGCTGTCCTTCGCGCTTGCTGTACTCGTCGTAGACGACGTCCCGCTCGGCCTCGCGGATCTTCTGCGTCATGATCTGCTTGGCGGTGAGGGCGCCGATGCGACCGAGAAGGTCGCCGAAATCGCCAATGGGCGTTTCGCCGTCGAGGGCGGTGATCTCGCCGGTGTCGCGGCTGATCTCGATGACGATGTTCTTCTCCATGCCAAGCTTCTTCTTGGCTGCGGAGACGAGCGCCGCCTCGATCCCCATGAAGATGATCTCCTTGTCGACTCCCTTTTCGCGATGGAGGGCGTCCACGATCCGGAGGATGTCACTGCCCTTCATGCCGATCATGAGATCACCTTTTGCTGCGTTGTCGTGGCGGAACCGTTACACGGGGCACCTGCGGCGCTGAGCCAAGTCGCGGTGATGGTGCTGGAACCGCATAAGGCTCGCGAGTATAGGGGCGGAAGGAGGCTTGTCAACGTAGGTGGCTGGGAAAAGGGAGGCGCTGGAGCGGGCCGTGGTGGCGGTCTTCGTCAAGGAGCCTCGGGAGGGCCGGGTGAAGACTCGGCTGGGCCGAAGCCTGGGGATGGAGCATGCCTGTGCCTTGGCGTGGGCCTTCCTCGAGGACGTCCTGGCCGTGGCGCGGACGGCGGCGGAGGAGGCGAGCGCCGAGCTGTGGGTCGTCCACGCCCCCGACCGACCGAGCGAGCGGTTTCGTGGCTGGCTCGAGGCGCGCGCGCCCTCGGCGCAGCTCGTTCCGCAGGGGGCGGGTTCTTTGGGCGAGCGCCTCGCGCGGGCGCTGGGCGGGACCTGGGGGCCGCGCCTCGCCCTGGGCGGCGACGCGCCGGACCTCGCCGCGGCGCGTCTGCTGGAGGCCTTCGCGGCGCTGGCTGGGCGGGAGGTGGTCTTGGGGCCCACGTCCGACGGCGGATACCACCTGGTCGGCCTCGGCGCGGGGGTCCCGGCCTCCTTCTTGGGGGGTGGCATTCGCTGGAGTTCCCCGCGGACCCTCGAGGACACCCTCGCCGCCGCGCGGGAGGCGGGACTCGACACCGAGCTGCTCGCCCCCCACGACGACGTCGACGACCTCGCTGGCCTGCGGGCCCTGGCGTCCCGTCTCCGGGCCGGAGCACACGCCCCGGCCTCGGCCCGCTGGCTGGCAGAGCACGTTTCCCTGTGGCGATCGCTTCCCTGAGGCGCCGCCTCCCCGCCCGAGGGAAGTCCGCGGTCTCCGGCGACCGCGGACTTCCCTCGCCGCTTCCTCCCGCTCCCTGCCCGGGGCCGTTCCTCGCAGCCGGCCGCCTTGACAGCCCGAAGGGGCTGGGGTAAGCTCCTCCGCGCTATAAGCCGTCCTGCTGCAAAGAGTTGCGTTGGGCGCGAAAGGTGGCCAAGGCCGAATGATCTGCGAGGCGTGCCAGCAGAAGCTCGCGACCGTGCACCTCACGGAGATCGTTCAGAAGACCAAGCGGGAGACGCACCTCTGCGAGGAGTGCGCCCGCGAGAAGGGCATCAGCTACAGCCCCCAGTTCACCGTCAAGGGCTTCCTCAGCGGGCTCGCGAAGAAGGCGGCCGCGAAGCCGGCGGCGGCTCCTCCGCGCGCCGAGGCTCCGGAACCGTGCCCCTCCTGCGGGCTCACCTTCGCCGAATTTCGCCAGTCCGGGCGTCTGGGCTGCCCCACCGATTACGATCACTTCGAAGAGCAGCTCGTGCCCTTGTTGAAGAAGATCCACGGCGAGGAAGTCCAGCACACCGGGAGGGTTCCCGGGGGCGTGAGCGAGCGCCTCGAGCTCGAGCGCCGCATCGAAGCCCTCCAGAAGGAACTCGACGCAGCCGTGGCGCGCGAGGAATACGAGCGCGCGGCCGAACTGCGCGATCGGATCAAGGCCCTCCGCGCGGAGGACGCATGATCGACGAGCTGGACCCCATCGGGGAGTGGCTCTCGGGGACGGGGCCCGAAAGCGACATCGTCATCAGCACCCGCATTCGGCTGGCCCGGAACGTGGCGGGATACCCCTTCCTGACTAGGATCAAGGAGGATCAGCGCAGCCATCTCGAGCGCACCCTCGGGGAGCGGATCGCGGTCGCGGGGGTGGCCGATCGTTTGATCTACGCAAACCTCAACAAGACCACCCCCCTCGAGCGCGAGTGCCTCGTCGAGCGGCACTTGATCTCCAAGGACCTCGCGAGCGCTCGGGGCGAGCGTGGGGTGGCGCTCGAGCCGCGCGGGACCCTCTCGATCATGGTCAACGAGGAGGACCACCTCAGGATCCAGGTCTTGCGCTCCGGCTTTCAGCCGGACGCTGCCTGGGAGCAGATCTCCGCGGTGGACCGCCGCCTGGAGGAGCGAGTCGAGTATGCCTTCTCGCCGCGCTTCGGCTACTTGACCTCCTGCCCGACCAACGTGGGGACGGGAATGCGCGTTTCCATGATGCTCCACCTGCCGGCCCTGGTAATGACCAAGCAGATCGAGAAGGTCTTCCACGCGGTCGCCAAGGTCAGCCTCGCCGTCCGCGGCTTCTACGGGGAGGGGACCCACGCGCTGGGAGACTTCTATCAGATCAGCAACCAAGTCACGCTCGGACCCTCCGAGGAGCAGATCCTGCGAACCATTGCCGACTACGTCCCGCAGATCATCAAGTTCGAGCGGAACGTGCGCGAGACCTTGATCAACGAGAACCGCGTGGGCCTCGAAGACCGCGTGTGGAGGGCCTTCGGAATGCTCGAGCGGGCCCGCCTGATCACCAGCGAGGAGACCCTCGATTACTTGTCAGCGGTCCGAATGGGGGTAAACCTGGGTCTGATCGACCGCATCCCCATTTCCGCCGTGAACGAGCTCTTCTTGTTGACCCAACCCGCACATCTTCAGCAACTCAACGGGCGCGAACTCGACACGCCGGAGCGCGACGAGAACCGGGCGGAGTACGTCCGCCGGCGCCTCGCCAGCCTCAACTAGCGCAGGAGCAGCGCAATGTTTGATCGTTTCACCGACCGGGCTCGCAAGGTCATGGGGCTCGCACGTCAAGAGGCGCAGCGGTTCAACCACCAGTACATCGGGACCGAGCACATCCTCTTGGGTCTCATTCAGGAAGGCTCGGGGGTGGCCGCGACGGTGCTGCGCAACCTCGCCGTCGACCCCGAGAAGATCCGCGTCGAGGTGGAGAAGATCGTCCAAGACGGAGCCACCATGGTCACCATGGGCCAGCTCCCCTTTACGCCTCGGGCCAAGAAGGTGCTGGAGCTCGCCTCGGAGGAGGCCTCCAGCCTGCGGCACAACTACATCGGGACCGAGCATCTCTTGCTCGGTCTGATCCGCGAGAACGAGGGCGTCGCCGCCCAGGTCCTCATGAACCTCGGGCTCATGCTCGAGGATGTCCGCGAGCAAGTCCTCGAGCTCCTAGGAGCAGACATGTCCAGCAGCGATAGCGCTCCCGGCGGGAGCGAGAAGTCCAGCAAGAAGTCGAAGACGCCGGCCCTCGACGCCTTCGGCCGCGACCTGACCGAGCTCGCACGCGAAGGCAAGCTCGACCCGGTGATCGGGCGGAAGGACGAGATCGAGCGGGTCACCATGATCCTCTCGCGGCGCACCAAGAACAACCCGGTGCTCCTCGGCGAGCCCGGCGTGGGCAAGACGGCGATCGTCGAAGGGCTCGCGCAGGACATCGTCAAGGGGAACGTGCCCGAGATCCTGCGCGAGAAGCGGATCGTCGTCCTCGACCTGGCCATGATGGTCGCCGGGACGAAGTACCGCGGACAGTTCGAGGAGCGGATCAAGGCCGTCATGACCGAGGTTCGCCGGGTCAAGAACGTGATCTTGTTCATCGACGAACTGCACACCCTGGTCGGAGCCGGCGGTGCGGAGGGGGCCATCGACGCCTCCAACGTGCTCAAGCCCGCGCTGTCTCGCGGGGAGGTCCAGTGCATCGGGGCCACGACCCTCGACGAGTACCGCAAGTACATCGAGAAGGACGGCGCCCTCGCTCGGCGCTTCCAGAGCATCACCGTAGACCCTCCCAGCAAGGAAGAGGCGGTCGAGATCCTCAAGGGCCTTCGCGACAAGTACGAAGCCCACCACCGGGTCCAGTACACCGACGAGGCCTTGGAGGCGGCGGTGGAAATGGCGTCGCGGTACATTACCGACCGCTTCCTCCCCGACAAGGCGATCGACGTGATCGACGAAGCCGGTGCGCGGCTGCGCATGAAGTCCATGCGGACCCCGCCGGACCTCAAGGACATCGAGGAAGACGTCAAGAAGCTCGAGACCGAGAAGGAGGAGGCAGTCGCCGGACAGGACTTCGAGCGCGCGGCCTCCCTGCGGGACCAGGCCGACAAGCTGAAGCGCAAGCGCGAGCAGATCAAGCGCGAGTGGCGCGAGGCCGCCAAGGAGTCGGGCGGGATCGTCGACGAGAACATGATCGCCGAGACGGTTTCCAAGATGACCAGCATCCCGCTGACCCGTTTGGAGAAGGGCGAAGCGGAGCGCCTCCTCGCCATGGAGCAGGAACTGCACAAGATGGTCATCGCCCAGGACGAGGCGGTGAAGACCATCGCCAAGGCCGTGCGGCGGTCCCGCTCCGGCCTCAAGGACCCCAAGCGGCCCATGGGATCCTTCCTGTTCCTCGGCCCCACGGGCGTGGGGAAGACCCTGCTCGCCAAGGCCCTCGCCAAGTTCATGTTCGACAGCGAGGACGCCCTGATCCAGATCGACATGTCCGAGTACATGGAGAAGCACAACGTCTCCCGCTTGGTCGGGGCTCCTCCGGGCTACGTCGGCTTCGAGGAGGGCGGTCAACTCACCGAGAAGATCCGGCGCCGTCCCTACGCCGTTGTGCTCTTCGACGAGATCGAGAAGGCCCACCACGACGTGTTCAACATGCTCCTCCAGATCATGGAAGAGGGAAAGCTGACGGACAGCTTCGGGCGTCACGTGGACTTCCGCAACGTGATCCTGATCCTGACCAGCAACATTGGCTCGGACATCATCAAGAACAAGGCGGCCCTGGGCTTCGGGGGCGGCGGCTCCGACGCCGAGCGCAACTACGAAGTCATGAAGAAGCAACTCGGCGACGAGCTCGAGAAGGAGTTCCGACCGGAGTTCATCAACCGCCTCGACGACATCGTGATCTTCCGGCAGCTCACCCGGGAGAACCTCGCCGAGATCGTCAAGCTCGAGATCCAGAAGGTCGCCGATCGCCTCGCCGACAAGGACCTCAGCATGGAGATCAGCGACGAGGCGACCGAATTCCTCATCGACAAGGGATACCACCCCGACTTCGGAGCGCGCCCGTTGCGTCGTGCCATCGAGCACCACCTCGAGGACAAGCTCTCGGAGGCGCTCCTGCGCGGAGACTTCGAGGGGAAGAACCACATCATCGTCGAGGTGGACGAAGAGGTCGGCCAGCTCAAGTTCACTCCGGTGATCCGAGAGGCTGGGGCGACGGTCTAGGCTGGGCGCGGCCCGGTGGGGCGCGACCCCTCACGGTTCCTGGAGGAGGTCGACGCCGTTCGGGCGCGGTTGGACGCACTGCGCCCGTTCCCTCACGAAGTCCGGCGCGCGCTCGACGGCTGGCTGAGGCCTCGCTTCCTCTACTGCTCGGAAGCGCTCGGTCAGGAGCGCCCGCTCTCGCCGACGGAGGTCGCCGCGTTCCTCGAGCGTGCGGTGGTCGGCGGCGGGCACCCGCTCGCCGCCTTCCTCGCCCTCGAACGCCACGCCGCGGCCCTCGACCGCGTGCTCGATGAGGCGAGGGCGGGGGCACTGCCCTCGGTGGAGTGGGCGCGGGAAGTGCATCGAATGCTGGTCGGGCCGCAGGGGCGCGGGCCCGGGGAGTGGAAGCGCGAGCCGAGCCCGGCGACCCGGCGACGCGGGAAAGCCTTTCGTTTTGCCCCGCCCGAGGCGGTGGACGACGCCATGCGTCGTCTCTTGGAGGGCCTCGAGACGGAGTTGCGCGCGCGGCACCCCGTGCGCGCGGTTGCGGACTTCTACTACCGGTTCCACGCGATCCACCCGTTCGCGGGCGCAAACGGCAAGGTGGCCCGGCTGCTTGCCGCGCAGTTGCTCGTCGGCCGCGGCTTCCCGCCCTTCGTCGTCCACCCCGAGGCCGTCGGTGAGTACCTCGACGCCCTCGCAGCGGTCGAAGCAAGTGTCCCTGCCGACCGCTTCGCACCGCTCTCGCCGGACCTCGACACGTCGCCTCTCGTGGAGTTCTTCGCGCAGAACATCGTGCGCGTGGGCGAACGCATGACGGCGCTCGCTCGCGGAGAGCGTCCCTTGCCCAGCGAGTTCGCACACCGTGTGGTTGGAGAGCAAGAGCGCCTGCTCGAGGAGCTCAAATCCTGCGCGCAGGGGTCTTGGCGCGTGGCCGCGGCCTTCGAGGTGCGCGCGCTCTTCGAGCGTGTGCGCGAGGCCCTGGGCCTGTTCGTCACCCGCGGCCCGCTCTACGGCATCGAAGTCACCGGTGCCGAGGTCGTGCCCAGCCACGCGGTCCCGCCCCCCCTGCGCGTCGGCTTGCCGGCGTCGAACGCCGGGCTCGTTGGTGTCCTCTCCTTGGCGATCCGCGGCGACCCCCTCATGGCGAAGGCCGTGCGTTTTCCTCCCGATCGGCTCCTGCACCTCGGGGTCACCGCGACGGCGCTGGGAATGCAACTCGTCCTCTGCTGGTACGGACGGCGGCCCGAGGTCCACCACGGACCCGCCCACGCCGCGGAGTGGCCCGAGGCCATGCTCGGCGAGGTCCTGGCTCGCTCCATCGACCGCGCCAGGCAAGCCTTCGAGGCGGCGTTGCGAGAGCGGAACGTGGAGTCCGGCGCGGGCTCCCGAGGTGCGGCGGGCGTCGCCCGCGCGCCGGGGCGCGAAGCCGCGAACTTGCCGGCCAGCGCTTCGCGCAAGCACCGCCCGGGGCTCGCCGGGATCGAACCAAGCGAGCCCCCGCTGGGCTTCTGAGTGGCCGCGTTCCCCTCCTCCGGGCGGGGCAAACCCCCCGGGTTCGACCGCCGACCGCGCCCGGAGCTCCTGCGGTGCGGCGGGTCTGGCGCAACAGCAGGAGAATACGCCGCTTGAGAAGGACCCCCAGGGTGGAACGAGCGCTCCGAGGGCGCTATCTATGAAACATGGCGGACCCGCGGCCTTGGGTCGTCGTTCAACCGCCCACCGGCGAGGCAATATGACCGTGCTGCGGCTCTTGGTCGTCGATGGCCCGCAGGCCGGCGAGTCCTGTCCGCTGCGAAGGGGGCGCCGGGTGGTGATTGGACGCTCGTCCACCTCAGACTTCCAGCTCCTGGGCGGGCGGGTGTCGCGCGAGCACGCCGAGGTGGTCTGGTCCCCCTCGGGACCGGCCGTCGCCGACCTGGCGAGCCGAAACGGTACGAGCCTCGACCAACGCCCCTTGAAGGCCCGCGTGCCCCAGCCCATTGCCCCCGGCCAGGTCCTGCGGATCGGCTGCCACACCCTGCTGGTCGAGCGGAGCCGGGGGAGTTCGGGCACGCACCCTCCCGTCGTCCTCGACGCGCCGCGGGTTTCGGAGCGCTATCGGCTGCGCGAGCGGCTGGGCCGGGGCTCCCAGGCGACCGTGTGGGCGGCCTGGGACGTCGCCCGCGAGCGGGAAGTGGCCATCAAGGTCCTGCGAGGCTCGCCGGACGCAGACGGGGAGGAACGCGAGCGCTTCCTTCGCGAGGGGAGGATCCGCTGCGAGCTCGACCACCCGCACCTAGTGCGCGTCTACGAGTTCGCCTTGCCGGCCCACGCCCCTCCCTACATGGTCATGGAGCGGGTCCGGGGGACCAACGCCTGGGCGCTCAGCCGTCGTTCCTGCCTTCCGGTGGCCAAGGCCCTGGAACTCGCCGTGCATCTCGCCCGAGCGTTGGCAGCCATTGCGGAAGTCGGCATCGTGCATCGCGACGTGAAGCCGACCAACTTGTTGGTGAACGAGGGCGGCGTGGGCAAGCTCACCGACTTCGGCATTGCCAAGGTCCTCGATGCGCCTCCGCTCACCCAGACCGGTTGGGGCATGGGCAGCCTCCCCTTCGCGGCGCCCGAACAGGCACGGTCCGCGAAGGCGGTGACCGAGCGCACCGACGTCTACGGCCTGGGTGCGACCCTCTACACCCTCCTGGCCAGTCGGCCCCCCTTCGAGGGGGACCCGAGCAACGCCAAGGGACTGCGCGCGCTGCTTCGCGCCATTGAGACCGAGGTCCCGCCTCCGCTTGCGCCCCTACGGCCCGACCTCCCCGCGGGCCTCGCCGACTACGTCGAGCAGGCCCTGCTTGCCAAGGACCCCGAGGAGCGCCCGCCCAACGCACGCGTCGCCCTCTCCCGGCTGGAGGCCTTCCTCCGCGACTGCGCTCCGCGCTGCACGACGACCGGCCACCTTTCGGAGACGGCACGGGAATGAGGGCGCTCTTGGCGACGGGGCGCGGCCGGCGTCGGTTCGGGGCCGCGGCGACCCCACGCCCGCCCGCAAGCCGCCGCGGTCGCAGCCGGGCGAGGAGGAAGCTCCCCCGGATCGCCGCCGGCGGCTTTCTCGCTCGAGGGGGCGAGGGGGAGGGGTGACGACCACGGCCGAGGAGACCCGGCGCGTGCTGCGCATGGTGACTGCCGCCGGCGTACTCGGGGAGGAGGCCGACGACCTCGACGCGGCGGGCGTGGGAGGGCAGGAGCGCCTTGCCGAATTGGTGCGCTCGGGCCTCTTGACCCCGGAGGCGCTCGACGCGTTGCGAGAAGTCGCTGCAGCGCACTCGGGAACCGTGGCTTGTTCTCGGATCTCCACCGACCGAGCGCCCACGGCCGGCGGAGGGCCGCGGAGCGATTCGGTCGGAGGGCTCTCGGCCGCGGACGGAGAACCGACCGCTGCAGACCAAGGAGCCGGTGGAGGCGGCGCGGGAGGGGCGCGCGCGGCGACCGATGCCGAGGGCGCCGCCTTCGACCTCGCGGTCCTCCCCGAGCGCTTGCGGAGAGAACTCCGGGCGGCGGCGCTTCTGCAGAGCGCCGTCGACGCCGGCTACGCCTCGCGGGAGCGGCTCCTCGAAGAGCTCGCGCGCGCCCGCGCGCGCGAGGTGCTCTACGAGGTGCACCTCCTGCAGGAGGGGGTCCTCGATCGCACCCAGCTGCGTGCCCTCGGTCGGAGCGTGCGCGCGGCGAGGGTTTCGGGGCGCTTGCCGCGGCCGGAGAATGGGGCGCGGGAGGTCGTCGCCGCGTCCCCTGCGCCGGGGGAGACGTCCTCCGAGGATCCGGGCTACGACACCTCCGCCGATACCCTGGCGGGCCTCGAGGAAGACCTCGCCCGCGCCGAGGCCGAAGCCGAAGCCCGCGCCGTGGCCGCGGCCGCGGCGGAGGCGCAGGGCCTGGGCTTTCCCGGAGAGGGAGGGCGCTTGGGCAACTACACCCTCCTCCGCCGCGTGGCCGAAGGCGGCATGGGGGTGGTCTTCCAAGCGCGCGAGGACGCTCTCAACCGAGTCGTGGCCCTCAAGGTCATGCGCGGCGGCGCGTTGGCCTCGCCGATTCGGCGCCGGCGCTTCCTTGCCGAGGCCGAGGCCGCGGCCGCGCTCCACCACCCGAACATCGTGCCCATTCACCACATTGGCGAGGCGGCAGGCTACCCCTTCTACACGATGGACTACGTGGAGGGGCGCCCCCTCCACGAATGGGCGCGGGCGGAGGAGCCCGACGCGAAGACGCTCGCGCGCCTCATGCGGGTGGTCGCCGACGCAGTGCACCACTTCCACCTGCGCGGGATCATTCACCGGGACCTCAAGCCCGACAACGTCCTCATCACCGAGGGAGGCGCCCCCCGCATCATCGACTTCGGCATTGCCAAGAAGATCTCCACGGACTTCGACGCAGAGGACTCCTGGACGGTCGAAGGAGAGGTGCTCGGCACCCCCTACTACATGCCGCCCGAGCAAGCGGTGGGGAGCCTGGACGAGATCGACACCCGCTCCGACGTCTACGCGCTCGGCGCGATCCTTTACCAACTCCTTGCCGGGAAACCTCCCTTCCACGAGATCCCGGCCGCCCGCGTGGTGTTGGCCATCGAAGACGAGGATCCCACCCCGCTGCATGTTCTGGCTCCGGTCGACCGGGACCTCGAGGCCATCGTGAACAAGGCCATGGCGAAGCGTCGCGAGCGTCGCTACCAGAGCGCGCTCGAGTTCGCCCAAGACCTCGAGCGCTACGTGGAGGGGGTTCCGACCCTCGCCCGACCCGTTGGACTGGGCGAACGGATGCGCAAGCTGGCGCGCAGACACCGCGCGGCAACCGCGGTCGTGGCCTTGGCCTTCTTGGGAGGCCTCCTGGGGTCCGCGTTCCTCCTCGTGCAGCGGGCGAGGCAGCGCGCGCGCATTCAGGGCCTCCTTGCGGCCGGGCGCAGCGCCCCGCTCGACCGCCAGGCGGAGTTCTTCGCGCGCGCGGTGGCGCTCGACCCGCGGAACGGCGAAGCGCGGGCCGAACTCGCCCGGGCTCGCGCGGCGAGCAAGGCCGCCGAGGAACTGCGCCTCGCCGAGGAACGACGTCGGGCGGAACTCGCCAAGCAGGAGTTGGCTCGCGAGCGCGAGCAGCAGCAGATCCGCCTCTTGCAGGAGGCGGAGCGAGCACGCGCCGAAGCCGCCGCGGCGGCGCGGCGCGAGGCCGAGGAGACGGCGAAGAAGCTCCTCGCGCGGGCCGAGGCCGCCCGCTCTCCCCTCGAGGCCGTCGGCTTCCTCGGAGACGCCTTGGTCCGGGTTCCCGAGGGCGAGGGAAACCTTGGGGCGCGCATTGCGCGTAGCAGGGTGGCTGTTTGCCTGCAGCTCGCGGAGAGCGCGCTCGCGGTCGAGCAGGTGGGCCTCGCCCGCTACTGGCTAAGGGAGGCGCGCAAGCTGCGGGCCTTGCGGGCGGACCACGAACTCTTCGCACGAGCGCAGGGCCTCGCCGCGCGCTTGGAGGCGCTCGGGAGTGGACGACGCCTCGTGGAGGAGGCCAAGCGGCACGTCGCCGCGGAGCAGTGGCTCCTCGCCCGACGAAAGTTCGAGGAGGCTCTGGCGCGTGGTGTGCCCTTCGGCTCGGTCCGAGTCGACGCAGACCTCGTCCGGGAGCGGTGCTCTGCGCGCGCGCGGGAACTCCTCGACCAGGCGCGCGCCTTGCTGAGGGAAGAGCGCGAGGAGGAAGCCCTGACGCGCGCGCGAGAGGCCGCAGAATACGCCAGCGAACGCGACCTGGAGGTGGTTCGTGGGGTCCTGCGACGCTGCGCCGCGGCGGTCGCGCAGCGGGCGACCCGAGAGGCGCAGCGCCAGTTCCTTGCTGCCGAGGGGCGCGAGCGTGCCTTGGAGACCCTCGGCGCCGCGATCCAAGTCCTCGGCGACGAACCGGTGGCCGAGCGCCTGCGCGCGGAGCGAGCCCACCGACGTTGGCTGCTCGAGGAGGCACCGGAGGGCTTGCTCTACGTGCCCGCGTTGCCTCGCCTAGGAACCGAAGCCTTCTGCGTGCAGCGGACCGAGGTCAGCAACGCCGACTTCGCACGCTTCGTTCGCGCGGGGGGGTATCGAGACGACGCTCTCTGGGACCGAGCAGCTCGCGGGCGCCGAAGCGACTTCGTGGACAGCACGCCGGGAGGCGGGCGACCGGGGCCGCGCTTTTGGAGGGGAGGCCGCTACGGGGAGGAGGCGAACGCGCTCCTGCCCGTACGCGGCGTCACTTGGTACGAAGCACGGGCCTACGCGCGCTGGCTGCGACGGACCAGTGGGCTGCCGTGGCGTCTCCCGCGGGCCGAGGAATGGGAGGCCGCCGCGGGCTGGGACCTCGAGCGCGGCGCCTTGCGTTCCTACCCCTGGGGAGACCGTTTCGAGGCGGACGCGCTGCCTCTAGGCGCCCCTCAGCGGGTGGGGAAAAACCAGCGCGACCGTTCCTTCTTCGGTCTGTGCGACGCGGGAGGCAACGTCGCGGAGTGGGTGGACGTCGTCTTCGGGCGCGGAGCCCGACCGGGCCTCAAGGGCGCGCCGTTTTCGGTGGGCGAACGCCTCGCAGCGCACCTCGCTCGCGTGCGGACGACGGGCAGCCCCTCGGCGTTCCCTCCGCGCGAGTTGTTGGCGGCCGTGGGGTTCCGGTTGGTGCTCCGACCGCCGCGAGGAGACGGCCCGTGAGGCGTCGCGGCGAGCGCGCAGATCGGCGGAGGAGGGTGCGCAGAGCCCTGGGGCTCGGCCTCGTGCTGGCGGTGTGCGGGTGCTCGCAGCTTCCCGTCGGCCCCGAGCCGCCAGCGCGCGGTGGAGACCCTTCGCTCACCCCGCTTTGCGCGGCCCTGGCGCCGGTGCGCGTGCGGGTCGCCGCGGGAGAGGGTCCCAAGGGCTACCGCGTCCGAGAAGTGCTCGACGCCGAAGCCGTGCAGGAGACTCTGCGGCGCTGGACGGAGGCGGCAGGAGTCTTCGCGCGGGTGCGCGCCCAACCCCTCGCCCTCTCCTCCGAGGACACCCAGGCTCTGCTCGACGATGCCTGGCGGGAGCGAGACGACGTGCTCCTCGAGGTCCGCTTGGAGCGCTTTCGGGTGTCCTTCGACGGACACAACAAGTGGTGGGTGCCGAACATCGTCAACTGGCTCTTCTGGATGATCCCCGCCTGGTTCGTCGCCACCGAGGACTACTCCCTCTCCTGTCGTGCCGAGTGGACCCTGCGCAGCGTCGGCGCGGATCGAGTCGTCGCTCGGGGAGCGCGCGACGTCCGCGTACAGGGGAGCCTCGACGAGTTCGACCGCGGTTGGCAGTTCTTCGGCTTCATCTACCCGCTCAACGACGCGGACAACTGGCGGCAGATCGCTCGAGCCCTTGCGCCTGCGGCGGTGGCCGAGGCAGGGCGTGCTTTGCTGGAGGCGCTGCGGGGCCCCGTCCGCGTTCTCCTGGCGAGCGATGCGGGCCTGCGGCGCCTGAGCAAGCGCGTGGCCGTCCTCGCAGGGGTCTCTCGCTACCGAAGCGGGGAGGATCTGCCCCCTTTGCCCTTCGCGGCACGCGACGCGCAGCGGGTTGGAGAGGCGTTGGTGGAGTCGGGGGCACTCCCGCGGCGACAGGTCGAGGTGCTCTTGGAGAGCAGCGCCACCCTCGTTGCCGTGGAGCGCGCGCTGAACGAGGCAGCCCAGCGCCTCGGGCCTCGCGACGAGCTGCTCCTCTACCTTGCCGGCTACGGAGGCCTGGACGCGCGCGGCGAGCCCGTCGTCTACCTCAACGCCGTCGAGGGGAGGGGCGAGCTCACCTTCGAGCGCCTGGCGACGCTCCTTGCCGCCATTCCGGCGCAAAAGCTCGTCCTCTTCGACCTCGCCTTCGACGGCCAGGAGCGGTCCTTGCCACCGCCGCGGCGGCGGAGCACCGCCGCCGCACAGCGAGCGTTGGACTGCTTTGCGCAGAAGGCCGGCGCAGCGGTCGTCGCGGCCGCGGGTCCGGGGGGAGGCTACCTGACCTCGGAGGCCCTGGGCGCGAGCTTGTTCGCGGAGTTGCTTGGGCGCGCGCTGGCGGGCGAGGCGGACCAAGACGGAGACCGAGTCCTGACCCTGGTCGAGCTGTACGACTTCCTCGCCGAACGCGTCCTGGCGGAGTCGGCCTACTTCGGCCCGCCGCAACGCGTTCAGGCCAGCGGCGTCCAGCGAGTCCGCTTCGAACTGCCGTTTCGGTCGCGGCCACGGGAGGCGAACAAGTGAAGCGCGTCGCCGGCTCGCTGCTGGGCTTTCTCTGCCTCGCCCTCTGCGCCCAGGGCTGCGGGGTGGGCGCCCTCATCACCTTTGCCGCCATCGACGCGAGCAAGTCCAAAACGGGCGACACCCTGGCCGTCCCTGCGCCCCTCCTCGCCAGCGTGTCGCCGAACTCGGGGAGCCACGGGGGCGGGCAGAGCGTGACGATCACCGGAAGCGAGTTTCCCAGCGACGCCACCGTCAGCGTGGGCGGGGTCGCGGCGAGCAGCGTCACGGTGCAGAGTTCGACCCAGTTGCAGGCAGTCCTCGCTCCCGTCAACGCGATCGGACCGGCCGACGTCGTGGTGACGAACCCGAAGGGCGGTGCGGGCACCCTGGCCGGTGGCTACACCTTCACGAACACCACCAGCGTCGTCGCCTTCCTGCCCGTCGCCGGCCCCGTCTCCGGAAACGTAGTCTTTTCGCTCACGTTGACGGATCCCGAGAGCGACCCGGTGGACCTCGTGCTCGAATACGACGCGGGGGCGGGCTTTCAGCCGATCCCCGCCGGCCTCATCCTTAGCGGCGGACTTTCGGGCCTGACCTCGAGTCCGAGCGGGGTGACGCACAACCTGACCTGGGACTCGGTCGGCTCGCTCGGGACCACCAACGCGACAGGGGTCGTCCTGCGGGCGACGCCCGCGGACACCGTGGACGGAGTGCCGGGGGTTCCCGCGACCTCCGCGCCCTTCGACGTGCAGAACAACACGCCCGTCGACTTGCAATTCGTCCAGCCGGGCGACGACGCCTTCAACGTGCAGCTCTCCTACCGGGTCTTCGAGAGCGATCCAGGCGACACGGTGACGATCACGCGTCTGGAGTACCGGGACGTTAGCAGCGGGCAGACCGGCAGCCTGAGCGTCCTGGCCGGACGGCAGGCGAGCGAAGTCGTCGCCGCGTCCCCAACGGGGGTCATGCACCAGACCCTCTGGGACTCGTTGGCGGACCTCGGGCGCGGGAACAACCGCCTCGTGGAGGTCACCGTGGAAGTGAGCGACGGCACCGCGGTCGCGTCCAGGACCTCGGCCCCCTTCTTCGTCAGCAACGGACCCGTGCGGGACCAACTCGTCGTCGACGCCGGCGGTCTCGACGTGCACGGCTTCGCGGTGGGGGACGTCCGCGGGGGCGACGGGCTGCGAGACCTCGTCTTCGTCGATACCCGCATCGACGGCAACGGCCAGCAGCGGAACCAAGGCGGGTCCCTCGCCGTGGCGCGCAACCGCCGCCTCGGCTTCGACGCAGCGAGTGTCATCGACTTCGGCGGTCCCTCGCCGTTGCTCCTCAACGGGCACACGAACAACCCCGTCTACGCGGCGGCGCCGCTGGTGGATCCCGACGGAGGGGGGAGCCTGCCCACCTACCCCAACTACATTGCGAGCAATGCCTTTCACCCCGCGGAAGTCGCAACCCTCGACGCCGATGGCGACGGAGACGTGGACGTGGTGCTCGCCCACTCTCCGCACGCACCCTACACCCAGCCGCCGCTGGACTTGGCCGCAAACATTGCTTCGGTGCTCGCCAACGTGGGCCAGGACATCAACCCAGCGAGTCCCTTCTTCAGCGGCGGCGCCAACACCCTCGCGCACCAGCAGACCTTCTTGGTACCGCAGGCGGGGGGCGCCCTGGACCCGGCGGCGGGAACCTGGGCGCCCTCGTGGGCAGACCGTGCCCGCGTGGGGCGCCTCTTGTTCGGAGCCCAGAGCCCCATCGCCGGCGGCGTCGCCTTCCCTTCGCAGGTGGGGTTCTTCACGCAAGACTTGCTCGTCGCCGAGTTGGACGCAGGAGAGGGCGGCGGGGCCGATCTGATCCACGTGCAAGGAGTCGGCGACGTCGAGAACGCGCTCGGTTCGTCCGACGTGCGGGGGCTGCTGGTGGTCCGCAAACGCGGGCCGGGAGGCCTTGCCCCCGGCGCGAGCAACACCTACCTCGACCAGAGCGCCATGGGTGCCTTGCCCGTCCACGCGGCCGTCGCAGACCTCACGGCCGAGGCGCACGACGGGGTGAGCTTCAACCCCCACCCCCTCAGTGGCCAGCCGAACACCTTCCCGCTTCCCGCCCCTGGAACGGGTCCGAGCCTGCCCGCGGGCACGCCGGACATCCTAGTTGCCAACACGGGCGACAATTCGCTCACCTTCTACCTGCACACGGGCTCGGCCACGAGCTACGGCGGCGATCCGAACGTGGACCCACCGGAGTACTACGGGCAAAGGCTCGAACTCCAACCCCTGGTCACGACGCTGACCGCCGCTCTCGCGGGAAGTCCGACCACGCTCCCCGCGGGCGACCTGGCCGCCGTTGCCATCGGCGACCTCAACGGCGACGGCAAGAACGATTTCGTCACGGTCCACCGCCGGAGTCGCCTCCTGCTGGTCTTCGTCTACGACCCGACGTCTGCGGGGCCGCTGTCGTTGAACCAGAACCAAGCAGGCTTCGGCCTTCCGCAGAGCTACTCCCCCGCGGTCCTTCCCCCGCTCGTCTTGCCCTTCCGGCTCGCCGGCTTCTACACCCTGCCCGGCCTGCAGGTGGGGCGACCGCAGATCGTGGACCTGACGGGCGACGGCCAAGGCGAGATCGTCGTGCCCATGGGGCTCAACAACGAGGTCGTCCTCTTCGAGCCTCTCGGTCCCGCGCACTCGCCGCGCGCGGCCTTCGGCGAGGGGGTGGGGGGGACGCCCGACTTCGGCGGGGCCTTCGATCCCGCGGCAGACCTCCTCCCTGCCCAACCGCCGGCCGCCCGGAACCCCACGCCCTTCACCTCCGAGTTCACGCCCTACGCAGTGGAGGTCGCCGACCTCGACGCGGACGGTCGCGAGGACGTCGTCGCCGCCGCCGGCCTCAGCTTCGACGCCTCGGTTTTCTATCAACTCGCGCAGGGGACCCTCGACCGCTTCGTCCCCGTTCCCGTCTCGGGAAGCCCGTTCATCTTGGGGGCGGGCAACGTGCAGGGAACCCCGGGCCTGGGGCTGCGCGACGAAGTCGTCGTCAACCTCCCCAACCAGAACTCGGTGCAGGTCTTCTCGCGGGACCCCGCGCAGTTGCTCGCCCCGGTGCGGACGTTCGACCTGACCGCGACGACCTTCCCGCGCCCAAGCCTCCCCTTCGTGTTCCACCTCGCGGAAGTCTCGGGCGACAACTTCGACGACGTGGTCACGGCCACCGAGTTGTTCCAGATCGATGCGGTGACGATCCAGGGCGGAGCAGTCGTCCTGCCGGGCGCGGCCAGCCTCGCGGGGGTCAGCCCCAGTTTCCAGGCAGCGAGCGGTTACGGGCCGATCGGCTTCAGCGCCAACGGAGGCGACCTCGACGCCGACGGACTTCCCGACATCGTCTTGGCCAACAACCAGGGGGCCACGGGCCTGACTCTGTTCCCGGGCGTCAGCGCGCCGGGCACCTACGACGCGGCCGGAGCGGTGCGGTATTCGATCGGATCCTTGACCGACGTGTGGGTACTCGATCTCGACGGCGACGGGCGCCGCGACGTGATCTGCGGGACGCCCGACGCCGCGATCGGATTGAAGATCCTCTGGGGGACGGGAACGATCCCGGCGCCCGCCCCGGATCCTTTCGTCGGCCTCCCCACGCCGACGCTGGGGCCTCCCATCGGCCTCTACATCCAGGACCTCGACGGGAACGGACTGGCGGACATCGTGGTGACGGGCTTCATTCAGTCCAGCGGCGGCATTCTCTTTCAGACGGCGCCGCGGAGCTTTTCGGCGCAGCCCTTGGTGGTCGGAGGAGAGCCGGGCGAGGCCGCCGTGGGCGACCTCGACGGGGACGGACGGGTGGACATCGCCCTTCCCTGGGGAAGCGAAAACCTGCTTGCCATCTACTACCAGCGTCCGCCTCCGGCTCCCCCGGGGAGCTTTCTCGGTCCAGCCACCTTCTCGACTGCGGCGACGCCCGTGGGCTGCGTCATCCTCGACGTCGACGCCGACGGGAAGAACGACGTCGTGGTGTCCGCGCGCGGGGCCAACGCCCTGAACGTCTTCCTCCAGCGCTGAGAGGCCACTGCCCATGAGTTCCCCCCTGCTCGTGTCGGATCTGGAGCGCTCGCTCGCCGAAGGGCGCCAGCCGAAGTGCCTTGCCCAAGGCGTCGAGCACTACCTCATGGAAATCCCCACCCAGGCCCCGAACGAGGTCGCACCGCAGAGCGCGGAGGGAGAGACCGCTCAATGGGACGGCGAGGCGTTGCTCCGCCTCAAGCGGGCACGGGGTAGCGGAAGGGTGCGTCTCTACGCTCTGGCCGACGGGGTCGAGGTGGGACGGGCGCAGGACTGCGCGGTCGCTCTGGCCGAGGACGGGACCGTGTCCAAGCGGCACGCGCGCCTCTGCCGTTGCACGGAGGGGTGGCAGGTCGAGGACCTTGGTTCGGAGAACGGCACCTACGTCGCCCGGCAGCGAGTCGGCACCGCGCCGGTCGTCCTCAAGGACTTCGAGCTCCTCCAGGTCGGGCTGCACCGCTTTGCGCTCGCGCCGGCAAAGGAGCTGGTGCGCCTTCTGCAGCCCGTCGGCAGGTCGGAGGCCGTCCCCGTATCCCAAGCCCTGGCCGAACTCGAGGCCCTCGGGTCGCGGCGCTTTCGGGCCCACTACTGCGTCCCCTCCTTCTTGCTCGCCTACGGATTGCCGAGGGCCGGGGAACCCTTCCGGCCGGACGCCCTCTTCCCCCTCGTTGGCTCCGGCAGGCTGCACGTGGGGCGCGATCCGCAGGCCGAGGTTCGCCTGCCCGACCGCCGGGTGTCCAAGTTCCACGCACGGGTGCACCGCACGGGCGAGGAGCGAAGCGAGCTCGAGGACCTCGGGGCCACGAACCCGACCGCCGTCGACGGAAGGCCGCTCGCTCCGGGAGAGCGCGCCACGCTCCGCCCCTGGAGCCAGGTGAGCTTCGGGCCCAGCGTGCGCGGACTCTACCACTCTCCCCGCAGCCTGATCGAACACCTCACCGACCTGCGCCGCGAGCGCTGAGCCAGCTCGGTTCCTGGCCTGGGGAGCGGCGGCGCGCCCGCTCGAAAGGTCGTCAGGGCAGGGTGGCGCCTCCCAGGAGTTGCTTGGCAATGGTCTGCAGCTGCATGTTCGTCGTCCCCTCGTAGATCTGGCCGATCTTGGCGTCTCGGTAGAATTTCTCGATGGGGTATTCCTTGGTGAAGCCGTTTCCTCCAAAGAGATTCACCGCCTCGGAGGCTACGTATTCGGCGGCGCGGGAGGCCACGAGCTTCGCGTAGGCCGCCTCGGTGAGGAAGGGCTCGCCCGCGTCGCGTCGGCGCGCGGCGTCCCACACGAGAAGCCGCGCCGCGCGGATCCGCGCCGCCATTTCGGCCAGCTGGAACTGCACCCCCTGGTTCTCGCCGATCGGTCGACCGAACTGCTTGCGCTCCTGTACGTAGGCCAGGGCGCCTTCGAAGGCGCCGCGAGCGAGGCCGACCATTTGGGCGCCGATTCCGATCCGCCCTTCGTTGAGGGTCTCGATGGCCACCTTGTAGCCTTTGCCCACTTCGCCCAGGATCCGGCTCTTGGGCACGCGTACGCCCTCGAGGAGGATCTCGCAGGTGGAGGAGGCGCGGATCCCCAGCTTGTCCTCCTTCTTGCTCACCGAGAAACCCTTCTGCTCTCGCTCGACGAGGAAGCAGGTGATGCCGCGGTGCCGCAACGACTTGTCCACGGTGGCGAAGACGGCGAAGAATTCGGCTTCTCCAGCGTTGGTGATCCACAGTTTGTGTCCGTCGAGCACGTAGGCGTCGCCGTCCTCACGGGCCTCGCAGGCGAGCGCGAAGGCGTCGCTCCCCGAGCCCGCCTCGGAGAGGCAGTAGGCCGCCACCTTGTCCTTGCTGATCTGGGGGAGGATCCACTGCTTGATCTCCTCGCTCCCCCAGCGGAGGATCATGTTTTGGACGAGGGTGGTTTGGACGTCGACCATGACCGACACCGCCGGGTCCACGCGCGCGAGTTCTTCGATGGCCAGGATCGCCATGAAGAAGGTCCCACCTTGCCCCCCGTACTGTTCGGGGACCTCGACGCTCATGAGGCCCATGTCGAAGCAGGCCTGAATGACTTCGGGGTCCATGGTCGCGGCCCGGTCCATGGCCGCAACGCGGGGCTTGATCGTCGACTCGGCGAACTCGCGGACCGCCTCGCGGAAGGCGGACTCCTCTTCGGTCAGCAGGGTCAGGGCGGGGCGGGCGTCGCTCACGGGCTCCCTCCGGGGCTGGTGGGCGGTCATCTTCGGGTCCGCGGCCTGTGGGTCAAGGGCGGGCGCCGGACGACCGCGCCGCAGGCCTCCCTCGCTGGCGAGGGCCGCGCTCCCGGCGAGCGGACTCAGGGTGCGGGCTTGCGCGCTGCGGGCTTTGGAACCTCGAGGCCCAGCGCCTCGTCCTCGAGAGCGAACAGGCGGTCTCGGAGGGCGGCGGCCCGCTCGAAGTCGAGGGCCTCGGCGGCGGCGAGCATCTCCGCGCGCAGGCTGGCGAGGTCTTCGCGCAGGGTGCGCTCGGCCGCAGCGGCGCGACGCTCGCGCCGCAGTACTTCCTCTGCCTCGAGGTAGTCGGCCTCGTAGATCGCGTTCAGTCCCGCTCGCAGTTCCTTGTGCACCGAGCGTGGAACGATTCCGTGTGCGCGGTTGTACTCCTCCTGAATGCGCCGGCGCCGCGCCGTCTCCTCGAGGGTGGCTCGAATGGAGTCCGTGACGCGGTCCGCGTAGAGGAGCACGCGACCGTTCAGGTTCCTCGCCGCCCGCCCGCAGGTCTGGATCAAGGAGGTGCGGTTGCGCAGGAAGCCTTCTTTGTCGGCGTCGAGAACGCCGACCAGGGCGACCTCGGGAAGGTCAAGCCCTTCGCGGAGGAGGTTGATGCCCACCAGGCAGTCGTATTCCCCCGCGCGCAGGGACGCGATCAGTTCCGAGCGCTCGAGGGTGTCGATGTCCGCGTGCATGTACTTGCAGCGGACGCCCTCGTCGAGGAAGAACTCGCACAGGTCCTCCGCCATGCGCTTGGTGAGGGTGGTGACCAGCGCGCGTTCCCCGCGCTCGGCGCACGCGCGCACCTCGTCGAGGAGGTCGTGGACCTGCTCGCGCGTCGGGCGGACTTCGACTTCTGGGTCCAGGAGCCCGGTCGGGCGCACGATCTGCTCGAACACCTGCTTCCCGGCGAGCTCGAGTTCGTAGGCGGCGGGCGTCGCGCTCACGTAGAGGCGTTGGAGGGGCTTGGCGGCGAACTCCTCGAAGGTGAGCGGGCGATTGTCGAGGGCGCTGGGGAGGCGGAAGCCGAAGCGGACCAGGTTTTCCTTGCGCGAGCGGTCGCCCTTGTACATGGCGCGGACCTGCGGGAGCATCACGTGGCTCTCGTCGACCACCAGCAGGGCGTCCGGGGGAAGGTAGTCGAGGAGGGTGGGCGGGGGCTCGCCCGGCGCACGCCCGGTCAAGTGCCGCGAGTAGTTTTCGATTCCCTTGCAGGTGCCGATTTCGCGCAGAAATTCCAGGTCGCTGCGGGTGCGCGACTCGAGCCGCTGGGCTTCGAGCAGCCGCCCCTGCCCGCGCAGCTCGGAAAGGCGAGCGACGAGTTCCTCCTCGATGGTCTCCAGGGCGCGTTCGAGCTGCTCCTCGGGGGTTACGTAGTGGCTCTTGGGGTAGATCTCGACTCGGTCGAGCTCGGCGCGGATTTCGCCGGTCAAGGGGTCGATCTCGGCGATCCGGTCGACCTCGTCGCCGAAGAGCTCGATGCGAATTGCGCTCGCTTCGGCGTGGGCGGGGACCACGTCGATCACGTCGCCGGTGGCGCGGAAGCTGCCGCGGCGGAAGTCCACGTCGTTGCGCCGGTACTGAATGGCCACCAGCGCGCGCAGCAGGTCGTCGCGGTCGTGGCGTTCGCCGCGCGCGACTTCGACCTTCATTCCGTAGTACGCCTCGGGAGAACCGAGGCCGTAGATGCAGGAAACGGAGGCCACGATGACCACGTCGCGGCGGGTGAGGAGGCTCCGGGTGGCGCTGTGGCGCAGCCGGTCGAGGCGTTCGTTCTGGGTGGCGTCCTTCTCGATGTAGAGATCGCTCGAGGGAATGTACGCCTCGGGTTGGTAGTAGTCGTAGTAGCTGACGAAGTATTCGACCGCGTTGCGGGGGAAGAAGCTGCGCAGCTCTTGGAAGAGCTGCGTCGCCAGGGTCTTGTTGTGGGCGAGGACGAGCGTGGGGCGGTTCAAGCGGGCGATGGCGTTCGCCACCGTGAAGGTCTTGCCCGAGCCCGTGACGCCGAGGAGCACCTGGTGCGGGTGCCCTGCCTGGACCGACTCCACGATGGCCTCGATGGCCCGAGGCTGGTCGCCGGTCGGCCGAAAGTCGCTGACGAACTCGAAGGGCCGCTCCTCGACGTTGGCCACGTTGCCGATCGGCTCGGGGGCCGCGGGAGGAGCCGGAGGGCGGGGCTTGGAGCTTCGGGGGCGGCGCGCGGGCATGGGCGCAGGATAACCGCGGTGCGACGCCTTTCGCGCGCGAGGGGCCGCCACCCGGAGGGCATGGACCTCAGCTCGGGGACACGCGCCGACAGGGGCCGACGATCTGGACCCCAAGCAGTTCGCCGCGCTCGCGGGGCTGGGTGCTGAGGGCACGAAGGCGGGTTCCCTCGCGCTCGACGACGAGCGCAAAGCGTGCCTCCCGCGCGTCGGGGCGCGCGAGCTCGCAGGCGAGCACGCGGGCCGAGGCACCCTCGTCGGGCGCCACGAGGCGCACCTGCTCGGGGCGAACCACGGCGCAGCGAGCTTTCCCTTCGCCCTCCAAAGAGAGGAGCCCGAAGGGGGTACGCAGCCCAGGATCCTCGAAGCGGCCCTCGAGGACGGTCCCCAGGCCGAGCTGGCGCACGGTCGTCGCGCTGCGTGGGGCCAGGGTCAGGGCGTCGAGCGGCCCCGCGTCGCGGACCGCGCCGTGGTCCAGGACGACCAGGTCGCGGGCGAGGGCGAAGGCCACTTCGCGCTGGTGGGTGGCGACGAGCAGGGTCGTCCCGCGCTCCGCCAGGAGTTCGAGCAACCACTCGGCGAGCTCGGCCCGCAGGGGGGCGTCGAGATGGGCGAAGGGCTCGTCGAGGAGCAGGACCTCGGGGTCGGGGGCGAGGGCGCGGGCGAGGGCCAAGCGCTGCTGCTCGCCTCCCGAAAGCTGGTCGGGGGTGGAGCGGAGGCGCTTGTCGAGGCCGACCCGCGCCGCGAGCTCCCGCGCGCCGTCCCCGGCGCCGGCGAAGGCGAGGGTCCGCTCGACGGTCATGTGGGGCCAGAGGGCGAGCGACTGGAAGACCAGCCCCACTCGGCGGTGTTCCGGGGGGAGGAGCACCTCGCGCGCGCGGGTGGCCTCGCGCCCGGAGATGCGAATGCTCCCCGCGCGCGGGACGACCAGGCCCGCGATCGCCCGCAAGAGGGTCGTCTTCCCTGCGCCCGAGGGACCGACCACGGCCAAGCGTCCGCCCGGTGGGACCTCGAGGTGGACGTCGAGGAGGGCCGGGAGGGGGCCGAGCTTCACGGTGAGGTTCGCGATGGACACCGCGCCTGCGCTCATGCTCGTCTCCTCCAGCGCAACCAGGCGACGCCGGCTCCGACGGCGGGGAGGGGGAGCAACACCACCCCCAGCAAGAGGGCGCAGAGGCCGGAGAGTTCTGCTCCTTGTCCGTAGTGCGCTTCGTTGACCAGGAAGACCGAGAGGACCGACTGGCCGGGGGGAGCGGCCAGGGCCGAGGCGCCGTATTCGGTCACGGCGAGCAGGTAGACCCCGAGCCAGGCGGCGAGGAGGGCCGGGGCGATCTGGGGGAGGATGGCGCGGGCGGGGTGTCGTCCGCAGAGGCGGGCAGCCTCCTCTTGCTCGAGGGGGACGCGGTGCAGGGCCAGCCAGGCGGCAAGCACGGCGAGGGGAGCGAAACGGAGTCCGAGAGCGAAGACCAGGGCACCCAGCCCGTCGTAGAGGGGCGCGGTCCATTCGTGGTTCAAGAGGGCGAGGGTCGACAGCCCCGCGAGCGGTGCGGGAAGGGCGAAGGGGAGGAGGGAGGCCGCGGCGAGCAGGAGGCGCTGCGGGCCGCGCAGGCGGCGCAGCGGCCAGGCGACGGCCACGCCGAGCAGCAGGCCGCAGGAAGCGGTGAGCGCGCCGGCGGTCACGCTGCGGGCGGCGTCGGCGGAGCCGGCCTCCCAGGCGGAGGCGAGCACGTGGGCTGCGCGGGCGGGGCCGCCGGCGCCGCCGGCGGGGTCGATCCACAGGCGCAGTCCGAGGGAGGTCGCGGGGTTGAGCAGGCCCGGGGCGAGGGCGAGGAGGCAGCCGAGCGCCGCGGCCGCGGCGTGGCGCCGGCCGAGGGGTCGGCGCGGTGCGGGCTCGCCGGCGTTCAGGGGCGGACGGCGCCAGCAGAGGAGCGCACCGCCGAGCGCGAGGGTCGTGGCGGAAAGGAGGGGGAGGCTGCGCAGGAGGGCCAGGCCGGGGCGGTCGTCGGCGGCCAGCGCCAGGTAGACGGACTCGGCGAGGACGCCCACCCGGAGGAGTTGGGGGACGGCGAACTCCACCAGGGCCAGGGAGAAGACGACCAGGGCCGCGGCGCCCGCCGCCGGGGCCGCCGCTGCCCAGAGCACGGCGTGCTCGCCGAGCGGACCGCGCGCGAGCCGCGCCGCCTCGAGGGCTCCGCGGGGGACCCGAAGGAGGGCGGCGGCTGCTGCCAGGCCGACGAGGGGAAACAGGCAGCAGCCGAGAAGTAGACCGCAGCTCGGCACGCTGTAGACGAGCCCGCCGGCGAGGAGCGAAGGGCCGCGGGGATCCGAGAGCCCGCACAGGCGCGGCAGCCAGCCGGCGGGCCCCAGGGCGTCGACCCAGGCGATGGCCGCCACGTAGGGGGGAGTGGCGAGGGGGCCCACCGCCAAGGCGGCGAGGAGGCCGCGTCCGAGAAAGCGGTGCCGCGCCACGACGAAGGCGTAGCCGAGGCCGAGGGCCAGGGCGCAGAGGGCGGCGAGGGCGCCCACCCCCAGGCTGCGCGCAAAGGCGGCCCGGTCCTCCGCTTCCAAGGCCCAGAGCCCTCCGCC
This sequence comes from Planctomycetota bacterium, assembly GCA_003695705.1. Classification (GTDB taxonomy): domain Bacteria; phylum Planctomycetota; class J058; order J058; family J058; genus J058. The sequence continues at coordinate 39,790 of RFHU01000043.1, forward strand.
CGCAGCGCAAAGGAGCGCCGCCGCGGCTGCGCCGGCAAGGGCCCGCTTCACCGGAGCGGTCCGGTCCGGCGCGTGCGCGGCGGAGGGCCCGCCGGGCCTGCGCAGGGAACGAGGGCCGCCGGCGTCACCGGCGGAGGAACTCCCGGCGCACGAAGTCGCGCGCTGCGGGCAGGGCGGCGGCGACGGCCTGCCAGTCCACGGGGGCGGCGCGCAGGTCGGAGGGGATCCAGGGCGCGCGCGGCAGGCTGGGGCGCAGTGGGATCTGCGCCGAGCGCGACGCGGCCAGTGCCCGCTCTACCTCGGGGGCGAGCAGGTAGTCGACCAGGCGGCGGGCCTCCGCAGGATGGGGCGCGCCGCGCAGGACCGCCACGGTGTTGGGGAGGAGGAGGGTACCTTCGCCGTCCGGCCCCTGCCCCGGAAACACGACGCGCACCGGTCGCTTCGCGCGGAGGGCCAGGTTGGCGTCGTCGGTGTCGGTGAGACCGAAGGCGAGCTCGCCCGAGGCGACGCGATCCTTGACGTCGGCGTTGCCGGCGCACACGACGACTTCGTTGGCGCGGAGGCCTGCGAGCCAGCGCTTGGCCGCCTCGGCGTTCTTGGCGAACAGGTAGGCCACGTGGGTTGCGGTGGTGCCGAAGAGGGGCTTGGCGATGCCGCAGCGTCCCTTCCAGCGTGGGTCGAGGAAGTCGTCGAGGGAGGTGGGCAGGGCGTCCGCGGGAACGGCCTCGGTGTTGACGAGGATGACCCGGGCACGGGCCGCGAAGCCGGTCCAGCGCCGCTCGGGGTCGCGTGCCCAGGCCGGCAGGTCCTCGGCGGAGGGGCTCTCGTAGGGGGCAAGGAGCCCGTCGCGGGCCAGCGCCACGCTGTGCGCGATCTCGTTGTTCCAGAACACGTCGCAGCGGACGCGCTCTGCCTCGCTGCGGAGCGCTTGCACCAGGCCGGTGGTCTTGGTGGCTTCGGTGTCCCACTTGGGGAGGACTTCGATGCCCGTCTCGCGGGCGAAGCGCTCGAGGATGGGCTGGGCGAAGAGTCGGTCCAGGGCGCAGTAGACCACCACCTGCCGGCGCGGGCTCGTGCCGCCTCCGGGGCAGCCGAGAAGGAGCAAGAAGACGGCGAAGAGCGCGGCGCGCCTCACGCCTGGACCTCCTCGAGCAGAGGCCGGACCGCGTCCCATACCGCCGCGGCGACCTCCTCTTCCGGGCGCCCGGCGTCGATGCGGCGGAAGCGCGGGTCGCGCGCGGCGAGGGCGAGGAAGTTCTTCCGCACGCGCTCTTGCAGGGCGCGCTCTTCGAAGGCGTCGCCGCGGCCGCGGCGGACCACCCGGCGCAGCCCCTCGTCGACGGGCAGGTCCAAGAGCAGCACGAGGTCGGGGAGGGGGGCCCAGGCATGGAGGGAGACGACCTCCGCGGGGCTGAGCCCGAGTTCGGGGCGCGCGGCCTGGTAGGCCGCGGTGGAGTAGAAGTAGCGGTCTTGGAGGACGGCCTTCCCCGCGGCGAGGGCGGGGAGGACGCGTTCGGCAACGTTCTCGCGCCGGTCCTGCAAGAAGAGATCGAGTTCCTCCTGGGGGGGGAGAGGAGGGCCCTCCCGAGCCCGCCGACGAATCTCGGCTCCGCACGGCCCGTCGGTGGGTTCGCGCAGGCAGAGCACTTCGTGGCCGGCGGCGCGCAGTCGCGCGGCCAGTCGCTGGAGTTGGCTCGACTTGCCGGCGCCGTCGATCCCCTCGAAGACCAAGAACAGGCCCTTGCTCACGCGGGGATCATACTCGGGCCAGGGCGAAGGGCAGGGGGGGCGACGGAGGCTCTCCGGCGGGTTCCGGCTTCCGCGCGTCGGCTTCCTCCCCCACGGCGAGGAGCGCGACGACGCGCGCCTTCGCGTCAGCGTCCCTTGAGCCTGCGGATGATGGCGGGCAGGCCGTTCGGGTCGTTCAGAAGTTGGCGTAGGTCGTCGACCATGGCTTCCACGTCGGCGGCGGTCAGCGGCCCGGCGTTGCCCCCGGCAGCGCGCAAGTCCCCGAAGACGTCGCCGAGGACCTCCACCGGCGAGGGGTCGGCGCCGTAGGGCCCCTTGTCGAAGGCGTTGCGGGCGACGTGGAGGAGGAAGAGTCCGTCGTCCGCGTGCAGGATCCCGCGCAGGAGCTTGACCACGCCATCGAGCTTGTGGAGCGCGGGGTCGAGCTGGCGGCCGAGGAAGTGGAGCACGTCGGCCAGCGCCTGGGCGTCGACGCGCTGCGCGGTGAAGGGCTTGTGGGCCAGCCCGTCGGCGACCAAAGTCAGCAGGGCGCCAAAGATGTCGCGGGAGGGGTCGAGCTGTGGCTGGAGCAGTCCGGCGAAGGCGCGGTTGAGGACCGCCTTCTGGGGCGAGGTGGAGACGGCGAGGAACGCGTCGAGGAGCGTCCCCATGTCCTCGCCCAGGAGGAAGGCGACGGTGTCGCGCTGGCGGTCGTTCGCCCATTGCGCGCGGGCGGCCGGATCGCTCGGGATCGAAGCCGCCGCGGCGCTGAGGACCTTCCCCAGCGACCCGGCGAGGCCCTGCCACTTCCAGTGCTCGACGTCATCGGCGGGGTCCGGAGTACCCTGGTCGTCCACGTAGGTCGCGAGGAGGACTTCGCCGAGGTCGGAGGTCAACTGGTCGAGGAGCGGCTTGATCCCCCGCTGGGTGGCGCGCCGGTCGAGGGAGTCGAGGGAATCGAGGAGCAGGGCCGCCAGGCTGCGGTGGGGCTGCCCCCGGCGGTCGAGGACCTGGCCGCCGGTCATGAGGGCCTGCAACGTGTCGGCGAGGGCGTCGGCGACGACTTGGTTGCTCCCCGGGATCTGGACCCGGGTCATGTCGTCGAAGACCTCGAACAGTTCTTCGACGGCCCCCGAGGAGAGCACGGCCACCGCGGTGGGTTCGGTGGGGCGCATGACGGTGTCGTAGTGCCGCTGGAGGCCGAGCATGATGTCCTTGAGGAGGGTGACCTCGCCGCGCTGCACGAAGACCTTGGCAATGGGCTTCATGGCCTCGAGGGCGCCGGTGTCGTTGAAGTCCTTGAGGGCACGGACGTCCGAGGCCTTGATCCCCGAGCAGAGCAGGCGGCGCAAGAAGCCGATGTCCAGGAGGAAGTGGACTGTCCCAATGGTCACCGGGATGCCGAGGATGCGCTGTTCGCCGGCCATGACCTTGAGGTAGAACTCGGCCATGTTGCCCATGAGCGGGGCGCTGCAGCGGTCGGCCTCGACCATCATGTCGAGCAGGCGCTGCATGACGCTCTTGTGGGTGGCGTCCGCGGGGATGCGCTGGCGGTAATCGTGCCAGTACATCATGTTGGCGAAGCTCACCGGCAGGTTGTGCAGCCGGCGTTGCTCGGTGTTGAAGGCCTGCAGGAGGGCGCGCATCGCCGTGGTGTTGCGCCCGCGGGGGCGGAGCGTGTCCTCGAGGAGGGGCAGGAGGTCGTTGAGGAGCGCCTGGCCGCCGCCCGGAGCGGCGGGAACGGTTTGCGCGGCCGCGCTGGCCTTCTTGAGGGCGACGACGAGTTTGTCGACCATCTGCGCGAAGTGCTGCGGATCGTTCTTCACCACCTCGGCGAGGCCGGCGAGCAGGTCGGGCAGGGGGGTGCGCTCGATGACCTCGAACTGGGCGTGGGCTAGGTCGACGACCGGGCTGTTCGGGGAGAGGGTGTAGACGTCGTCGCTGGGGTCGGGCGTGCCGCGGTCGTTGCGGACCCGATCGGTGAGCCCGTCGACCAGGCGAGCGGTCTTGCCGGTCACGTCTCTCGTGGCCAGTTCGCCGGCGAGGAGGAGCAGCTCGGAGAGGAGGGTCCGCTTGACGTCGAAGTAGTCGTAGTAGGTCCCGCCGCCGGGGGCAAGGGCGCGTCCGAAGGCGTCTCGGGCGCCGGTCGCACCGAAGGCGGGCAGGTCGATGGGGGCGCCGCTCGCATCCACCGGCCGGCCCTGGGCGTCGACATCGGCGACGCCGTCGTTGTCGGCGTCGACGAAGGGGGCCGGCAGGCGACCGGTGGCCGGGTCCGCGAGCACCTTGGGGTTGCCGTGGACGTCGAGCCGCACGGCCCAGGCCTTGGCGCCGAGGTTGGGGAAGGCCTTCAGCGGCTGGTGGGAGAGGAGGGCGCGGGCGAGTTCTTCGAGGTGCTGGGCAACCGCCGAGGTCGTGCCCGGCGCGGGCTGGAAGGAGAGGAGCTGTCGGCTGACCAGGGCCTGGAGGCCGCGGACCAGGTTCCGCTCGCCGTTGGGCTGTCCGTTCTCGTCGACGCCGTCGTTGGCGTCGAGGAGCTCGAGGACGGCCTGGGAGGCCTGTTCGAGCTCGGGGTAGGCGAGAAGCCGGTTGACGAGGAGGCTGGTGGTCCGAAGGTCGCGTGTGGAGGCCGGGGCCGGGCTGGCGCTGAGGAGCTTGGCCAGCCCGTCGAGGGCGGATCGGTCGACCAGGAGGTCGGCGAGGAGACCGTCCACGTCGGCCAGGGCGTCCTCGAAGCTCCCGTCGACGATGAGGGGGCGGAGCTTGACCAGGGTGGGGAAGAGGTTCCCGCTGACGGTAGAGGGAAGGATCCGGTTGACCGCGTCGACGAAGTCCGCCTTGCGGGCTTCGAGGGCGGCGAGTTGCGCGGTTTCGCCCTTGGCTTCCAGGCTGTGGTGGACCGTGTCGTAGAGGATCAGGCCCACGTTCACGCCGCCGGTGGCGCCGGCGGCGGTGCTCGAAGCGATGCGGCGGTGGTCCGAGCCCGTCGTCTGGTAGCACCCGAGCGCCCAGGTGCTCTGGGCCACGGCGAGGACGAAGCAGGCGAGTCGTTGGGCGCCTTGGCGGCGGGCGAGCGCGGAAAGCATCCCTGACCTCCGGGTCGAAGGACGGGGAGCAAAGTGGGGACCGCGCGCCGGTGGCGGAGAATCGCCACAACTCCTCTGCACGCAGTCTGTTACGCGCCGCGTCATTCGCCGCTTTTCGTTCGCGTTCCACTTTTGGGTGGTGCTTGCGTCCCGCGTCGTCCGCTCCTGGGACGCCGTCCGTTGCGAGACGAAAGGTCGCGGCGGAGCGTGACGCGCCGCGTCGTTGGGCCGTTCCGCTCCCCGCGGGGACTGCTCGGTGCCCTCCGCGGCGCTCGTTCGGTCCCCTCCCCGGCCCGCTCTCCCAGGGAGGACGCCGGCGCACCGGTTCGACGACGCGACCCGTCCTGGCCACCGGACGAGGGCTGGCCTTGGGGGCGCCCAGCGCCTAAGCTCTTCGCCCCTGCCCCAGGAGCTCCCCTTGGCCGTTCGCAGCACCCTCCTCGCCGCCCTGCTCTGCCTCTCCGCCGGCCCCGCCCTGGCCACCAACGGGTTCAAGCTCACGGCCTACGGGCCGCGGGCGGCGGGTCGGGGCGGCGTGGACTACGCCTTCGCCGACGACGGGATCGGCCCCGTCAACAACCCGGCCGGCATGGCCTTCGTCTACGGCAACCGCCTGGACTCCAACTGGGCCGTGGTGAAGCTGGACGTGGAGTGGGAGAACGTCTTCGGTCGCTTCGAAAAGGAGTCCGACCTGTTCTTCCCGCTGCCGGCCTTCTCCTTCGGGGCGGTCTTCTCGGGGGGGCCGTCCACTTGGGACATCGCGCCGCTCTTCGACCTCGGCCGCTGGGGACTCTTGGACGACCGCGCCGACCGCGCCGAGGGTCCGCCCGAGGAAGGGGGCTCGGACGAGGCCCTCGACGCCTTCGCGGGCGACGACGAGGAGCGCCTCTACGGAGGGCGCTGGCGCTTCGGCTTCGGGGTGTTTCCCGTCACCGGGGGAGTGGTCAAGATCAAGGACCTCGACGTCTCCGTCGATCCCAACAACCCTGCTTCGGCCTCTCCCGCAGACTCCGCCTACCTCCCTCCCCTCGACTGGGAGACGAACGTCCTCGCCCTCGCGGTCACTCCCTCGCTGGCTTACCGCTTCAACCGCTACTTCTCGGTTGGCCTCAGCCTGCAGTTCATTTACAGCCGCTTCGAAATCGACGGGGGAATCGCCCAGCCCCTGGCGATCCTTCGCGACGACTTCGAGTTCCCCGCCGTGGCCCTCAACTTCTCCAACAGCGGCCAAATGCTTACCGCGGCCGACGTCGACGACGCCTGGGCCTTCGGCTTCTCGGGGCGGCTGGGGATCCTCTTCAACAGCGAATACTTCTCGGCCGGCCTGGTCTACCAGGAGAAGTCGCACATGGCCGACTTCCTCGGCCGCTCGACCGTGGACGCCACGGACGAAGTCAATCGCATGACGGCGACCCTCGGAGGTCCGGCGGCGCTGGCGCTCATCGACCCGGGGATCAACCCCGCCCTCGGCTTCACGAGCGTCTACGACCTGCGCATCGAGGACTTCGAGGCCCCGCGCATGGTGGGCCTCGGCTTCGCGGTGCGTCCGCACCGGCGGCTCTCGCTGGGCTTCGACTACACCTACATCCACTGGTCCGAGGTCGCGCGCGTCCTCAAGGTGCGCCTCTCGCACGGGGACAACCAGAACCTGGACATCATGACCGGCGGCACGGTCCACGTACGGATTCCCCTCCAGTGGGAGAACCAGCACGTGATCGCCTTCGGGGTCACCTGGCTGGCCTACGAAGGGGACGATCTGGTCGAGGGCGTTCCCTCCTGGGCTCTGGTGCTTCGGGCCGGCTACAACTACGGCAAGTCGCCCACCCCCGACGACACGACCCTTCCCCAGCAGCCAACCATCAGCGAGCACCACGTCAGCGGCGGCTTCACGCTCCACTGGGGACCCTTGATCGAGTTCAACGTGGCGGTGGAGTACGCCCTGCCCAGGACGCTAAAAACGCCCTCGAACCGCTTCCACACCGCCGACTACACCCTCTCCGGCTCCAAGCAGACGGCGTCGATTCTGTTCGTCTCCTTTGGCCTGGGGGTGAACTTCTGACCTCCACCGACGCGACGCTCCTCGAGGGCTCCGACGCGGAGCTGGTGGTCCGTTTCCTCCTTCGCCGTTGGCTGCGCGACGTCGGAGAAATCTGGGAGGAGGGACGAGGCGGCACGCACTTCCCCTTTGCGGACCTCGACCTCGATCGAGACCTCGAGGAACTCGGGCGGGTGGTCAGCGCAACCTGGTTGGAAGCCTTCGCGCGCGCGCTCCTCGACGCTGCCGACCCGCTCCCTTCGGGCCGCGCGCTGGCGGCCCTCTCCTCCGAATTGGAGGAGGAGGCGGCGCAGTGGTTCCTGCGCCTGGTGGGGATCAACCTCGCCTTTCGCCTCCGCAGCGATGGCCTCCTCGCGTCGCTGCTCCGCTTCGCCGCCCGGGCGCGGCCGCCCCTGGACCCGATCCGACTCGGTCGCCTTCTGGTGCGCGCGCGTTCGGCCCGCGACGCGCGGGCGCTCCTCGAAGCCTCACCGCTTGCTCCCGAAGACCGCGCGCGCGCCCTCGAGGCCGCAAGGCCGCTGCGCGAGCCCCGGCTCGAGGGTGCGCGCGTTCACCTTGCGGGCGACCCCAACCGGGTGCGGGCCCTGCTCGCCAAGGCGCTGCGCCCCTGGACCGAGCTCCCCTGGACGCAGGCGACCACCGCGCCCGACGTGCGGCGCTTCCTTCTCCTGCGGCGTCGCGGCGGCTGGTCCACGCTGCTCGAAGAGGGGGATCGCCTTCCCGTCACGCTGGCCGAGGCCCTCGCGCGGGCCGGCGCCAAGCAGGTCGCCTGGGCCTCCTTCGGCGGCGAGGGGGAGCCGGACCTGGTGTGCTGGGAGGGCTCGCGCCGCGTCCTCGATCGGGCCGACCTTCGCGAGCGCCTCGGCGAGGCTCCCTGCGAGGACGACGTCGCCGGCGCCTTGCGGGCCCGCGGGATCTTGGACCTCGACCCCGAACACCCCCGCGGCGAGGCGCGGCTCGGCTTCCTCGCCAACCTCGACCGCGACCTGCGCAAGCGCGGCGTCACTCCCCTGGCGTTCGCACCGGCGCCGTAGGGGCCGTCGTCGGTCCGGCGCGGGGGGCTTCGTCCAGGAAACGCACCGCCCGCAGGCGCGGTCCGTGGAGGAAGTCGGGGTCGTCCGGCCGGAAAGCGATCCGCTGCTCGAAGGGGACGAGCGACCCCGCGACCCAGTGCCAGCGGCCGAAGCGGTTGGCTCCGACGACCCAGTCCCCCTTGTCCCGAATCGTGTATTGGGCCGCTCGCAGGCGGCGGTCGCGCGCGTCGATCCACAGGAGGTATTGATCGTGTGCGCGGTGCGGTGCGGGGCGGTCCCAGGTGACGAACACGAGGTCGACGGGGCGATCGTCCAAGCGGGTCCGACCGGCCCAGGCCACGACGGGCGCGTCAAGGAGGACGTAGGGGAGTTCGAAGAAGAATCGGTAGGCGCGGAGGATGAACCGAGCCTCGGGCAAGTCCACCGGGCGCTCGCGGCCTTGAGCGTCGCGGAGGAAGGTGCGGCCGGCTTCGTCCACGCGCCAGCCACGGCCAGCCGCCGGACCGTCCTCGAAGCGGCAGGCGGCAGCCTCGCTCCCCAGGCGCAGGCGCAGGCGCACCGTCTGCCGCCGCGCGGGCCAGGGGCAGAGGAGGCTGCCCAGGAGCCCGTTCCAGCGGTCGACGAAGAGGATCTCCGCTCCTCGGTGCGAGCGCCAGCGCTCGAGTCCTCCGTGTCGCTCGGCGCAGGCGCGGAGGAGCGCGCGCCCGCGGCGCGCGCGGGCGGCGGAGATTCCGTGCGCGCGGAGTTCTGCGGGGCGCAGGTCCGCGAGTCCGCAGCCGGCAAGAGCGAGGAGGGGCGCGGCCAGCCAGGACGGCCGCCTGCGCCCGCGGGGGGCGTGCGTTGGCAGGGCGTTCAAGGGCGCGTCTCCGGGGCGCCGAGAAATTCCGGGACGCGCTCGTGGGCGAAGAGCGTGCGTGGGTCCTCGCGGGCAGAGACGAGGTACGCCTGCCCGCCGTGTACGAGCACCTCCGCCGCGCGGGGTCGGCTGTTGTAGTTGCTGGCCATGGAGCGGCCGTAGGCGCCCGCGCCGAGCAGGGCGAGCAGGTCGCCCGGAGCGGCGTCGGGGACTTCGGCGTCGCGAGCGAGGAAGTCGCCCGTCTCGCACACCGGGCCGACCACGTCGGCCCGCGCGCGCGCCGCGCCCTCCCGCACGGAGCGCACTGCATGGCGCGCGCCGTAGAGGGCGGGGCGCGCGAAGTCGTTCATGGCGGCGTCGACGATGACGAAGCGCTTGCCTCCGCTTCGTTTGGTGTAGAGCACACGGGTCAGGAGGAGGCCGGCCCCGGCGGTCAGGCAGCGGCCGGGCTCGAGGACCACGGTCGCCTTCAGGGGGTCGAGGTGGCGACGAACGGCGGCGGCGTAGGCAGAGAACGGAGGGGGCTCCTCGTCGGTGTAGCGAACGCCGAGGCCCCCGCCGACGTCTACGTGGGCGACGGGGAGCCCTTCGGCGCGCAGCCCCCGGGCGAGGTCGGCAATGCGGGCCAGCGCGCGCTCGAAGGGCCCGAGGTCGAGGATCTGGCTGCCTACGTGGCAGGCGAGGCCGAGGAGTTCGATGCCCGGGAGGGCCGCGGCGCGGCGAAAGAGGGGGGGCGCGTCGCCGAGGGGAATCCCGAACTTGTTCACCCGCTTGCCGGTCTGGATGTATTCGTGCCCGCCCCCGGCCACGTCGGGGTTCACGCGCAGAGCGACCGGGGCGCGCACCCCGCGGGCGCGGGCCAGGCGGTCGAGGAGTTCGAGCTCGCCGGCGACTTCGACGTTGAAGCAGCCGATGCCTTCGTCGAGGCCGAGCTCGAGCTCGTCTTCGCGCTTGCCGACGCCGGCGAAGACGATGTCCGCGGCCGGGACTCCGGCAGCGCGCGCGCGGAGGAGTTCGCCGCCCGAGACCACGTCCGCTCCGGCGCCTTCGCGGGCGAAGGCGCGAACGACGGCCAAGTGGGGGTTGGCCTTTACCGAGTAGGCGATGCGGGGCGGTGGTTCGCCGAAGGCGTCCCGCAGGGCGCGCAGCCGTCGGCGCAGGCCAGCGAGGCTATAGACGTAGAGGGGGGTGCCGTGCGCTCGGGCGAGGTCGACGAGGGATACACCCTCGGCGTGCAGGATTCCCTCTCGGTAGGCGAAGTCGTCCACGGGTGGCCGAGTATGCCTCACGCGGGAGCGTCCGCGGACGACGACGGGGGCGGCGGCGCGGGGGTGCCCTCCTCTTCGCGGGCGGCGAGGGCGAGCGCGCCGGCGAGGAGGACGAGCGCACCGGTCAGCCCTCCCCAGCGGAGGAAGGCGTCGCTGGCGGCGCGCCCGAGGACGAGCCGCCCGCTGAGCCCGAGGAGCCCGAGCGCCAGGGCCAGCGGCCAGGCGCGGCGAAGGCCGCGCCGCGTGACCGCTTCCGCAGCGAACAGGGCAGGAAGGACGAGGCACACGAGATGCGGCTTCCAGGCCACCGGCGAGACGAGGGGAATCGCGGCCAGGAGAACGGCGCTGCGGGCAGCCTCTCCGCGCACCGTGCGGGCGAGGGCGAGCGACCCGGCCAGGGAGGCGAGCGAGAGCAGCGCGCAGAGGATCCGCACCGGGCCCGGGGGAAGGGAGAGGAGGAGGGGCGCGGGGCGCTGGCCCGCGTCCGCGACACCGACCAGGAGGCGCTGAAGGGCGGAGGTCAGCGAGGCGTTGTTGCCCACGTAGCCATGCTGCGCGTCGTTCCAGCTCGTCACCACCGTGGCGAAGCGCCAGAGCGCGTCGAGGTTCCCCAGCGGGCCGAGCACGAGCGCAGGGAGGAGGAGGCCGATCAGCCCTCCCAGGAGCGCCCCGAGGACGACGCGGCGGCGTCCTCGCACCAGGTAGCCGGCGACGACGATGGCCGGGGTCAGCTTGAAGAGCGTGGCCGTGGCGAGAAGCGCGCCGCCGAGGAGTTCCCGGCCGCGGGCGGCCTGAACGATTCCTTCCAGGGTCAGCCAGATCACCACGAGGTTGGCTTGTCCGTGGCCGAGGTCGCTCCACACGAAGCGCAGCGCCACCAGCGCTCCCGCGGCCAGCGCGAGGCCCGCGCGCGGGGGCGGCGGCCGCTCCCGCCGCAGGAGGTCGTGGGCCAGGACGAAGGCGCGCAGGGCGCAGAGCCCCGTGGCGAAGCACCACAGGCCCCGCAGGAGAGGAAAGGGGAGGGCGGTCAACGGCCAGAAGAAAACGGCGAACAGCGGCGGGTAAATGAAGCCGGTCGGGCGCTGGGGGTCGGGGCCTTCGCGCCGTTGGTAGAGGTCGAGGCCGCGGGAGAGGCGTCCCACGGTTTCGTAGTAGACGCGCAGGTCGCCCTCGTTGCGCCGGTGGGCGGTGCGCCAGGAGACGAGGGCGAGGGCGCAGACGGCGAGGAGGAGCATCCAGCGGCGGCGGGGCACGACCGGGGAGTGTAGCCGTCGGGCGCGCTCAGAAGCGACGGCGGCGTTTGCGGGCCATGCGCCGCAGCCGCTCCCCGGCCTCGCGGTGCTTGCGCTCCTTGGGCGAGCCTTCGTCGCTCGCGCGATGGCCGCGGGCGGGGGGTCGCGGAGCCGGCGTCGCCGCGTCGGCGGTCGGAGCCTGCGCCGTGGGCGCGGACGCCGGCGGGCGGGCGCCCGCCGGCGCGAGGGCAGCGGGGACGGCCGGCGTCTCGCCGCGGGCGAGGGCCTCCTCGATCTTGCGGGCGATGGCCTCCACGGCCGAGGCCTTCTGCGGTCGCTCGGCGGGGCGCTTGGCCATCATGCGCAGGAGGAGCAGGCGGGTGGCCTCGGAGACCTCGGGGGCGAAGCGCCGCACCTCGGGGACCGGCGCGTTCAAGTGCTGGAGCATGACCTGGAGGGGCGATTCCCCGTCGTAGGGGACCTTGCCCGTGAGCATGTGGAACAGGGTCGCCCCGAGCGAGTAGAGGTCGGAGCGCACGTCGAGGTCCTGGGTGCCCTTGGCCTGCTCGGGCGAAAGGTAGGCCGGGCTGCCCATGACCACGCCGGTGATGGTCAGGGTGGCTTCGCGCCGGACCGCCCGCGCAAGGCCGAGGTCGGTGAGCTTCACTTCGCCCTGGGTGGTCAGCATGATGTTGTCGGGCTTGACGTCGCGGTGGACGATGCGGTGCTGCCACGCATGGTGGAGCGCCGACGCGACGCGCGCGACGACGCGCAGCGCGGTGCGCTCGTCGAGGCGCCCGCGCTCCTTGAGGATCTCCGCAACGGTCTTCCCTTCGACGAATTCCATCGCGAAGAAGTAGTAGTCTCCCGAGCGTCCGACCTGGAGTGCGCGGACGATGCTCGGGTGGCTGAGGCGGCCAACGGCCTTGGCCTCCCGCTGGAAGCGAAGGACGTATTCGCGGTCGGCCGCCAACTGGGGCTTGAGGATCTTGAGGGCGACGATCTCGCCGCTGTCGAGCTTGCGGGCCTTGAGCACCGCGCCCATGGCGCCCGCACCGAGTTTGTCGAGCAACTCGTAGCCCTTGATGGCATGGTCTCGGTCGTCGTCTGGGCTTCCCGACCCCGGAGTCGTCCCCGAACTCGCGGAGGCCGCCGGCGACCCGGTGCCTGGGGCGGTCGACACCGCGGCTCCCGCGCCGGCGGCCGGGGAGGAGCCGAAGGTCTCGCGGGCCCGGCGGGCGGCGGCGCTCGGGTCTTCGCCGCGCTCGCGAGCTTCGCACGCGGCCAAGGCGGCCTCGAAGTCCGTCTTGCCGAGGAAGGAGAGCTTGGCGGCGACCTCGCCGAAGAGCACGGCGAGCTTGAGCTCGGCGAGTTCGTCTCCGTCGCGCTCGAGGTCGATGGCGCGCGCGAGGGTGCGCTCCTTCGATTCCAGTTGCGGGGTGAGCTCCTCCCTGCGGCGGAGGATCGCCTCGTGTTGTTCTGGGGAGAGGACGCCGCGCGCGCAGAGGACCTCGCCCAGGGTCCGCTCGTAGCCTCTCGAGCGACATTCTTCCATGCATGCGTTGAGGAGCGCACCGCTCACCAAGCGATTGCGCAGGGCGATCACCCCGTAGATCGCGTCCGCCCGCAGGCGCGCGGCGAGGTCGGCGCCGCGGCGAAGCTTCTCGGCCCGGCGAGGAGAAAGCACCCCCGCGGACTCGAGGGCCGCGGCAAGGCCCTCGGCCTTGGCCGCGCGCAGCCCTCGCCGGAGGTCGCCCAGACCGCAGTAGCGGTAGCCCAACGCCAGGGCGGCCACGAGGAGGTCGTTCGAGGAGGGCTGCACGCGGTGGCCTAAGGGCACTCTCTGCAAGACGTTCGGGACATCGTAGGCGCGCCGGTCCGGGGGCGCAAGAAGGGCGCCGTGACTGCCCTCGGCGCTCGCAGCGTGCTACCCTTCTGCCCGCGGTCGAGCGTCCACCGACCCCGAGCGGCTTGCCCGCGTGCGCGGGGAGCCGGCGCGTTCGCGACCGGCGACGCCAGTTTTCGAGTCCATTCGTGAAGATCCTCACTCTAGGCACCCGGAATCCCGACAAGCTGAAGGAGATCCAAGAGATCCTCCTGCGAGTCCCCGTGCGCTTGCGGCCCCTGCCCGCCGACCTCCCGGAGGCTCCCGAGGAGGAGCCCACGCTGGAGGGCAACGCGCTGGCCAAGGCGCGTTTCTACGCGGCGCGCACCGGCACCTGCTGCCTCGCGGACGACACGGGCCTCGAGGTAGACGCGCTCGACGGCGCGCCCGGCGTCCACTCCGCGCGCTTCGCCGGGTCCGAGGCGAGCTACGCCGACAACCGCGACAAGCTCCTCGAAGCCCTCGCCGGTGTGCCCGGGCCCCGGCGCACGGCGCGCTTTCGCACGGTGGTCGTCGTGTGCACCCCCGGCGGCGACTGCCTGGCTCGGGCAGAGGGGATCCTGGAAGGCGAAGTCCTCACGGCGCCGCGGGGCGACGGAGGCTTCGGCTACGACCCCATCTTCCGACCGCTGGAGGAGCGCCGCAGCCTCGCCGAACTCAGCGCCGAGGAGAAGAACCGCCTCAGCCACCGTTGGCGGGCATTGAACGCCATTCGACCCCAACTGCTGGGATTGTTGTAGGACGTGGAACTCGAGCGCATTCGCAACTTCTCGATCATCGCCCACATCGACCACGGCAAGTCGACCCTCGCGGACCGGATCCTCGAGATCACGGGGGTGGTGAGCAAGCGCGAGGCGCGGGACCAGCTCCTCGACGGCATGGAGCTCGAGCGCGAGCGGGGAATCACCATCAAGGCCGTGGCGGTCACGCTGCCCTGGACCAAGGACGGAGTGGAGTACCAGCTCAATCTGATCGACACCCCCGGGCACGTCGACTTCCAGTACGAGGTCTCACGCAGCCTCGCTGCCTGCGAGGGCGCAATCCTCCTCGTCGACTCGACGCAGGGGGTCGAGGCGCAAACGGTCTCCAATTGCTTCCTCGCCTTGGAGGGCGACCTCGAGATCCTGCCCGTGCTCAACAAGGTCGATCTCCCCACCGCCCATCCAGACGACGTGGCCGAGGAGATCGAGAACTCCCTCGGCCTCGACGCCACCGACGCGCCCCACGTGTCGGCCAAGACCGGCGAAGGCGTCGCCGAGCTCCTCGACCGCATCGTGGAGCAGGTGCCCCCGCCCAAGGGAGACCCCGACGCACCCCTCAAAGCCCTGGTGATCGACGCGGTCTACGACGATTACCGCGGAATCGTCGTCTACGTGCGCATCGTGGACGGCGCGCTGGAGGCGCGCCAGAAGATCCAGCTCATGTCCTCGGGGAAGTCCTACGAGGTGAACGAGGTAGGGATCTTCCAGCCCAAGGAGAAGAAGACCGGGCGCCTGCAGGCCGGGGAAGTGGGCTACTTCTGGGGAGCGATCAAGTCCCTCGAGGACATCCACATCGGCGAGACGGTGACCCACGCCAAGGAGTCGGGCCCGCCCGCGGCCGAGCCGCTTCCCGGCTACCAGGAGCCGCAGGCCATGGTCTACGCGGGGATCTTTCCCTCCTTCAACGCCGACCTGCCCCAACTCCGCAAGGCCCTCGAGAAGCTGCATCTCAACGACGCTTCCTTTTCCTTCGTGGCCGAGAAGTCCGAAGCGCTTGGCTTTGGCTTCCGCTGTGGGTTCCTCGGCCTCCTGCACATGGAGATCGTGCAAGAGCGGCTCGAACGCGAGTCCGGGGTGCAGATCGTGCAGACCGCGCCCAGCGTTCGCTACGAAGTGGAGCGCGTCGACGGCGAGGTGATGATGATCAGCTCGCCCGCGCAGCTCCCGGAACCGAACTACATCAAGGAGATCCGAGAGCCGATCGTCCGGGCCCAGGTGGTCACCCCTCCCGAGTTCATCGGAACGATCATGAAGATGAACGAGGAGCGGCGAGGGAAGTACGTCCGGCAGGAGCACATCGGCCCCACGCGGGTGATCTTGGTCTACGACCTGCCCTTGGCCGAGATCGTCTACGACTACTACGACACGCTCAAGTCGAGCACCAAGGGCTACGCGACCCTCTCCTACGACGTGCTCGGCTTCTACCCGGCCGACCTGATCAAGCTGAACATCCTCGTCAACGGAACCCCCGTCGACGCGCTGTCGGTGATCTGTCACCGCGACGAGGCGCAGAAACGCGGCCGGGACCTGTGCCAGCGCCTGCGGCGCGAAATCCCCCGGCACATGTTCGACGTTCCCATCCAAGCGGCCATCGGTGGCCGGGTGATCGCTCGGGAGACCATCAAGGCCTACCGCAAGGACGTGACGGCGAAGTGTTACGGTGGGGACGTCACCCGCAAGCGCAAGCTCCTCGAGAAGCAGAAGGAGGGGAAGAAGCGCATGAAGCACGTGGGGAACGTCGAGATCCCCCAGAAGGCCTTCCTCGCCGTCCTCGGCGGCAAGGAGGACGACAAGAAGAAGAGGAAGGGGCGCTGAGGCCTTGACCTCTGCGGCACCCCTCGTCAGCGACGAGGAGCTCGAGAAGCTCCTCGAAGAGCGCGAAGAGGCCGAGCGCAGGGAGGCCGAGGAGGCTGCGCGCGAGTTGCAGGCCGGACCCTGCCCGGCGTGCGGAGGACGCCTCGAGGCCCGCGCACTGCCGAGCGTCGTGCGACCCCTGGTGCGCCGAGCCCCGCTCGTTTGCGGGGACTGCGGTCTGCGCGCGCCGGCCCTCCCCACGGCCGCGGGTTGGCTCCTGGCCATGGTCGTTTCGGCTCTGCTGGCCGCGGGGGGCATGTCGATGATCTTCAGCGCCCAGCGCCTCGACCCCGGCTCACAGCAGAAGGTCGTCTTCTTGGTCGGGTCGTTGCTCTTTGGCGGCGGCTTGTTCGTGGGCTACGGCGTGCACGGGGCGGGAAACGTCAAGTCCCTCAGCCGGCGGATCCTCCTCCGCAAACGGGAGGCGGAGGCGGCGCGGCGGGGCAAGGGCGCCGCGGGTGCCGAGGGGTCGGTCGCGGCCGCGGAGCCAACGTGGTTCCAGGAGAACCTCGAGGCCGTGGTGGTGGCCATCGTGCTCGCCCTGATCATTCGACACTTCGTCATGGAAGCCTTCGTCATTCCGACGGGTTCCATGGCGCCGACTCTGCTCGGAGATCACTTCGTCGTCACCTGCCCCAACTGCGGGAACGAGTTCTCGGTGGGTAAGAACAGCCTCGACCTCGCGCGGGAGTCGAGCGAGGAGATTCGTGCCTACTGCCCGCTCTGCGAGCGAACGAGCAGCTACCGGGTCACCAAGAACGACGTGATCGGAGGGCACAAGATCCTCGTCAACAAGTTCCTTTACGACTTGCGCCCGCCCGAACGCTACGAGGTGATCGTCTTCAAGTTCCCCAAGCACCCTTGGAGGAATTACATCAAGCGCTTGATCGGGCTCCCCGGCGAGACCATTCAGATCCGCAACGGGGACGTCTACGCCGACGGGAAGCTGGCGCGCAAGCCCGACCGAGTGCAGGACTCGGTGTGGATCCCCTTCTACGACGCCGCGCGCAGGCGCAAGGAGGGCGCTCCTCTCTGGCGCCCCTTGGCGGAGGGAGTGGAGCCGCCGCAGGTCTGGAGGGCGGACGTCGATGGCTTGCGCATCGAGGCGCACCCCGAGCGCGTCGAAGGGGCTCCGCTCACCTGGAGCGTCTTTCAACGCGAGGTCCACGACGCCTACGGCTACAACCGTCGCGGACGCGACGTGAACGCGGTCGTCTCCGACGTGCGACTCCGAGTGCGGGTCACCCCCCAGCCCGGCGCCGTGTGCCGCCTGGCCATCGTCGAGTCCAGCGAAGACGACCGCGGACGTACCTACGATCGGATCGTGGCGGGTCTGTTCCGCGTGCGCGGCGAGGGCGAGAGCGGTCTCGAGGTCGACGGCGAACTCCAGGCGCGCTGCGAGGGCTTCGCGGGCCTGGAGCCCGGAGTCGCCACCGAGCTGACCTTGGCCTACGCCGACGACCGCGCGCGCCTGCAAGTGAACGGGCGCACCGTTTTGGCGTGGGACGACCCCTTCGCGCCTTCGGTGACCCGCGACGTCGCCGTGCGCCTGGGGGCGGAGGGGGCACCGGTCCTCTTCGAGCGCCCCCGCCTCGACCGCGACATCTACTACATTCGTTCCCGAGGAGGGGAATTCGACCCCGGCGCGCAGCCCGTCCGCGTTCCGGAGCACTCCTACTTCGTCATGGGAGACAACAGCCCCAACTCGGAGGACGGTCGCGTGTGGGGTTTCGTCCACGAAGGGAACTTGATCGGTCGGGCGTTCCTCGTTTTCTGGCCGATCTCGCCCTTCGAGGTCAAACTGATCCGCTGAGGGGGCCCGCGTGCTCGAGGTTCGTGGTCTGGAGAAGCACTACAAGCGGCCCGTCGTGCAGGGGGTGGACTTCGAAGTCGCCCCGGGTGAGGTCGTCGGACTGCTCGGGCCCAACGGCGCCGGCAAGACGACCACCTTTCGCATGACCATGGGCATGGTCCGGCCCGACTCCGGAACGGTGCGCTTCCTCGGACAGGACGTGACCGACTGGCCTCTCTACCGGCGGGCCCGCGCCGGCATGGGCTATCTGCCCCAGGAGCACTCGGTGTTCCGAGATCTGAGCGTGGAAGACAACCTTCAGGTGGTCCTCGAGCGCCTTCCCCTCGGGCGTCGAGAACGGCGTGCTCGCTGCGAGGCCCTCCTCGACGAGTACGGCCTCTCCCACACGCGGCGTCAGAAGGCACGGACCCTCTCCGGCGGGCAGAAGCGACGCTTGGAGATCGCGCGGGCGCTGATTGCTTCTCCACGGCTGATGCTCTTCGACGAACCCTTCGCCGGGGTGGATCCGATCGCGGTGGGCGACATTCAAGAGATCGTCTACGGGCTGCGCGACAAGGGAATCTCCGTGTTCGTCACCGACCACGACGCCCGGCAGATCTTGAGCACCTCCGACCGGGTCTACTTGATGCACGAGGGCCGGGTCGTGGTCCGCGGCGAGCCGGCCGAGATCCTGGCCTCCGAGACCGCGCGTTCGGTGTACCTCGGCGAGGACTTCCGCATGGACGCGAGCGAGCTTGGGCGCGGGCGGGCGCGCGGAGCGGCGGAGGAGTCGGCGGCATGAACGACGGACCGACGGTCGCAACCCCTTCGGAGGATTCCGTTCCGCTCGTCGATCCGGCGGAGGCCCTGCGGGCGCGCGGGAAGAGCCCGGAGCTCGCCGGGCTCTTGGCCTGGCTGGTGCCGGGGGTGGGGCACCTCTACGCCGGCGCCCTGGTGAAGGGCGCGGGAGGGGTCGTGCTCGTCCTGGGGCTTTTCCTCTGGGGTCTCTACCTCTCCGGAGGCGAGGCCGTGTGGCTCGATCAGGAGCGCGGACATCAGTACGCCTTCCTCGCGCAGATCGGCGCCGGCGCGCCCGCCCTGCTTGGGCTCGCCTACAGCCACGAGAAGCTCCCCGGGGCCGAGCCGGTCTACGTCCATCTCACCGAGAAGGAGCGTGCTGCGCCGCCCTACGCCGCGGGGCACCCCGACCGCGACGCCGGCCTGTTGTTCACCATGATCGCCGGCCTGCTCAACATGTTGCTCGTGCACGACGCTTTGAGCGGCGTCCCCGGGGCCTATGCGCGTCGCCTCGAGGAGCGGCGTCGCCGCGAGCGCCTGGACGCGCTGCGGACGCAACTCGAGGCCGAGCGCGCCGCGAGCAGCGAGGCCGGGGCGACGGGCGAAGGGGAGGCCTCGTGACCGAGGACCTGCTCACCTTTCTGCTCGTGTGCCTGTCCACTGCCTTCGTGTGCACGGCGATCAAGGAGGACGAGGACGCGCGCCTCGCCCTGGGGACGCTCCGTTTGCTCGGCGTGATGGTCGGAGGAATCCTGGGCTTCGCCGTCTTGGTTCAGGTCGTGACCCTCGTGGCCGCCCACGCTTGAACGGCGCCCGAGGAGAGCGGTCCGACAGCTAGCGCGAGCGGTTGCGAACGTCTACCCTGCTCCCGAGAGGAAGGAGGGGGGCATGCCGCGGGGACTCTGGATCGAGGCCCTCGTCTGCTCGTGCGCGCTCGGGCTGTCGACCGCGGCCCGGGCCGACGTCGTGGTCTTCAAGGACGGCCGGCGCCTCGAAGGCGAAGTCGACGTCGTGGGGACGCGCTGCCGCATCACCCTGAAGTCGGGGGCCACGTACGAAGTCGAGATGACCGACGTCAAGGAGATCCTTCGCCCGGAGCAGACCGAGCGCCGTCGGGCGCGCTCGCAAGGCGAGAAGTCGTTGCTGGAGGAGGAGTTCGGGCGCCGGCAGGGCGGCGCCGGCGCCGACGTGGTGGAGGACGGGGAGCTGCCGTCTCCCTCCCGTCGCGCCCGCGCACGCCTCCTCGAGCACTGCCCCCGCGCGCGCATCGAAGAGACCCGCCACTACGTGCTCGTGAGCACGGCCACCCGTGCGTTCACCCGCGACACGGGCAAGCTCCTCGAGGAGGTGCGCCGAGGCTTCTACCGCTTCTTCCGCAGGAAGGGCTTCGACCTCGTCGAGCACCCCAAGAAGCTCGTCGCCTACGCCTTCGGCAGCCGCGAGGAATACGAGGCCTACAATCGCGAGGCAGGCCTCGGAGTGACCTCTCGCGCCGCGGGCTTCTACCACACCGCCACCAACGCCCTCTACCTCTCCGACGCGCGCAACTCGCCCGAGGTGCGACGCGTGAAGAAGAGCATCGCCGAGTTCGAGCGCGCCTTGGCGGAGCTGAAGAAGAAACGCAGGCAGGCGGAGCGGGAGGGCAACGGCCAGTACGCCGCCGCGCTGGGTCGGCACCTGCGCAAGGAACGCCAGCGCCTGCGCAAGTTCAAGAAGGAGAACGCCGAATTCCTCGAAGACGCCAACGAGGAGCTGGTCATCCACGAGGCCACCCACCAGCTCTCCTACAACTCCGGCCTCTTGATCCCCTCGGAGCTCAACCCCGAGTGGCTCGTCGAGGGGCTGGCCATGCTCTTCGAGGACCCGGGGGTGTGGAAGGGGCGCTACGTCAAGGGAGCCAACGAGCGGCGCAAGCGCGACCTCGCGCGCGCCCTCGCGAAAGGGCGGCGCATGACGGTCCGGGACCTCGTGGGAAGCAACCGGCAGCTCATCGCGCGCAGCGACCCCGGCTTGGCCTATGGCTCGGCGTGGGCGCTGATTCATCTGTTCGTGCGCGGGAAGTTCCGCAAGTACAAGAAGCCCTTCCTCGCCTACCTCGAATCCTTGCAGCGGCGCGCGCGATCGGCGGGCTGGAGCGTCCGGGGCGAGGAGGCCGCGCAGGAGCGACTCGAAGCCTTCGAGAGCTTCTTCGGCCCCGTTCGGGGTCTCGAGCGCGAGTACTCGCGCTACCTCGACTCCCTCGTCGAGGACGTCGCCGCGGACTGAGCGCCCCCCGGGCTGGCGGCCCAACGCGGCACGTCCTGCGAGCGAGGTCCGCGGGAACAGCGCCGTCTGCCGGGGCCGGCGCGGATCGCGGAGCCCGGCCGGCTTCGCTACCATTCGAGGGCGCGGCGCTTCCGCCGCGGTGAGGCTGAGTGGCCCGGCGACGACGACGACCTCCCCCGCCCGACGACTCCGAGGACCGGCTGAGGTTCCCCTTCGGCGAGACCTCCGCTTCCCGGGAGGGCCTCGACTCGGAGGAGTTCGCCTCGGAGGACCTCGACCCGGAGGACCTCGACCCCGAGGACCTCGACCCGGAGGACCTCGACCCCGAGGACCTCGACCCCGAGGTCCTGGCGTCCGACGACTCCCTCTTCGGCGGAGACTCCTCGGACCTCGCCCTCGGCCCCGAGCGTCTCCCCGCCACCCCTCCCGGGAGCGCGCCCGAAGACGAGGTCTCCTTCGAGAGCTTGAGCGGCGTCGAGGGGACCCTGCTGGGCGGCTCGGAAGGGGCGGGGGACGCGCTCCCTGCGGACGGGATCCCGCTCGCGGAATCCAGCGAGAGCCTCGTGGACCTCGACTCTTCGGACGTGCAGGCGTTGATCAGCATTTCGGAGCGCATAGGCCCTGCGAGTCCGTCGGGGCCCATGGTCATCGTCGACGACGAAGACGACGAGTCCGTGGACGACTCGGCGCGCTTCCAGGCGTCCATCGTCGACGACTCCGCTCGCCTGGCCGGCTCCCGTTCGGCTCGCGGTGAGCCCGCGGCCGGATCCAGACGGCGGGCCCGCCGCAGGCGAAGCAAGGCGTCCTGGCGGGCGGAGCCGATCGAGGCGGCGAGCGACGAGGAGGTCCCCTTCCCCGAGCGCCGGCGGCGGCCGCGACGTGCCCCGTCGGCCCCGCCGCCGCGTCCGTCGCGGCTTCCGTGGGCGCTGGCGGCCTTGGCCGTGGCGTGCGGTACGGCCGGCGCCGGCTGGATCGAGTCGCGGCGGCGGCGAGACCTCGAGGAGCAGGCGCAGCGCGCCGCCCGGCGCCTGCAAGAGGCCGAGGAGCGCGCCGCGCGGGAGCGCGCCGAGCTCGCCGCGCGCCACGCCAAGGCTTTGCAGGAACTGCGCGCCGAACTCGCGCGGCGCTCGGCCGCCGCCGAGCGGGCGCGCGAGGAGGAAGCGGCGCGGTTGGCGGCCGCGCGCGCCGCGGCACGCGCGGAGGCGCTGGGCGAACTCGAACGCGTCCGCGAGGAAGCTCGCGAAGAAGCCGCGCGGGAGGCGACCGAGGCCGCCGAGGCGAGGCTCACCGCCGCCCGCGAGGCCGCGGCGCGGGAGGAGCGCGCGGCCCGCGAGGAGGCGGTCGCGGAGGCCGTGGCCGCGGCCCGCGCGGAGGCGGCGCGGGCTCGGGAGGAAGCGCTGCGCGAGGCGGCCGCGGCGCACGCCGAGGAGCTGCGGCGGCTGCGCGAGGAGCTAGAAGCGCTGCGCCGGCGAGAGGCCGAGGCGGAGCGCGGGGAGAGCGCGGCGAAGGAGGTCCCCCAGCAGGCCCCTGCGGCAGCGTCTGGCGAGGAGGAGACCGGCGGCGAGGACGGG
>RFHU01000432.1 GCA_003695705.1 Planctomycetota bacterium
AAGCCCGAGGAGGCGACGAAGCCCGAGGAGGCGACGAAGCCCGAGGAGGCGACGAAGCCCGAGGAGGCGACGAAGCCCGAGGGACCGACGCAGGCAGCGACGCAGTCCGAGGGGACGACGCGGTCCGGCGAGGTGCTCATCCGGGCGGAGGGCCTCTGCAAGTACTACGGCAACTTCAAGGCCATCGAAGACGTCTCCTTCGAAGTCCGCCGCGGGCAGGTGGTGGCCTTCCTCGGCCCGAACGGTGCGGGCAAGTCCACGACGATGAAGATCCTCACGGGGATCCTCGCCCCCGACCGCGGTCGCGCGGAGGTGGCGGGGCGCTCGGTCTTCGACGAGCGCCTCGAAGTGGCACGGCACCTGGGCTTCTTGCCCGAGAACGGGCCCCTCTACAACGAGATGACGCCGCTCGGCTTGCTGCGCTTCCTCGGCGAGGCACGGGGGCTCGATCCCGAGCGCCTCGAGGAGCGCATCGCCGAGCTCACCGACCGGCTCCATCTCGGCACGGTCATGGGCAAGCCGATCCACAAGCTGTCGCGTGGCTACCGGCAGCGCGTGGGGCTCGCCCAGGCCCTTTTGCACGAGCCGAGCGTGCTCATCATGGATGAGCCCACCGCCGGACTCGACCCGAACCAGATCCAGGACGTGCGCCGGATCATCCGCGAGTTCGGGCGCGACAAGGCCGTGCTCCTCTCCACGCACATCCTGCAGGAAGTAGAGGCCATCGCCGACCGCGTGGTCTTCATTCACCAGGGCGAGATCGTGTTCCGGGGAACGGTCGCCGAGCTGCTCGAGACCTCGCAGGCGGACCACGATCTGGATTACGCGTTCGCGCGCTACACCGGCTACACCCCCGCCTCCTGGGCGAACTCGTAGGAGGTCGCGATGAACACCAAGACCATGTGGGCCATCGCCAAGCGGGACTTCCTCGCCTACTTCGGCAGCCTGACCGGTTACGTCTTCGTGCTGGCCTTCATCCTGCTCACCTTCCTGTTCGCCTTCCGCCCTTGGACGGGCGACTTCTTCGTGGCGAACAAGGCCACCCTCTGGCTGCTCAATCCCTGGTTCCCCCTCGTCCTCGCCCTCTTCGCGCCGGCGGTCACCATGGGCTCCTGGGCGAGCGAGAAGCAGCAAGGAACCGACGCGCTCTTGCTGACCCTTCCCATTCAGGACTGGGAGCTCATCGTCGCCAAGTTCGCCGCCTGCTTCGGTGTCTACTCGGTGGCCTTGGCCTTCACCCTGGTCTACGTGTGCGTGCTCGAGTTCTTCGGCGACCCCGACCTGGGTCTGATGTTCGCGACCTACCTGGGCTACTGGCTCCTCGGCGCCGCGGCCCTGGCCATCGGCATGTTCTCCTCGGCGCTGACGAGCAACCAGACGGTGGCTTGGATCCTCGGAGTGACCTTCTTGGTGCTCACCGAGTGCCCGCGCTTCCTCGCGGGCTCGGCCGAGGGCACCTGGCTGGAGCCCTTCGCCGCCCTCTCGGTGCTCGAGCGTTACCGCAGCTTCGGCGACGGCGTCATCTCCCTGCAGGACCTGGCCTACCTCGTGGGGCTCACCGCGGTCGCCCTCTACGCCAACGCCTTGGTGTTGGGCAGTCGCCACTGGACCATCCGTCGCGCCCGCATGCTCCACGGGATCTTGCGGCTCGCCTCGCTGGCGGTGGCTGGGATCTCGCTGGTCTTCCTGGGTGAGGCGTGGGGTGCGCGGCTCGACGTGACCTCGGCGCAGATGCTCAGCTTGCGCCCCGAGGCGAGGAAGGTCCTCGCCGAGCTGCAGCGCCCGGTGCGCATCCAGGCCTGGATCTCGCCGCGCGTGCCGCAGAGCTACCAGGCGACCCGCGAGGCGCTGCTCAGCATGCTGCGCGAGTTCGACGCGCGCGGCGGCGAGATGGTGAAGGTCACGGTCCACGAGACCGAGCTCTACACCGAGGAGGCCAAGGCCGCCGAGGTGAACTTCGGCATCAAGCCCCGGCAGGTCGAGGCCGTCGTCGGCGGTCGGCGCTCGGTGGAAGAGATCTTCTTGGGGTTGGCCTTCACCTCGGGCTCGCGTCAGGTGGTGATTCCCTTCTTCGACAAGGGGCTGCCGGTGCAGTACGAGCTCACCCGCGCGATCGGCGCCGTGGCGCAGCTCGAGCGCTCGAAGATCGCCGTGATGAGCAGCGGCGTCGACTTGTTCGGTGGCTTCGACTTCCAGACCATGAACCGCCGCGAGGAGTGGAAGCTGCTCGAGGACCTGCGCAAGCAGTACGAGGTCACCAAGACCGAGGGAACGGCGCCCGTGGGCACGGCGGTGCTCGTGGTGCCGCTGCCCTCCAGCCTCTCGCAGGAGAAGATGGACGTGGTGGCCAAGCACCTCTACGACGGAGGCAAGGCGATCTTCTTCTGCGATCCCTACCCCGAGTTCGACTTGAGCCTCGCGCCGAGCATGCCGGCCAACCCGCGAACCAACCCCTTCCAGCCCAACCGCGGTCCGCAGAAGCCCCCCAAGGGCAACGTCGCTGCCCTGTTCGATGCCATGGGCGTCACCTGGAAGAAGGACCGCATTGTCTGGGACGACTACAACCCCCATCCCGAGTGGCCTGACATCCCGCGGGAGCTGGTGTTCGTGGCGCCTGCGGGCGAGGACCGCCCTTCGGGCTTCAACGAAGAAGATCCGATCACCTCGGGGTTGCAGGAGGTGGTGCTCATCTTCCCCGGCGAGCTGAGCTGGAGCTCCGAGGATCAGGACGTCGAGGTCACCCCGCTCCTCTGGACCTGCGGTCTGGCGGGAACCCACGATTGGCGGCAGATGGTGCAGGAGGGCTTCTTCGGCCTCCAGCCGCTGCCCGAGCAGAGCCGGATCTACGAAGGACGGGTGGACGTCGTCGTCCGCGAGCTGAAGACCAACGCCGACAAGGCCGGCATCGTGGGTCTGACCAAGACCCCCCCCTCTTGGCTGGGGGCCTCGGGAGGCTGGGCAGCCAGCGAGTTGTCCCTCGACGCGCTCCCGGCCACCGTCTTCTACGACGTGCCCCTCTCCCGAGCTCGGCTCGCCGCCAGCGAGCTGGTGGGCATGGGCGCCCTGGTGGACGTCCGGCCCCACCAGCGGGTCCTGGCCCTGAAGATCAAGGGGCGCCTGAAGGCGCCGAGCGACGCCCAAGGAATGTCCAAGGGCAAGCGCTCGGAAAAGACCTTCGAGGCCATCGTGGTCGCCGACATGGACATGGTCAGCAACGTGTTCTACAGCCTGCGCGAGCAGGGGCGGGCCGACCTCACCCTCGACAACGTGACCTTCGTGGCCAACTGCATCGACGCCCTCGCGGGCGAGCACAGCTACATCGAGCTGCGCAAGCTGCGGCCCAAACACCGGACGCTGACCTACTTCGAGGCCATCACCAAGGAGTTCGAACTCAAGGAGAGCGAGGCCATCAAGCGCGCCCGCGACGAGGCCGAGAAGAAGCTCGCCGAGGCCAAGCAGCGTTTCGAGGCCAAGGTGAAGAAGATCGAGCAACGCACCGACCTCGACGCGCGGACCAAGGCCATCCAGGTCGAGGCCGTGCGGCGTGCGGAGCAGAGGCGCCTCGATCTGCAGGAGAAACGCATCAAGGACGCGGAAGCCGCCAAGATCCGCTTGGAGAAGACCCAGACGCACGCCCAGATCCAGCGCGCCCAGCTCCACCTCTTGCTCGGCGCGTTCGTGGCCAGCACGGTCCTCCCGGTGCTCCTGGGAGTGGTCGTGCTCGTGCGCAAGATCCTGCTCGAGCGCGCCGGGGTGGACGTCGCCCGGAGGAGGAGCTAGCCATGAACGAGTTTGCGCGCAGCGCGCTCTACGTCCTCGTCGCGGCAGGCCTCGCCGCGGGCGCGGTGTGGACGCGCCAGGTTCCCGAAGAACTCGTGCAGTCCGCGGCTCGGGACGAGCGGGGCACTCCCTTCTTTCCTGAGTTCTCCGACATCGCCCAGGCCACCAGCCTCGAGGTGTGGGAGTTCGACGAGGACCAAGGCGGCCTGATTCCCTTCAAGGTGGAGTTCAAGGACGGCGTGTGGCGGATCCCGTCGCACTTCGGTTACCCCGCCGACGCCAAGGACCGCCTCGCCCGCACGGCGAGCGCGTTCATCGGACTCCAGCGAACGGTGCTGCGCACCGACCGCGAGGAAGACTTCCCACGCTTTGGTGTGGTGGACCCCCAGGCCGACGAGAGCGCGCCCAGCGAGGGACGCGGGCGCCGGGTGACCCTGCGCGACGCCGATGGCAAGGTGCTCGTCGACATGATCATCGGGCGCAAGGCCGGCGACGAGTTCGAGCTCGACGGCAAGAAGGAGAAGCTCGAGGGGCAGCCTGGCCTGGTCTTCGTGCGCAGGGCCGACGAGAAGCGTGTCTACGGAGTCAAGCTCGACCTGGACCTGAGCACCAAGTTCAAGGACTGGATCGAGACGGACCTCCTCCAACTCGACGTGGCCGCCATCACCTCGATCACCAACGACGCCTACAAGGTCGACGAAGAGTGGCTTGCTCGGGGGGCGATCCGGATCCTTCCCGGCGAGAAGACCGTCGTCGGCCGCAAGGACGGCGAGTGGATCGTCGAGGGGATGGGCCCCGACGAGCGCGCGAACATTGCGGTCATCGACAGCATGACCGACACCTTGCGCGAGCTGACCATCGTCGACGTCTTGCCGCGCGAGCGCGCTCGCCTCGAGGACGCCGGCTTCTTCCTCACCAATCAAGGCGTCTACTCGAACGAAGGCGAACTGCGCGTGGACCTCGACACGGGGGTGACCTACGTGCTGCGTTTCGGCGAGGTGGTTCCCTCGCCCGAGGGCGAAGAGGGCCTGCGCCGCTTCATGGTCGTTCAGGCGAGCTTCAACCCCAAGGCCTTGAAGAAGCCCGACGACGAAGAGGCCCAGAAGAAGGCCAAGCAGCGGGTCGAGGAACTCAACAAGCGCTTCGGCGATTGGTACTACGTCATCTCCGCCGCCAGCTTCGACAGCCTCCGGCCTCCGCGGAAGCTCCTCACCGAGCCCAAGCCCGCCGAGGACGACGCGGGCGAAGACGCAGAGCACGAGGGGCACGACCCCGGCGAGCACGACCACGGCGAGGCCCTCGGGCCTCCGCGGCCGGGCGAGGGCGCGGATCCGGGCGAGGGCGCGACGCCGAAGAAGGAGGACGCGAATCCGAGCGAGGGCGCGACGCCGAAGAAGGACGCGAATCCGGGCGAGGGCGCGGCGCCGAAGGAGGAGGACGCGAATCCGGGCGAGGGCGCGACGCCGAAGAAGGACGCGAATTCGGGCGAGGGCGCGACGCCGAAGGAGGACGCGAGTCCGGGCGAGGGGGCTCCCGCTGGGGGTGAGGCTCCGTCGGGAGGTGCCGGCGGGTCCTGAGGCGCGACCTCCTGGGCAGATGTCTGGGGAGGGTCCGACCCGGGGCGATGGACCTCGAGTCGCTCGGGGACCTCGGGCTCTCCGGGGTCGTTTGCGGTGGATCCCACCGGAAGTCCGCCGCACGACGCCCTTGCCAGCGGGCCGGGGCCTCGAGCGACCGCGCCGGGTCGCGCGGGGGTCCGCGGGTCAGGCGCGGGCGCGCGCCACGACCTCCAAGATGGCGTCGCCATACTGGGCAACCTTGCGCTCGCCGATTCCGTAGAGGGCGAGGAGCTCGGCGCGCGAGGAAGGGCGCGCCGCGGCGATGGCCAGCAGGCTCTTGTCGTGGAGGACGCGGTAGGCGGGGACCCGCTTGCGCTTGGCGAGGCGGCCACGCAGGGCGCGCAGTTCGGCGAGGAGTTCGACGTCGCCGGGTGCGTCGAGGGGCCGGTCCTCGGAGGGCTTCGCTGCGGAGCGCACGCTCTTGCGCGCGCTTCGCGCGGCCCCGCGGCGCTTCCTGCTCCGCGCCTCCGCGCGGGCGGGGCCCCTCGAGGGCGCGGGCGCGGTCGCGCGGGGGTGGCAGACGTCGCAGGCGCCGCAGCGCAGGCCGGCGCTGGGGGCGCCGAAGTAGGAGAGGATGGCCCGTCGTCGGCAGGTGCCGCCCCGAGCGTAGGCGATCATGCGCTCGAGTAGGCGCTGCTCGTGGCGCGCCCGCGCGGCCACCGCGGCGTAGTCGACCGCCTCGGGGCGACCCCCGGCCTGGTCGAGGAGCCGCAGGGCGGAGGCGACGGCCTTCGGGCTGGCCCTGCGCGGCAGGGCGTCGGCGATGCGCGCCGGGTCGCTGCCCACGCGGGCGCGCGCCCAGGCGACTTGCTGGACGAGGGCGCGTTCGGGATGGGCGCTGGAGATGAAGAACTTCTGCAGGTGAATGTCCTGGGGCGCAAAGAGCAAGGCGCACTCGGCGGGCGCCCCGTCGCGTCCGGCCCGCCCGGCTTCTTGGTAGTAGGCCTCGAGGCTGCCGGGCAGGTCGTGGTGGAGTACGAAACGTAGGTCTTGCTTGTCGATGCCCAGCCCGAAGGCGTTGGTCGCCACGACGATGTCCGTTCTCCCGGCGAAGAAGGCCTCCTGCTCCTTCCGCCGCCGCTCGCCCTCCAGGCCCGCGTGGTAGATGCCGACGCGCCCGCGCCCCTCGGCGCGCAGGCGCCGGGCGACCCGCTCGACGTTCTTGCGGGTCGCGCAGTAGACGATGCCGGGACCCGAGGGGACCTGATCGAGGCAGGAGAGCAAGGCGCGGAGCTTGGCTTCCTGTCCGCCGTGCACGGTGCGCGCGGAGAGGAACAGGTTCTCGCGGTCGAAGCCGCGCACGAGGACGAGCGGATCGGCGAGCCCGAGCTGGTCGACGATGTCGGCGCGCACGCGCTCGGTGGCCGTGGCGGTGACGGCCAGCACCGGCGGCCGTCCGCAGCGGCGGATGGCCTCGTCGAGGGCCAGATAGTCGGGGCGGAAGTCGTGGCCCCACTGGCTCACGCAGTGGGCCTCGTCGACGGCGAACAGGCTCACCGAGACGTCCCGGAGCACGCCGAGGAAGCGGGGGTCGCGGAAGCGTTCGGGGGCGACGAAGAGCACCTTGAGGCGCTCGTAGGCGAGGTCGGCCAGGATGCCGTTGCGCTCGCGGGAACTGCGCTGGGAGTTGAGGGCGGCGGCGTCGAGTCCGCGCGCGCGCAGCTTGGCGACCTGGTCCTGCATGAGGGAGATCAGGGGGGAGACGATCAGGGCGACCCCTTGGCCGAGGAAGGCGGGGAGCAAGTAGGTGAGGGACTTGCCTCCTCCGGTGGGGAGGACGGCCACCGTGTCGCGGCCCGCGAGCACGGAGGCGATGGCCTCTCGCTGGCCGGGGCGGAAGGAAGGAAAGCCGAACAGGCGGCGGAGTTCGGTTTCGAGGGGATCGGGGGCGGCCTCCGCCGGCGAGCCGGTCCGCGGCTCCGTCGGGCCTCGGTCGGCCGGCGGCGGAGGCTTCGGCGGGCCGAGGTCGTCGGGCCCCTCCGGGCGGAGGGCGGTGAACAGGGGGCCGAAGGCAGGGGTGCTCACTGCGAGGAGGATAGCGGG
Organism: Planctomycetota bacterium; assembly: GCA_003695705.1. Classification (GTDB taxonomy): domain Bacteria; phylum Planctomycetota; class J058; order J058; family J058; genus J058. Next base: position 7,443 of record RFHU01000432.1, read on the forward strand.
TGCCTCCGACGCCTGCGTGGGTGCCATCTCGTTCGCAGGCAACGACTTCGCCGGCGGGGATCCGAGCGGGGCCCTTCGCCCCAGGGACCGTCGGCGGGCTGCGCACCGTGCCCCTGGGGAGCGGCCGGGCGGCGACGCGCGGCCAAGGCTTGCGTCCCCAAGGGATTCCGCTACACTCTGGCCTTCATCGAGCGAACCGACACCAGAGTCAGCATGTCCAACAAGCAGCCCAACGTTTCGGTCGTCGTCAAGAAGGACGAGCCCATCGAGCGCGCCCTGCGCCGCTTCAAGCGCCTTTGCCAGCACGCGGGCATCACCAAGCTCGTCAAGTCGAAGCGCTACTACGAGAAGCCCAGCGACGCGCGCCGACGCGAAGTGCGCAAGCAACTCCGCAACCGCCGCCGCGCCGAGCGCAAGGCCCAGGAGCGCATGCAGCGCAAGCTGAGCCGGGCGCGCAAGCAGCGGCGCACGGCGCGCGGGCCCGCCCCCGCCGCGAAGGCGCCCGCTCCTCCCGCGTCGGCGGAGTCCGCTCCGGCGACCGCCGCCACCGCCAGCGGCGCCCAGGCGTAGCCTACCGGCGAAGCCCTGAGAAAGAGCAGGGAGGTCTCGCGACCTCCCGCAAGAGACCCAGGAGGGGTCCGGGCGAGGGCGCGAGGGCAGGAGCCGGGGTCGCCCTTCCCCGAGCGTGGGATGCGTCGTGAGGCGCGAGGGCAACTCCCTCGCGCCTCTTCTCATGGGCCGGCCGAGCAGGCCGAACGCCGTCCGTCGGAGGTGCATCCGTGGGGTTGATCCTCGACGCAGCCTGTGCGGCCTGCGCGTTCCGCGCGGGAGGCCTGCGCCTGGGGGCGACCCACGCGGAGATCGGGCAGCACGACGTGTGCACGCGCGAGCTCTACCTCGCGCCGTGCTGCGCACGGGTGCAGAGCGTGCGGGTGTTCTTGGGTCGGCCCCTTCCCGAGGTCTCCTGCGAGGAGTGCGCGCGGCCGCTGCCCCTGCGGCCCGAGCATCGCTACCGCATCGCCACCCTCAAGGGGGAGGTCTTCCGTGCTCATCCCTGTCCGCGCTGCGGGGCCCGGGCCCTCGCGTTCTCTCCCCAGGCTGAGTTCCGCTGAGCAGGGGCGGCCCTTGGGCCGGCCCCCGTCCTGGACCCGTCGCGCCGCGCCCGGCGTCGTCCGCTCCGTCACGCGAGCGTCACGCGCCTCGGCCGAACTCCCCCCGCGCGGGGGCAGGTGGTAGAACGGGGCCCTGGTCCGCGGGGGGGTGGGTTCGCCGTGCGTTGGTGCTTTCTCTGCTTGCAGCTCGCCGCCTTCTGGGCGGCGCTCTCGCTCGAGTTCACCAACCCCTTCTTGGTCGCCTCGGGCGTGGTCTCGGCCGTCGCCGTCTCGGCCCTCGTGTGGCGGCGCGAGCTGGCCATTACCGACTGGAACCCCGCGGTCCTCCTACGCGCCCTCGGTGTCTACCTGCCCTGGCTCCTCGGGCAGGTTCTCGCTGCGAACGTGCGGGTGATCCGCGTGGTCTGGAGCCCGCGCCTCCCCATTCGCCCGCGCCTGGTCGAAGTCCCCTGCTCCCTGCGGACGACCACGGGGATCGCGGTCTACGCCAATTCGATCACCCTGACCCCCGGAACGGTCACCGTGGAAGTGGACGAGGGGCGACTCCTGGTGCACGCCCTGACCGAGCAGGACGCCGCAGACCTCCTCTCCGGCGACATGCAGGCGCGCGTCGCGGACCTCGAGGAGCGCGTGCGGTGACCGCGGTCTTCTGGGCGGCTTGCGCGGCCCTCCTCGTCTCCATGCTCCTTTTCCTTCTGCGCGCCTTGCTCGGTCCGACGGTCTACGACCGGATCCTCGCCATGAACGGCCTGGGCACCAAGACGGTGCTCTTCGTCGCCCTGCTGGGCTTCTTCTGCGGGCGGCCCGACTTCCTCGACATCGCCATCGTCTACGCACTCATCAACTTCGTCACCACGGCGGCGATCTTGCGCCTGGTGCAGCACGCTCGGCTGGAGTCGTGAACGCGGTCCTCGATGTCGTGGCAGGCCTCCTGCTCGCGCTGGGGTGCTTCACCGCCCTCACCAGCGCCCTGGGCCTCTACCGGCTCCCCGACTTCTTTGCGCGCATCCACGCGGCGGGCAAGACCGACACCCTCGTGCAGCTGCTCGTCGTCGGAGCCTTGCTCATCGAGGCCGCGCGGCTTGGACACCTTTCGGCGGCCCTCAAACTGGTGCTCATTTCCATCTTCCTGCTGGTCACTTCCCCGACGGCGACGCACGCGATCGCTTCGGCGGCCTACCAGGAAGGACTCCGTCCCTGGTCTCCCGACCCGGCGCCCTCCGAGGCGGAGGAGAGCGGCGCGTGAACGAGCTCGCCCTCCTCGCGGGCCTGTTGGCCCTCGTCGTGGCGACGGCCGTGGGGACCGTGCAGGCGCGCAACCTCTACGCGGCGACGATCTTGCTGGGCATCTACAGCCTGCTCATGGCCCTCACCTGGACCCTCCTCCACGCGGTGGACGTGGCCTTCACCGAGGCCTCCGTGGGCGCCGGAGTGTCGACGATCCTCCTCTTTGCCGCCCTGGTGCGCATTGGGGGCAGGGAGACGGAGAACCAGAGCAATCTGCACCTACCCGCTCTCCTTCTCGTCCTCCTCCTCGGCGGACTCCTCGCCTACGGACTCGAGGACGCGCCGGCCTTCGGGGACCCCGACGCGCCCGTGCATCGCCGCGCGGCAGCCTTCTACACCAGCCTGGAGTCCTACCACCTCAGCCACTCGAAGAACCTGGCGACGCCGGTCCTGGCCAGCTACCGCGGCTACGACACCCTCTTCGAGACCGCGGTCATCTTCACCGCGGGCTTGGCCATGATCCTCCTCCTCCGCAAGGAGTCCGCAGGCAGCCCTGCGGAGGCCGAGGAGATCGCGGAGGACCCGCCCGCGGCGGAGCCGGATGCGGTCGATCCAGGGCGCAGCGCGCGTTTGCTGGGGCGCCCGGGCGGCGCGCCGCGCGACCTCGGTCGGCATCCCGTGCTGAGCAAGGTCTGCAAGACCGTGGTCCCCTTCGTCGTCGTCTTCGGTCTCTACGTCATCACCCACGGAGAGCTAGGGCCGGGCGGCGGCTTCCAGGGTGGAGTGATCATTGCCGCCGCCTTCGTGCTCGTCGCGCTCGTGTTCGGGCTCCCGCGCGCTCGGCAGTTCCTCCCCCGCGCCTGGAGCGACGCGCTCGCAGGGGTCGGCGTGCTCGTCTACGCAGGGGTGGGCCTGACCACGATGGCGCTCGGCGGGACCTACCTGGAGTACGCCCGCCTCGCCCTCGACCCGGAGCACCCCGCCGGCGGCCAGACCCTCGGCATGACGCTGGTCGAGATGGGCGTGGGGGTCACCGTGGCGGCGGTGATGGCGACCATCTTCAGCGAGATGGTGGAGGACTGAGCGTGGGGGGCGCGGCGGCACACCTCCCGCATTGGGCCTACCTCGCTCTGATGTTGGTCGGCCTCTACGCGGCCATCGCCAAACCGAACCTGGCGAAGAAGGTCCTCGGGCTGGGGATCTTCCAGACCGGGATCTTCGTCTTCTACATCTCCCTGGGCTTCAAGTTCGGGGCCACCGCGCCCGTGGTCACGGGCGATCCGGAGACCGTCTACGCGAACCCCCTCCCGCACGTGCTCATTCTGACCGCGATCGTGGTCTCGGTGAGCACCATGGCCGTGGCGCTCTCGCTCATCGTGCTCATCAAGCGGGCCTACGGCACGACCGAGGCCGACGAGATCGCGGCCCTCGAGGTCGAGGACGAGCCGTGAGCCTCCTGGAGCGGAACCTCCCTGCGCTCGTGGTGGTGCTGCCCCTGGTGGGGGGGCTCCTCGCCGCGCTCGTCGGCCGGAACGGTCGCGCGTGGTGGCTGGCCCTCGCCACCTCCTGGCTGGTGTTCGCCTTGGTGGGCTGGCAGGTCCACGAACTTTTGGAGGTGCCGGGCGGGGTGCGCAGCTACACCCTCGGTGGTTGGCTGCCCCGCACGGTCGAGGGAGTCGCGGGGCCCGTGCCGGTGGGCATCGAATACCGCATCGACCTCGCCAACGGCCTCGTCCTGCTCGTGGTGAGCGGCATTGCTGCCTGGACGACGCTCTCGGCGCGGGCAATCGTCCGACGCGAGGTGCCAGAAGACCGCCTGCACTTCTTCTACGCGGTGTGGCTCCTCTGCCTGACCGGCCTCTTGGGCATCACCATCACGGGCGATGCCTTCAACGTCTACGTCCTCCTCGAGATCACCTCGCTGACCAGCTACGCCCTCATCGCCATGGGCAAGCGGTCCGATCGGCGCGCGCTGACCGCCAGCTTCCATTACCTGTGCATGGGCACCGTGGGGGCGAGCTTCTTCCTGCTCGGTCTCGGCTACCTGCTCATGGCCACGGGAACCCTGAACATGGTGGACATGGCCCACGTGCTCGCGGAGCGGGGAGCGGACCGGAGCGTCGTCGTGGCCTACGCGCTCGTCGTCGTCGGTCTCTGCCTCAAGATGGGCCTCTTCCCCTTGCACCAGTGGCTACCGAACGCCTACACCTACGCGCCCTCGGCGGTGACCAGCTTCCTCGCCAGCACCGCGACCAAGGTGGGCGTCTACGTGGGGCTCCGCTTCACCTTCACCATCTTCTTGCCCGGGCGCGTCGAGCACGCCGCTGCCGACGCCTTGCTCGCCATGTCCTGCGTGGCCATCGTCTACGGCTCGCTGCGCGCCGTGCAGCAGACGAACGTCAAGCGCCTGCTCGCCTACTCCAGCGTGGCGCAGATCGGGTACATGGCCCTGGGCCTCGCCCTGGCCTCGCCCTTGGCCCTGGCGGGGGCGCTGCTGCATCTCCTCAACCACGCCCTCGTGAAGGGAGCGCTGTTCGTCGCCACCTCGGGCGTGGTCTACCGCACCGGCTCCTCGCGGCTGGCGAGCTTCCGCGGGCTCTTCCACGCCATGCCCGCCTCCGCAACCATCCTGGTGCTCGCTGGGTTGGGTCTGGTCGGTGTCCCCCTTACCGGGGGCTTCCTCAGCAAGTGGCTCCTCGTGAGCGCCGCGCTCGAGCAGGGGCAGTGGCCGGTGGCGGTCGTGGTCTTGCTGGGTTCGATCCTGGCCGTGGTCTACGTGCTGCGCTTCCTCGAACCGGCGATCTTCGGTTCCCGCGAGGAGGCTCCGCAGGTCAGCGAAGCTCCCCTGGGGGTGGTCGTCGCCGGCTGTGCGCTCGCCGCGGGCAGCGTCTACCTGGGCCTCTACGGAGCGGGCGTGCGGGAGCTCGTCGAAGGCGCCGCCCAGGCCCTTCTGCGGGGGGCGCCGTGAACCCCCTCCTCGTGACGCTCATCCCCTTGGTGGGCTCGGTCCTCATCGTCGCCTGCGGGCGCTGGCCCAACCTGCGCGAGGCGATGACCTTCCTCACCTCCGGCGCCTTGCTGGCGGCGGTCCTCTCCCTGCTACCGGCGGTCAGCGGCGGCGAGGCGCCCCGCTGGACCGGACCGGAGCTGGTGGCGGGCTTGCGCGTCGTGTTCGAAGTCGAGCCGCTGGGTCTCCTCTACGCGCTGGTGGCCGCGAGCCTGTGGATCCCGAACTCCATCTACTCGGTGGGCTACATGCGCGGGCACCACGAAGGCAACCAGACGCGCTTCTTCGCCTGCTTCGCCCTCGCCCTGGCCAGCGTCATGGGGATCGCCTTCGCCGGCAACCTGTTCACCCTGTTCATCTTCTACGAGGCCCTCAGCCTGGTGACCTATCCGCTGGTGACGCACCACGGCAGCCCCGAGGCCCGCCGGGCGGGGCGGATCTACGTGGGGATCCTCTTCGGCACTTCGATGGGCCTCTTCCTCCTCGGGATCCTCGCGGTGTGGGCGCTCAGCGAGCCCCACACGGTGGACTTCGTGCGCGGGGGCATTCCCGCCCTGCGGGCCCTCTCGCCCGCCCTGCAGGGAGTGCTCTTCGCCCTCTTCGTGCTGGGCATCGGCAAGGCCGCGCTGATGCCCTTCCACTTCTGGCTGCCGGCGGCCATGGTCGCGCCTACCCCCGTGAGCGCCCTTCTCCACGCCGTCGCCGTGGTCAAGGCCGGCGTGTTCTGCGTACTCAAGGTGTGCGTCTACGTGTTCGGGATCGACCTCGTCGCCGCTCCGGCGACCGGGGACTGGCTCGTCTACCTGGCGGCAGGCACCATCCTGCTTGCCTCGCTGATCGCCCTCCGGCAAGACAACCTCAAGGCGCGCCTCGCCTACTCCACCGTCAGCCAGCTTTCCTACATCGTCCTCGGCGCCGCGGTGGGCAACGCGCTGGGGATCGTCGGCGGCGCGCTTCACGTGGTGATGCACGCCTGCGGCAAGATCACCCTCTTCTTCTGCGCGGGGGCGATCTACGTGGCCACGGGCGCGACGCGTGTCAGCCAACTCACGGGCATGGGGCGGAGCATGCCCCTCACCTTCGCGGCCTTCCTCCTCGGAACCCTGAGCATCATCGGACTCCCGCCGATGGGGGGCGCCTGGAGCAAGTGGTACCTGGGCCTGGCGACCCTCGAGTCCGCGCACCCCTGGCTCCTGGCGGTCCTCCTCATCAGCTCCGTGCTCAACGTGGCCTACCTGTTGCCGATTCCCATCAAGGCCTTCTTCCTTCCCCCGCCGGACGGCAGGGAACGGGGGTTTTCCGAGGCGCCCTGGACCTGCGTCGTGGCCGCTGCGCTGACCGCCCTCGGCTCGCTGGCTCTGTTCTTCTGCGCGGGGCCCATCGAGGCCTTCGTGGCAAAGGTCGTGAGCCCGTGAAGATCGAGGTGAAGCCCAGGCCCGCGGGGTGTCCCCGTTGCGGGGGACCCCTCGAGGACCCCGGGGCATCGTGTCCGCGCTGCGACGGCGTGCCCGCGGCGCGCTCGGAAGAAGCAGAAGCCGCGGCGCCCGCGCCCGCGCCGCCGCGGCGACCCCACGGCCACCGGATCCCGCCGGGCGAGGCGCCGCGCTGGCTCGACGACGACGCCAACGTACGCAAGCTCGCTTTCGGGGTGGCTGGTTTGGCGGCCCTGGTCTTCCTCTTCGACCTCCTCGACCTGCTCGGCTTCCTCTACCACAAGCACACCCACGAGGGCATTCCGGGAGAAGACTGGCCGGGCTTCTACCCGGTGTACGGCTTCGTCGCCTACACCCTGGTGGTCGTCTTGGGCATGGGGCTGCAGCGCCTCGTGCGGCGCCCGGAGGACTACTACGATGGGTAGCCTCCCCCCGCCGGGCCTGCTCCTCATCCTGGGGGCACTCTGGATCCCCTTCCTGCGGGGACGCTGGCGGCGCGCCTACCTCCTGCTGCTCCCTTGCGCTTCCTTCGTGGTCTTGCACCAACAGGTCATTGCCCAAGGGATCGGCTTCACCGCGCACCTGACGCTCTTCGACTACGAACTGACGCCAGTGCGCGTGGACCGCCTCTCCTTCCTCTTCGCGGGGCTGTTCCACCTCGCGCTCTTCCTGGGCACCCTCTACGCGCTCCACGTCGACGACGCGGTCCAGCACGTGGCCGCCTTCGGCTACGCAGGCAGCGCGATCGGCGCTGCCTGCGCCGGCGACTTCGTGACCCTCTTCGTCTACTGGGAACTGGTCGCCTTCACCTCCACCTTCTTGATCTGGGCTCGGCGCAGCGAGCGGGCCTACGCGGCCGGCCAGCGCTACCTGGTCTACCAGGTGGTTTCGGGTGTCCTGTTGCTGGCCGGCGTCCTTTGGCGCGTGCGCGCGGGCGGGAGCCTGCTCTTCGACGAGGTGGGCCTTCCCGCCTACGAGGGCCTGGCGGCCTTGCCCGGACAGGTGGCCGCCGATCCGGGCGCGTGGCTGATCCTGCTCGCCGTGGGGATCAAGTGCGCCTTCCCCGGATTGCACACCTGGCTCACCGACGCCTATCCCGAAGCCACGCCCACGGGGACGGTCTTCCTCAGCGCCTTCACCACCAAGCTGGCCGTCTACGTGCTGATTCGCGCCTTCCCCGGTGCCGAGGTCCTGGTGGGGATCGGCGCGGTCATGATCTTGTTCCCGATCTTCTACGCGGTCATCGAGAACGACCTGCGCCGTGTCCTGGCCTACAGCATGGTCAACCAGATCGGCTTCATGGTCATCGGCGTCGGGGTGGGCGGCGCCCTCGCCCTCGACGGCGCCGCGGCGCACGCGGTCGCCGACGTCCTCTTCAAGGGCCTCTTGTTCATGTGCATGGGCGCCGTGCTCCATCGCACCGGCACCGCGCGCGCCTCCGACCTCGGAGGGCTCTGGAAGAGCATGCCCTACACCACGGCTCTGTGCCTGGTCGGCGCCGCCGCGATCTCGGCCTTCCCCCTCTTCAGCGCGTTCGCCACCAAGTCCATGATCGTCTCCGCGGTCGCCGAGGAGGGACGCGTCGCGGTGTGGTTCGCCATGGTCTTCGCGTCGGCCGGGGTGCTGCACCACGCGGGCATCAAGATTCCCTACTGCGCCTTCTTCGCCCACGACGCCGGCCTGCGGCCGCGCGAGGCGCCCTGGAACATGCGCTGGGCCATGAGCCTGGCCGCGCTCCTTTGCGTAGGGATCGGCTGCTTCCCGGAGCTGCTCTACGGACTGCTTCCCGCCGGCGTCTCCTACGTTCCGTACACCGCCTCGCACGTGGTCACCCAGTTGCAGTTGCTGGTGTTCGCGGTGCTGGCTTTCGTGGTCTTGACCCGAACGGGATTCCACCCCGACGAGGTGCCCGGAACCAACCTCGACGTCGACTGGCTCTGGCGGCGCCTCGTGGCCCGAACCCTGTGGCACGGCGTAGGCGATCGTGTGGCCCTCGTCTTGCGCGGAGCCGAGGCTCTCTGCCTGAGCCTGATCCCCCACATGGTGCGCGCCCTCCTCGAACCGCCGGCCGAACGGGGCCCTCTGCACCGGCAGATGATCCTAGGATCGTCGCTTGCCGTGATGCTCCTGATGCTCGTCTTCTTCCTCTGGCGAGGGTTGGTGGGCTGAGGACAGGATTGGGCAGAGCGCGCCGAGTCGGCGCGGGCGGACGAGCGCTTTCCGCCGCCGCTCTTTGGACGTCCGGAGTGCAGCGGAGAGAATGACGTCGAGGCCCAGCGGGTGGCTCTCGGGCACCCGCGGAGCGAAGACGGAGCGAGGAGCGGGTGGAGGCGCTGGTCGGTCTGCACGAGGTCTCGTGCCGCGCGGAACGCGGGGCGCTCTTCGAGGGCGTCACCTTCACCATCGCGGCGGGGATGCGCGTAGGCCTCGTCGGGCGCAACGGTGCGGGCAAAAGCAGTTTGCTGCGCATTCTCGCCGGCGAGGAGGAGCCCGACGCCGGACGGCGGACGGTCGGCGACGCGCGCATCGTCTACGTTCCGCAGGAGGACGCGTTCCGCGAGGAGGCGAGCGTGCTCGAGGCGGCGAGCGTGAGCTCGGACGCCGAGGCGCGCGTGCGCGCCCAGGTTGCCCTCGGGCGCGCGGGCTTCCACGACTTCGAGCGGCGGGTGGCTACGCTCTCGGGTGGCTGGCGCAAGCGCCTGGCGCTGGCGCGGGCGCTGGCCGCCGAGCCCGACCTGCTGCTCCTCGACGAGCCGACGAACCACCTCGACGTGGAGGGCGTCGAGTGGCTCGAGGAGTTCCTCCGCTCCACGCCTTGCGCCTGGCTGCTCGTCACTCACGACCGAGTGCTCCTGGAGCGGGCCACCACCCACGTGTTCGAGCTGGACCCGCGCTACCCCGGAGGACTCCTGCAGGCGAAGGGGAGCTATCGCCGCTTCCTCGAGCGGCGCGAGGCCTTCTTCGCGGCGGAGGCCCGCCGGACCGAGTCCCTGCGCAACAAGGCCCGCCAGGAAGTCGCGTTCCTGCGCAGCAACGTGCGCGAGCAGCGGACCAAGTCGAAGCACTTGGTCGAGAAGGCGTACGAGACCCTCGCGCAACTCGCCGCCCGCGAGCGGCGGAGCGCGACGCCGGCGGTCGCACTCGGCTTCCGTGCCACAGGCCGGAAGAGCAAGCGGCTCCTTCGCGCGCAGGGGGTGGGCAAGGAGCGCGGCGGTCGGGAGCTCTTCGTCGGCTTGTCCTTCGACCTCGGGCCCGGAGACCGGCTCGGCGTGCTGGGCCGCAACGGCGCGGGCAAGAGCACGCTCTTGCAGGTCTTGGCCAAGGAGTTGCAGCCGGACGCGGGCTTCGTCGAGCACGCGCCGGGCCTCCGGGTGCGTTTCTTGGGGCAACACCGCCGCGAGCTCGACCCGGAGAGCACGCTGCGCGAGGCGCTCGCTCGCGACGGCGATGCCATTCCTTGGGCCGGGCGCGCCCTGCACGTGAGCGCCTGGGCCCAGCGCCTCGGTTTCTCCCCGGAACAGCTCGACACCCGGATCGGCGTCCTCTCGGGGGGCGAGCGGGCGAAGACCCTCCTGGCGGACATCGCCCGCGCACCCGCCGACCTGCTCCTCCTCGACGAGCCGACCAACGACCTCGACCTGCAGACCCGCCACGTCCTCGAGGAGAGCCTGCTGGCCTTTCCGGGCGCGCTGGTCCTGGTCACCCACGACCGTGCCATGCTCGAGCGGGTGTGCACGTCGCTGGTGGGACTCCACGGCGGCGCAGCCCACCCCCTGGCGGACCTCGGGCAGTGGCGCCGCCTGCGCCGTGAGGGCGGCGCGTCGCGCCGATCGCGAGCGGCCCAGGCGGCTCCTCCCCCGCCGCGACGCCGGCGACGAAAGCTCTCCTACAAGGAGCAGCGCGAACTCGAGGGCCTCGAAGGGCGGATCGAGGAGGCCGAGGAAGCGGTGGCCCGCTTGCAGGCCCAGACCGAGGATCCGCAGGTCTTGGGGGATCACCGGCAGCTCGCGCGGACCTACGAGGAACTCCACGCGGCGCAGCAACGGGTCGAGGCCCTCTATGCCCGCTGGGCCGAGCTGGAGGCAATCGCCGCCGGAGAGGCGGACGGGTGAGCTGGACGGGTCGAGGGCTGGGGCGGGCGACGGAGCGCGCCCCTGCTTGGGGCCGTGGAGGCCTGTACGACGCTGGGCTACGCCCAACAGGGGGAGCCCCGCCGGACCCTCCCCGTTCCCTCTCCCTCCGAGGCCAACCGCTTCGCTCGCGTCCCCGAGCGCGCCGATGAGATCGAGCGGGAGGCGACCTCCAGCCGCCCCATCCTCCACGCGCGAACCCGAGGGCTCCTCAACGCCTGCTTGGAGCAAGAGCGCAGCGAGGGGAGGGGCCCGGCGCAAAGCCAATGCGCGGACTTGGACCTGCCGGCGCTGGTGTCGCGTCTCCTCGCGCGGCGTCCGCTCTCCTTCGTCGGGCCGGGAGACGCCTACCTGCTCTGGGACGGACGGCGGGGCGCAGAAGGCTTCGAGCGCAGCGACGGTGGGGCGGAGGAGCCCCCTTTGGCCGTTGCGCGGCTCCTCAGCTACGACGAGATGGCCCTCGCGGCCCTGGTCGGGGTCAGCACCCCGACGTCGTTCGTCAACCGCGGCGAGTGGACGAACCGCGCCCGGCCCGCCCCGGCGGGCAGCTACGAACCCTGCGGGAACCTGGTGGGATTGGTGGGCGCGCGCTTGGAGTGTCCGGGCGCCATGGAGTTCCGCACACTCTTGGTCGCGCCCGAGCAGAACGTTCCGGCTCGCGGTTGCGGCGCGTCGGCCGACCGGACGACTTCGGCCGCCCTGTGCTTCGCCCTCTTCGCGCAAGCCTTCGGCCTGGAAGCCTTGCCGGGTCACGAGGAAGTCCTCGCGGACCGCAGCGGGCGCTTCCTCGTCGCGGGCCCCGGGTCCGTGTTCCTCGACGCCTTCGTCTGCAGGGTCCGCATGCGCCTCGTTGTGGAGCTCTTCCTGCTCGAGGTCGACGCCCGGGCACGCCGAGGCGAGTCGCTCGGCCTACGCGCACGCGGTCGGGTTCCGTCAGGGCGTTGGGCGGCTGCAGCCCGAACAGGAGAGGCTCTCGGTCGAGGTGCACGCCGAGGCCCTCGCGGACCTGGACCTTCCGGGCGTCTCCGACCTCGACTTCTCTTGGTTCGCTCGCTCTTCCCGCTGCGGGGGCGTCGCCGACGGACGGTCCTGCGCCGCGGGGGGAACTCGGTTCGCGTCCACTTCTCGCGCCGCGACTTCGCCGAGCCCTTGCGGGGATCTCATGGCGGCAAGCTGCTCGTGGCCCGCTGCGCGTGGGACGGGAACGCCCATTCGGGGAAGGAGTTCAGGTGCGGAGCCCGCGCCGCTTCGGCAGACCACGCCGCGGCGTGCCGCTCGACCATCGCGGAGCTGCAGAGCCCCGACCTGAACCCCCGCGTGGGGGGCGAGGCGACCGTGGTCTGGAAGGAGCCGGGGCGAGCGGCCACACTGGAGTCCACGGAAGCGCGCAGTCCTTCCTCGGGTTCGCGCCGAGAGTGCGGAGAGCAGCGGTGGGAAACGAGAGCCTGAAGCAGGTCTTGGAGCTGGTGCGGCAGCGCGGGGAGCGGCTCCGAGCGCTCGAGGACGCCCTGGCGGCGCTCGAGCGGGGGCACGGGACGCGGCACGCGCGCAAGCGGTTGGTGGACGGCCTGCGGGCGCAGCTCGACGAATCCCATGCCGAGCGGGCACGCAGTCTGCTCGCCCTGGAGCGGCTGCGCGAGCGCGTGGCGGAGCTCGAGGAGCGGTTGCGCGACGCCGACGCGCTGGTTGCGCGGCTGCGCGAGCATCTCGCACGGGAGCGGAGCCGGCGCGAGGAACTCGAGCGCCAGCACGCGTCGCAGCGCAACGCGGACCAGGCCGAGATCCGTGCGCTCGGCAGCCAGCTCGGCCAGGCGGCGGCCCGCGAGCGCGACCTGCGTCGGGAACTCGAGGAGAAGGCCCGCATCGAACTCGGCCTTCGCCGGCGGCTGACCGCCAGCGAGCAGCGGCTCGCTTAGCAGCGACGCCCGTTTGGAACGGAGCGACCTGAGCGCCCAGCGGCGCTCGCGCCCGAGGGCTCCGCGCCCGCTCGCTCCGCGCGAGCCCTCGCGGCGAGCTACTCAGGGGAAGGCGAGGGCGCGGCGGGTGGAGGCGGCGAAGGGGGCGAAGGGGACGGGATCGCCGCGCTGCCTGCGGGCCGGGCCGCCTGCGCGCCGTCCCCGAGGAGGTCGCGGAGGGCGGCCCCGAGCTGTTCGCGGCCGAAGGGCTTGGCGAGGAAGCGTGCCCGGGGCAGGTCCGCGAGGGTTTCCGCGGCCGTTTCGTGGCCCGCGAAGCCCGAGACGAACAGGACGGGAAGTTCGGGAAGGCTCCGGCGGAGGCGCCGGACGACTTCGGGGCCGGAGGCGCCCGGCATGCGGACGTCGCACACCGCAGCGAGGAGGGAGGACGGCGCGTCTCGGGCCACCGCCACCGCCGCGTCGCCGTCGGCGGCGGGCAGGACCCGGTAGCCGAGGCTCTCGAGGAGGGAGGCCGTGGCGCGGCGTACGACCGGGTCGTCTTCGATCAAGAGGAGGGCGCCTTCGCCCTTCGGGGCGGCCGTCTTCGGCGCGAGCGCAGCTTCCGGCGGCGGCTCCGCCGCGGGGAGGCGGACCTCCACCGTGGTTCCTTTCCCCGGCGCGCTCTCCAGACGGACCTCGCCGCCCCAGGAGCGGGCGAGGGCGTAGGCGGTGGAGAGGCCGAGCCCCGTCCCCTTGCCCGGTGCCTTGGTGGTGAAGAAGGGGTCGAAGACCTTGTCCTGCAGCTCCGGCGGAATCCCTTGGCCGTCGTCGGAGACGGTGAGGAGGGCGGCGCGATCTCCTGCGCGGCGGGTGGCGATGCGCAAGCGACCGCCGCGGGGGAGGGCGTCGCGGGCGTTCACCGCCAGGTTCATCACCACCCGTTCCAGGTTCGCGGGAGAGGCCCGCACCCAGAGCGGCTCCGAGGAGAGGTCGAGTTCGAGGCGGATGTCCTCGCCGAGGAGGCGCTCGAGGAGGGCCGCGGCGCGGGCGACCACCGCGCTCAATTCCAGGGGCCGCTCGGGCTGCGGGGCGCGCTGGTCGCGGCTGAAGGCGAGCAGTTGGCCGGTGAATTCGGCCGCGCGGGAGGCCGCGTCCTCGATGGCCTGGAGGTCTTCGTACGCCGCCTGGCCGCGTTCGAGGCGGAGCCGCGCGAGCTGGGCGCCCGCGAGGATGGCCGTGAGCATGTTGTTGAAGTCGTGGGCGACCCCGCCGGCGAGGCGGCCGAGGGCCTCGAGCCGGTGGGCGCGCGCCAGTTGCTCTTGGACGGCGCGCTCGTGGGTGAGGTCGAAGAGGGACCCTTCGTAGCGGAGTTCTTTCGTGCCTTCGAGGGGGCGGAGGGTGAGCCGGGCGACGTGTTCGTTTCCGCGCCGGTCGCGGAAGCGGACCTCTCGGTCCTCGATCCCTCCCTCCCGCAGGAACCCGCCGGGATCGACGGAGTCGCGGGGAGGCGGCGCGGTCGCATCCGCCGTGTCCGCGATGCCGTCGAAGAGGCGCAGCAGGTCGGCGATCTTCTGCCCTACGAGTTCGTCGGGGGAGTCGACCGCGAACATGCGGGCCAGGGAGGGATTGGCGGCGAGGATGGAGCCCTTCCCGTCGATGCCGAACAAGCCCTCGCTCGCGTTCTCGAACAAGGAGCGGAAGCGGGCCTCGCTTCCGCGGGTCTCCGCCCAGGCGCGCTCGAAGTAGAGGAGGAGCATGCCCACGGCGACGACGACCCCCAGCAGCGAGGCCAGGCCGAAGCCCCAGGGGGCGAACCACGCGACGGGCCGCAGGAAGGGGTAATCCAGCCGATGAGCACCCCACACCAGGAGCGCGACCCCGAGCACCCAGCGCGAGCTGCCCAGGTGCCGGGAGCGGATGAGGACGACACCGGTCCAGGCGTCGACGACGCCCACGAAGGCGAAGGTGGGCAGGGTCTCGATGAAGAAGGGCACGGAGCGGCCCAGCGCAGCGCAGGCCGAGGTCGCTGCGATCCAGCAGGCCGTGGCGACGGCGACCCAGATCCAGGGGCGAGGCAGCGAGCGCTTCACGAGCCGGTAGCTCCCCGCCATGAACAACAGACCGCTGACGAGCAAGGTGGCGTAGGCGACGCGGTTGGCAGCCTCGGGGAAATCCAGCGCGTGACCGAGGCTCGCCTGCAGGTAGCGCAGCGCGCCCACCGCCCAGGAGAGGGCCCACAGGCGCATGTGCCGAGCTCCCGGATCCTTCGCCCACAAGAAGGCGAACACGGCCACCATGATGAGGTGCACCGCGAAGGCGGCGACCATGAGCGGGAGCAGCGACGAGATGGGGACCTCCCCGGGCGCTGTCGGGACTCTACCGGAGGCCCGGCAGGGCTTCGAGCGTCAGGGGAAGGCGCCGGGCGCGGCGAAGCAGGGTCCGCTCACGGCAGCGACGACGCAAAGGGCCCCTGGAAGGGCTTCCGCCTTCCGCAGGGGCTCGGCGAGGGGTTCAGAAGGCGCCGAGGTAGCGGCCCATCCAGTAGGGGCCCACCGCGTCGAGGCCGTGCTTCTCGTACTTGTCGTTGCCGCGCCCCGGGGTGGCGGGCGAGAAGGGATCGCGCTGCCAGAGGAAGTGTCCGGTGATCTTGCGCAGGGGAATGTCGAGGGGCTCGGAGGGGATCTGCTGGGTCGTCCGGGAGAGGGTGAAGGACGACCCCTGCCCGTTCTGGTAGCCGGCCGAGGTGTAGGGGACGAAGGTCACGTTCGAGAGGTCCACCACCGGCGGGGCGAGCTCCCGGTGGTTTCGCTCGAGGAAGCGGCGCAGGACTTCCCGGGTCTGCGGGAAGTAGACCGCCTCGGTGCTCGGGTCGAAGGTGGTCGCGATCAGGTCGAAGTGGGCGTTCTTGTGGTGGCCTACGTAGCGGCGCATGATGCGGAACGCGCGCCCGAAGTCCTGCCAGCGCTGGGGGTCCGTGTCCAGGCGGAAGTAGTTGTAGTAGGCGAGGTGCCCGAGGTTGTACTTGTAGTAGTGGTCGAAGCCGAAGGTCGAGGTCCAGGCGCCCAGCCAGGCGGTCTCCGACAGCGGCCCGGCCGCGGCGAGCTCGGCACCGTACTTGGCCTGGTTGAAGCGGTAGCCCATGAGCAGGAAGGCAACGCGTTGGGTGGCGACGCCCGCCCAGAAGGTGGGCCCGCGGCTGCCCCCCGCCCCGAAGGCGAGGGGCCCCCGGTCTTCGTCGACCACCCACTGGTTGGCGATCAAGTAGTCGAGCATGAGCTCCAAGAGCCGCTCGCACTCGGCCCGCACCAAGGGGTCGGGGACGAGTTCCCACGCAATGGAGAGGCCGTAGAACACGCCGCTGTACTGGTCGCGGGAGATGCCGTTGCCGCCTTGTTCGCTCACCCAGTCGACGCCGCCGAGGTTGGTGGTCTTGTAGGTGTGCGAGAAGCTGTTCGCCACCGGCGAACCGACCGGGGCCACGCAGCGGGCGAGTAGGCCGTTGCCGTTGACGTCGAGGAGGCGGGCGACGCCGCGCAGGGTGTGGTTCAGGTTGCCGAGGGCGTCGGGGTCGCCGGTGGCGGCGTAGCGGAACGCCTCGGTGGCCAGGTACTGGCCGGTGAAGATGGCCGAGTCGCCGCCCGAACCCCAGCGAACCACGCTTCCCACGTTCCCCGGGCCGCCGTTGACGTAGGCGTCCTTCCACGAGTCGTGGGCGGGGGTGTCCATGATGGCGTTGAGGAGCGTTCCGTGCGGCATGTGGTCGCGCCGGATCTTCCGCTCGATGTTGTTCATGATCTCTTCGAAGGGCACCGGGGTGCCCGAATCCGCCCACGCCGGCGAGGGGAGCCCGGGCACCGGGCCGGGGAGGCCGCTGAGGTTCTGCAGGCTGGGCAGGACGCCTCGGAGGGCCTGGTTGAGCGCCGTGCGGGCGAGGAAGTCCGCGACCGGCGTCAGGGCCGGGGTGATCCGCTGCAGGAGCGAGGAGGAGGAGTCGATCTGCACGCGGAAGTGGATCTGGGGCTGGCCGGCCCGTCGCAGGAGGGGTCGCTCGGGGTCGGTCTGGTCGAATTCGGCCTCGAACTCGGCCCACAGGTCCAAGACCCGCACGGTGACCGGGAGGTTCACCGCCGGGGCAATGCTGCTGCTCAGCCGCAGGCGGACGCGGATGTCGGCCTCGAGCACCAACTCCCAGGTCCCTTGGCGGGGCACGCGCAAGACGATCCGGTCGGGGGTGAAGGTGGTCGCCCCCGGCGCGACCCGCATTTGGCTTTGCAGGGTGCGTACGTTGGCGATCTCCACCGAGACGGGGCCCGCGCTCCAGAGCGTCTGCGCGAGGCCCTGCGCCTGCCCCTGGATCAGGTTCTTGATGTCGGGGAGCATGCGGTCCCAGGCGGCCTGGAAGTCCGCGTTGAAGCGATCGACGGCCGAGCCCTGGCTGGCCGGGGCGGCGGGGACGCCGGGGGCGGCGGTGGTGCCCGCCGCCGTCGTGCCGGCGCCGCCGGCGCCGCCTCCGCTCGACTTGGAGCAGCCGGGGGCGAGGAGGGCCGCGGAGGCCAAGAGGCCGAACGAGAAGGAGAGGGAGTGCGCGCGGAGCATGGGCAGGGTCCTCCGGTGAGGCCCGGCCCACCGCAATTCGCGGAGCAATTGCCAGCAGGCGAAGGAGCCAATTCCCAAGGGCTTAATGCGTCGCCATCCGGACGCGTGTCCAAATACGGGAAAAGCGTCCAAAGGCGGCGTTTCCATTTCTGGGTGGTGGCTGAAACCGCAGGGCTTAGGTGTGCGCACGCTCCTTGCTCGGAGGGGGCGCGGAGGACCTTTCCATGCAGCGCCGTCTCCTCGCCGTCCCCGCCGTCTTGCTGGGCTTCTCCCTGCTCGTCGCCGGTTGCTCGGGCAAATCGTCGGGCGGAGGCTCCGCCGCCGCCGGTTCGACCGCCGCCGGCGTCACCACGGCGACCATCGTCCCCGCCGGGGGGAGCAGCGGCTCGGGCCCGCGCCAGCCCGCCGCCGGGGCCTGGTACACCGGCGACCTGCACTCGCACAGCGCCACCCACAGCGACGACGCCCGCCGTCAGGGAGGCGATCCCATCGGCGTTACCGTGCGCGTGGCGGAGCACGAGGGCCTCGACTTCCTCGCCGGAACCGACCATCGCACCAACGCGGTCTTGACCGACCCCGACTTCGTCTCGGCGACCATGGTCCTCTTGCGGGGCATGGAGTGGGGCGGCGCCATGCACGCGGGCGCCATCGGCCAAGGCGCGCCGGTGCAGGTGACCACGACGCAGAGCGGCGCGGCCCTCGTGGCCGAGGTGGACTCCATCGTTGCGGACGTCCACGCCAAGGGGGGGATCTTCGTCCTCAACCACCCGACCGATCCCAAGAAGCTGTGGGTGGTCGATCCGCAGGGCTTCGACGCCATCGAGGTGTGGAACAGCCAGTGGTCCATGCGGAACTACCAGTACTTCACCCAGGCCGACCTCGACAGCCAGATGCAGGGACTCGGCCTCGCCCAAGCCGGCATCGCGCCCAACCCGCACATGGTCGCGGCCCTGTCCGAGCAGCGGGGCGGCCAGAGCTTGCAGGCGGTGGCCTTCTGGGAGTCCTACCTGAACAGCGGTCGCCGGGTCCCCCTCGTCGGCGGCGGAGACCGGCACATGCTCTTTCCGCAAGGGCGTCCCACCACCCACGTCTACGCGGCGACCCGCACCCAGCAGGGGATCCTCGACGGGATCCGCGCCGGGCGGACCTACGTCTCGCGGACCCCGCGCGGGCCCCTCGTCGACTTCAAGGCCGACGAGGACGGCGACGGGATCTACGAGTCGCTCATCGGCGACGCGGTCGCGTCCGGACGCACCGTCCGCTTCCGGATCGTGGTCGAGGGCGCCGACGGCGGCCGGGTCGACCTGATCAAGCGCGGGACGGTGGTCCGCAGCGAGCCCGTGGTCGGCAACACGCACGTGCTCGTGGTGGACGAGACCCCCGCCCCGGGCGATTGGTACCGCGTCGACGTCTACGAGGCCATTCCCGCGAACATTCAGCGCAGCGGCGGCCTCGCCCTCCACGGCGCCCAGGCGACGGGCCAGGCCTGGGCGGTCATCGCCGCCGTCATCAGCATGGTCCCCTCGAGCGCCCTCGATACCAGCCTGGGGACGGTCCTTCCGACCATCTTCCTTCCCGACGACGTCGACAAGCTCCTCAACGAGAGCCTCAAGGATCCCGGCTACGCTCGCGGGGCCATCACCAGCCCCATCTACGCGCGCTAAGGGGGGCCCGCAGCGCTCCCTCCGTCCGCAGCGGGACCGCGGGGCGGCGAAGGCATCGGTTGCGGGAGGCGGGGGGGACCGCCGACGCCTTCGGCCGGTCCCTCAGAGGATGTCCCAGGCGTAGCCTTGCCGTTCGTAGGCGTGCTCGGCGAGGGACTTGACCTGCTCGTCCTCGTTCTCGTCGATCTGGCGGAAGTTGGAGCGGGCGCGCCGACCGGCTTGTCCGGAGAAGACCTGGGCCACCCACAGTTCGGCCTGTGCGCCGTCGAGGCCCTTGGTTTCGATGGCGGAGGTCACTCGGCTGAGGACGCAGGCGAGGACGTAGAGGTCGATCATGACGTCGGCCAGGCGGCGGGTCGCGAACTGCTTGCCAATGATGTGCTTGCCGTGCTTGCGCAGCAGGCGGTCGGCCATGGCGGCGAGGTCGCGGGTGAGGTCCTCGAAGAGCTCGGCCTGCGGGCGCAGGGCGAGGTGGGCCTTCGAGAGGCTGCTCTTGGCCGTGGGGAGTCCGGTGGCCCAGTTGGCGCGCCGGCGGGCGTAGTCGTAGAGGAGGCCGAATCCCTTGATGGGATGGTCGAAGATCCCCTTCAGGCTGGAGGACATTTCCTTGAGGCGCTGCCCCACGTCGTTGAGCGCGGTGAGGGCGATGTAGAGGCGGAGGATGTCGTTGGTACCCTCCCAGATGCGGTTGATCCGGCAGTCGCGCAGGATCCGCTCGTAGGGCAGCTCGCGCATGTAGCCGCCGCCTCCCGCGGTTTGGAGGGCCTCGTCGGCCGTCCTCCAGAGGGCTTCGCTGGAGAAGATCTTTACGATGGCCGACTCGACCGAGGTGTCCTCGTAGCCGCGGTCGGTGAGGGCCGCAGTGAGCGTCACCGCGGCTTCGGTCGCGTAGCAGTCCACGACCATCTGCCCGACCTTTTGCTTGATCAGGCCGAAGTTGCCGATGGGCTGGCCGAATTGCTTGCGCTGGGTTGCGTGCTGCGCGGCGAGTCCGATCAGGCGTTTCATGGCGCCCACGGTGCCGCCGCCGACTCCGGAGCGGCCGTTGTTGAGGATGTTCATGGCGACCTTGAAGCCGCCGTGGAGGGGGCCGAGCAGGTTCTCCTTGGGGACCCGCACGTCCTCGAAAGTGACCGTGGTGGTCGAGTTGGCTCGCAGGCCCATCTTGTCCTCGTGCGGGCCGACCGAGACGCCGGGCATGTCGCGGGTGACGATGAAGGCCGAGAGCTTGCCCTTGCCGTCGACCTCCGCCGTGCGGGCGAACACGGTGAAGAAGTCGGCGATCCCGCCGTTGGTGATCCAGATCTTCGAGCCGTTGAGCAAGAAGTGGTCGCCTCGGTCGATGGCGGTGGTGCGTACCGAGGCGGCGTCGCTGCCGGCGCCTGGTTCGGTGAGGCAGAAGGCGGCGATCATCTCGCCGCGGGCGAGCTTTTCGTAGTAACGGGCCTTCTGCTCCTCGGTGCCGTAGAGCTTGAGCCCGCGCATGCCGATGGAGCTGTGGGCGCCGACGGTGACGGCCACCGAGGCGTCGTGGCGGGCGACCTGCTGCAAGGTGCGCGAGTAGGCGAGGTTCCCGAAGCCCATCCCGCCGGCCTCTTCGGGAATGATGAGGCCGAAGAGGCCGAACTCGCGCAGTTCGTCGAGGAACTCGCTCGGCATCTCACCGGCGACGTCCCAGGCGCGGAACTCCTCGGCCCGTCCCTCGAGGAGCGAGTCCACCGAGTCCACCACGGCGGCGATGGTCTCGGCCTCGGCCGGGCCGAGGCGGGGGAAGGGGAAGAGGACTTCTTGTTCGATCTCTCCCCCGCACAGGGAGCGCATGAAGCTGATGCTGGTGTCGGTCACGTTCCCTCCGGGCGGTGCAGCTTACCAGCCGGGCATCGCGTAGCCTCGGGGCGTCGTGCGCGCCTACGTCGACTGGGTCCTTCGCCGCCGCGGCGCGGTCCTCGCCGCCTGCGCGCTCCTCTCGCTGCTTTCGGGGTTCAGCCTCTCGCGCGGGGTGCTCTCGACCTCGGTCGGCCGGATGCTGCTCGGGGAGAGCGCGCGCTACGCCGAGTATCTGCGCGACTGCCGCACCTTCGGAGCCGACCAGGCCGTGGTGGTCGGCTTCGAGGAACCCGCGGCCCTCGCCCCCGAGGGGCGCGAACGCCTGCGGGCGGCCTGCGAGCGCTTGGCGCACCTGCCGGGCGTTCGACGGGTCGAGAGCATCCTCGACGCGCGCGAGCTCGTTCGGGGGCCCGGGGGCCTGCCGGTCGCCGTCCCCGTGGTGCCCGTCTCCCTCGATGCCGCCGGGGCGCGCGACCTCCTCGCTCGGCTCGCCCGGCATCCCCTCTTCGGCGGGACCCTGGTCGGTCGAGACGGGCGCAGCCTGGCCGTGCTCGTGCAGCTCTGCGTCGACGAGCGGGACGCGGCGGAGGAGCTCCCTGGCCTGGTGCGTGCCGTGCGGGAGGCAGCGCAGGGGGTGGCCCCCCCGGAGCGCGTTCGCCTGGTTGGCTTCCCCGTCGTCGTCGCCGAAATGCTCCACCAGACCGTGCGCGCCTTGGCCCTGACCACACCCTTGGTCGCGGCGGTGCTCCTGACGACGGTGTGGCTGCTCTTCCGCCGCGTGTGGCCGGCCGCCCTCTCGCTGGCGGTCTCGGCGGTGGGGGTGCTCTGGACCATGGGCCTGGCGGTGGCCCTGGAGCCGCAGGTGAATCTGCTCATGGCCGCAGCGCCGGGCGTCATCCTCATCGTCGCCTTCTCCGACGTGGTGCACCTGTGCAGCGCCTACCTGCTCGAGATCGAGCAAGGACTCCCACGGCGCGAAGCGATCCTCGCGGCCTGCGCCGAAGTCGGGCGCGCCTGCGTCTACACCTCGTTGACCACGGGGCTGGGCTTCCTCTGCCTGAGCCTCATCCCGACGCCCGCCTTCCGGCTCCTCGGCGTGGTCCTGGGCATCGGCGTAGCGCTCTCGCTGCTCCTCGCCGTGACCCTCGCGCCGCTCCTCTTCTCCCTGCTCCCCACGCCGCGTCCGCTGCGAGGCGGGGCCGCCCGGGGCGCCCAGGCCGGCATCGACCGCTTGCTCGCGGCCGCGCGAGCCCTCGCCGCGCGCCGCCCGCGGGCGGTGGTCGCGGCCTTCGCGCTCGCGGGCCTCCTCGCCGCCGGCGGAGCCGCGAAGCTGAGCATCGAGACCGACTTCGCTCGCCGCCTGGCCCCGACGAACCCCGTGCGCCGGGCCGAGGCGTGGTTCGCCAAGCGTTTCGTCTCCAGCTCCAACCTGGGCGTCTTCCTCCGCGCTCCCGGCGAGCTCGACGACCCCGTCTGGCTGCGCGCGGTGGCCCGCTTCGAGGGGGCCGCGCGCGCGCGGCCCGAGGTGGAGTCCTTGCACTCGCTCCTCGACGGGATCCGTGCCCTGGCGCGGGCCTTGGGCCTGGAGCTCGAGGCCTCGGGGCTCCCCCGCGACGACGCGGCCCTGCGGCGCTGCGCGGCCCTCGTCCTCGCGTCGGGCGACCCGCACCTCCCTTCCTTGGTCGACCCCGAGGCGCGCCGACTGCGCCTCGTCGTCCGGACGCGGCTCGAGGGCATGCGCGCCGCCGGGGCGCTGGCGAGCGCCCTCGAAGCCGAGGCGGCTCGTGTGGCCGGACCGGAGCGAGCCCTGGCGACCGGCCTGGGGCCGCTCCTCGGCCAGTGGCTCGACGAGATCGTGCGCGCTCAGCAGAGCGGGGTCCTCGCCTCCTCGGCCATCATCGCGATCGTCATGGCCCTCTGCCTCGGCTCCCTGCGGGTGGGCCTGGCCTCCATGCCGCCCAACCTGTTCCCCCTGCTCGCCGTCGCGGGGTGCCTGGGAGCGGGCTGGGGCCGCGTCGACTCCGACGCCATCGCCCTTGGCTTCGTGGCCCTCGGCATCGGCGTCGACGACACGATCCACTTCCTCACCCGCCTGCGGGCCGAACTGGGGCGCGTCGCCGTTCCGGGCGAGGCCGACCCCGTCGCCGCGGCCGTCGCGCGCACCTTCGCCTTCGCGGGGCGCGGCATCGTCATGACCACACTCATCCTCGCCGCGGGCTTCCTCCCCTTCCTCCTCAGCGACTACTTCCTCATGCGCATGCTGGGGAGCCTGCTCCCTCTCTGCCTCCTCGTCGCTCTGGCCGCAGACCTGCTCCTCGTGCCGGCCATGCTTCGCTTGGGCTGGATCCGCTTTCCGGCCCGGCCCCAGGCGGCTGCGTGAAGGCCGCGGCGCGCCTCGAGGCGCTGGCGCGCCTACTCTCGGAGCACGCCGAC
>RFHU01000433.1 GCA_003695705.1 Planctomycetota bacterium
GCGGCGTCGGCGATGGCCCGGGCGGCGAGGGCCGAGCGGCCCTGCACCTTGTAGCCCCCGAGCATGGAGACGGTCTGCGGGGTGAGCCCCACGTGCCCCATGACGGGGATTCCGGCGCGCACGATGGCTCGCACCGTGTCGGCCACCTCGACCCCTCCCTCGAGCTTGACCGCGTCGGCGCCCGCTTCCTTGAGGTAGCGGCCCGCGTTGCGGATCGACTCGGGGATCGAGACGGTGTAGCTGAGGAAGGGCATGTCGCCGACGACGAGCGCCCGTTCGGTGCCGCGGCGCACCGCGGCCGTGTGGTAGAGCATGTCGTCGACGGTGACCGGGAGGGTGGTCTCGTGGCCGAGGCACACGTTCGAGACCGAGTCGCCGACCAGGATCATGTCGACTCCCGCCTCGTCGACGATGCGCGCCTGCGCGTAGGTGTAGGCGGTGAGCATGGTCAGGGCCTTGCGCCCCCCCTTCCGCCGCCGAACGGAGGGGACGGTGAGCCGTTTGGGGGACCGGGGCGACGTTTTCGACATGGGCGGACGTGGGGGTGGGCGCTGAGGGGTGGTGGCGGTCCGAGGGGCGTCGTGCGGTTCCGAGTCCACGAGGGGCGCATGCCCCGCGAGCGGATCTTACGCCACCCGCGGGCCGGGCCGCCAGCCGCCCACCGAGAAAGGCCCCAGAGGGGCTGCCGGTGCGAGTTGCGAATCTTCGCGCTCGGCGCTCGGGTTTCCCCTGGGCGACGGGACGGCCCGCGCCAGGGGCTTGCGCGGGTCGCTGCGCCGGTTCACGCTGGCGGCCGGGGAGGACGCCTTGACTTCGACACGACTTCTCTGTGTTGGCGCCTGCGCTGTCCTTTCGAGCCTCTTGGGCGGCGGGGAAGTCTGCGCCGCGTCCCCCGCGCTTGCCTGGAAGTTCGGCCCCGAGAAGCTCCGCTACGAGCTGACCCTGGCGGGCGCTCCGCCCGCGGGGGTCGTCTTTCGTCCGGCGCCGTTTCGTCTGGTGGGCGCAGGCGACGTGGAGGGAGGGCGGCCTCGCTTGGAAGTCCACGGCCCCGAGGACCTCCTCTGGTTCTACGCCCTGGCGCTGCCCCGCGGCGAGTGGCCGGCAAGGAAGCGCCGGCCGCTCATCGAGGCGGTGGACGATCGTTTCTCGCTGCGGGGCGGGGCAGAGTTGCGCGTGCAGGGCAACCAGAGCGCGCGCCGGCGGGGCCGGCGGGCGGACCTGCGCTCCTCGCTCGTCGTGCGGGGGAGCGGCGCGGGATTCTGGCTGTCCAAGGGGGTGTTGACCTTGCGGCGTCGCTTCGACCTCAAGGCAGGGCGCCTCTTGCGCGCAGACTTCTCCTTCGAGTGGACCCCAACGGCCCCGGGGAGCGCCGCGGTCCGCCTCGAAGGACGGATTGCCCTCGCCCGCGGCGGCGCAGCGGGCAAGCCCGGAGCGCGCGACTTCCACGTTCGCGTCCAAGAGGCCATCGACCGCGGCGCCCGCTGGCTCGAACGGCGCGCGGACGAGCAACTCGCGGCCGCCAAGGCCCAGCCCTCTGGACCGCATACGGTGGGGCGCCTGGCCTTGCCCTGCTTCGCGCTTCTTCGCTCGGGCGTCTCCCCTGCGCGGCTCGAGAAGCACGTCGCCTGGTTGCGCAACCAGCCCTTCCGGGCCACCTACGACGTATCCCTGGTCGTCCTGGTGCTCGAGGCCCTCCATGTCGAGCGTCAGGCCTTGCCTCCCCGACCGCGCACCCGCAGCGTGGCGCGCTTCCGCCGCGGGCAGGTGCCCGCGGACGACCGCGAGCTCATGGAGCGAGCGGCGCGCTGGCTCGCCGCCACCCGCAAGCGGGGCGAAGGGTGGTGGAGCTACTTCGGCGACCCCGAGGGGAAGAGCCTCGGCCACGACGGCAAGACCGTCGCCGCCCGCGGCGATCGCTCCAACTCCCAGTTCGCCGTGCTCGCACTGCACGCGGCCGCCGCCTGTGGGGTGCAGCTCCCCCCGGAGGTCTGGGAGGAGGTGCTCGAGGAGGTCCTAGGCAGCCAGCAGGCCAAAGGACCCGAGCGCTCCCTCGAAGGGAGCCTGTTCGGGCGCGGCTCGCCTCTACGCGACGACCCGCGCGACGTCTCCTTCGAGCCCGGCCAGACCATTCCTCGCGACCGCCGCGCCTCTCCTGCGGCCACGGGCGAGCGGCGGCGCGAGCAGGCGCGGGGGTGGGGCTACTCCATGCGCGCGCGTCCGGCGAAGGGCGGCGCCACGGGGTCCATGACCGCGGCGGGCGTCTCTTCGCTGGCCGCGGCGCGGGAGGCGCTTCTCGCGGCGGGGCGCCTGTCGCCCGAGCGGGCCGAGGAGTCCCTCGCGCGCCTGCGCGACGGGCTGGCCTGGCTCCTCGAACGCTACGACGCAGGGAGGAACCCCGGCAGCGCGGCCCACTACTACTACTACGCCTACAGCTTCGAGAAGGCCATGGACACCACCGGCGTGGAGCGGCTGGGGCCCAGGGAGTGGTGGCGCGACTTCGCCGCGGAGCTCCTCGCGCGCCAGGACGCCAAGGGGAGCTGGGAGCAGAACCCGGTCGAAACCAGCTTCGCCCTGCTCGTGCTCAACCGCGCCACCTTGCCCGTCGAGTTGGAAATTGGCCCCGGGGGGCGTCGCGCGACCGGGCGGCGCGACCCCGCACGCTGGGATCGGGTGACCGTGCCCGGCACCGGGGAGCTGAGCGTGCGCCAGCTCCTCGAAGCGCTCCGCGACGACCCCGCGTCGGCGGCCGAACGGCTCGGGCTGGCGCGCAAGGCGCTGGCGGCGTTGCCCGAGGCCGAGCGCCCGCGGGTGCTCCCCGAGCTCGCGCAGCTCCTCGAGCATCCGCACCGCAAGACCGCGCGCTGGGCGCGTGAGAGCGTGCGCCGCCTCGCGGGCAGCGACGATCCGCGCTCGGTCGAGCGCTTCTGCCTCGCCTACGAGCGGCTGCGCGCGGCGGGCGAGGCCCTCGACCACGGCGCGATCGAGGAGGCCCGGGGCGTCTTGCGCGCGCCGCTGGCGGTGACGCCGCTGCGGCGCATGGCGGCGCGCACGCTGGCGCGTCTGCGCGCGGTGGAGGCCGTCCCCGACTTGATCGAGCTGCTCGCAGATGAGGACGAAGACCTCGCCCGCGGGGCGGCCGATGCGCTGACCGCGCTCACCGGGACCGAGCCCGAGGGGGCGTCCTCGGCCCGCGACCCGCGCCCGGCCTGGCGCGCCTGGTGGGAGCGAGAGGGCCCGGCCTTGGTCGCGCGGGAGCGGGTGCGGCGCGCGGTGGGCGACCTCGCCTTCCCCGGACGGCGCGAAGACGCCGCGCAACGGTTGCGCGCCTTGGGAAAAGCGGCCCTGCGCGGGCTCGTCGACGGGCTGCGCAGCGACGCCACCCGCGCCGCGGCCCACCGCCTCCTCGAGGAGATCAGCGGCGAGCACTTCGCCGCGGACCCCGACGAGTGGCTGGAGTGGCTGGAGGCGCGGGAAGGGCGGTGAGGGGAGATCTTCCCCACGAGACGGACGGAGAGGACGAGGGCGGCGGGGCGGCGGACCCAGCGGACGGTGTATCGTGCGCCCGCGCGCGGAGCCTCGGCGGGTCGGGCCCGGCGGAGCCGAGCGTGGCGGCCACCGCCGCCGCCGCCGCCGCCCTCCTCTTGGCCACGCTCGCTTGCTTGCGCGCCATGGGGCGCCCTTTGGCCTGGGGCTGCGGCAGCCGGTGGCCGTGGACCTTCGACGCCTGGAGCCGACACACCTCCCAGCACCTCTTGGACCCTTACAGCCTGACGCACGTCTTGCACGGGTTGCTGGCGTACGCGGCGACCTGGGCGCTCCTGCGGCGTCGGGTCGGGCTTCGCGGGCGCTTCTTGGTGGGCCTCGCGCTCGAGGGCGGCTGGGAGCTCCTCGAGAACACCGAGTGGGTGGTGCGCACCTACCGCGCAAACACCGGGGCCCTCGGCTACGCGGGCGACACGGCGCTCAACTCCCTGGGCGACCTCGTTTCGTGCACCGTGGGGTTTTGGCTGGCGCGCGGGCTCTCCCTGCGCGGGGCCCTGCTCTTCTTCTTTGCGGTCGAGGCCACGCTGCTCGCGACCGCGCGCGACAGCCTGCTCCTCAACGTCCTCCTCCTCGTCGCGCCGCTGAAGGGGGTCCGCGCCTGGCAGGCCGGGGGCTGACCGGCGGCGCGGAGTCGTGCCGGTGCGTCAGCGGGGCGCCGGTTGCGCCCAAGAGGACACGAAGAGCAGCGGGGAGATCGCTTCGCCGTGTCCGGGGCGGAAGGCTGGCAGGCGCTGCGCGACCAGTCGCGGAACAGCGCGACGTAGCCGGACGGGGCCACGATGACGAAGCGCTCCGCGTTCTCGAGGGCGGGGGCGAGGTGCTCTTCCATGTAGCGGAAATGCTCGGGGCGGAGGTTCCAGCCCCGCGGCAAGGGCAGGCAGGGGTTGGGCAGATCGGGCAGCCCCGGGGCTATGCGGATCGGAGCTACGAGGATCTCCTCGACCCAGCGCGGAGGGGGTTCGGGCCTGTAGAGGAAGGCGGCCTCGACTTGTCCGCTCCACACGAGGACGGGTGCGGAGGGCGGCGCGAGGCGGAGCACCGCGGCGCGCGCCCGGTTCCACTCCTGCACCCAGCCTCGAGGACCGCGGGGAGGGCTTTGCCTGGAGAGGCCGCTCAGGGCAAGAACGCACAAAGTGAGGGCGCCGACAGGTCGAGGCCAGCGACCCACGAGGCAGCCCAGGAGGAGGCACGTCGAGAAGGCCAGGGGGGTGGCGTAGCGGGGGTTGAGGAAGTTTCCCTTTCCGAGGCTCAGGCCCACGAGCAACGCGGTGTGGCTCGCCGCGAGCGAGATCAGGAAGACCCGCGCTGCGCGGGCCACAGGGTTCGAGCGTTTGGGGGACGCGCGGGGGCGGACTGCGCCGACCCGGCGGGCCAGCGCGAGCCCTGCCCAGGCAAGGAGGGCCACGGCGATGCCCGGGGTGGCCATCAGGTTCACCGTGGCCAGGTTCGCGGGCGGGGCCCAGGTCGTTGCCAACCCTCCCTGGCCTCCGCCCAACAGGGACACCACCATGTCGTCGAACTGAGGAAGCAAGACGACGAAGGCCAGGGCCGAGTCCGCAAGGATCTTCCGGGGCGTGTAGCGAGGGCCTCGCGCGGCGAGCGAAGCAAGGAGGAGGGCGGGGAGGAGCGAAGCGAACAGGCGGTGCCCGTAGACGGCGAGGAGCGCTCCGCCCCAGGCAAGGGCGCGGTCGCGCGCGGCGCCGCTTTGGGCCGCGCGGACCGCCCCCAGGAAGCAGAGGCCGAGCCCGAGCGTGCAGAGCGCATAGGGTCGCGCGTTGTGGGCGTCGTAGGCCAGGCGAGGATGCACGGCCAAGAGCAGCGCCCCGGCGGCGGCGCATCTCAGGCCCCCGGCGCTCTTCGAGGCGGCGAAGGCGCACAGGAGCGCGCCGACGCTCGCCACGAGGGAGGGGAGTCGCAGGGTCGTGGGCGACTCCCCGCAGAGGGAGAGGACGGCGTGCTGAACGAGGTAGTAGAGCGAGTCCACGAACAAGTAGGGGTACCCTTCGCGGGTCCGGGCGAGCACTTCGGCGAAGTCGCTCCCGCGGCTGTAGCGCAGGGTGAGGAACTCGTCGAGCCAGAGGGGCTCGGAATACCCCCGCGTGCGCAAGACGAGGGCCAAGGCCGCGAGCAAGAGCAGCCCCGCGGCTGCCGCGCGCCTTCGCCCCGGTGAGGGCGCGCTCACAGGGCGGGCTTCTCGGCGACGCCGACGACCTGCAGCCCGCGGCTTCGCAGCCAGGCCTGGCCGAGGAGCGCCTCGTCGAAGCGGATCCCCGCCCGCGCCACGGTCCGCATTCCGGGGAGGTAGCGGAAGAAGCGGTTGACCACCAGGACCTCGGCGTTGAGCAGGCCGGCCCAGGCCAGGAAGCCGCAGGTCCGCCAAGAGTCCAGCCGCAGTCCTGCGCGGGCGAGCTCCGCCTCGGTGCGCTCGCGCCGGAGCGGCTCTTCGGTGGCGTGGTCCAGGTTGGGGGAGAGTCGGTAGATCAGCGCGCGCAGGGCGCGCCAGGGGAGGAAGTCGTCCACGGGCTCTCGCCAGTAGAAGCGCCCGCCGGGTTCGAGGACCCGGGCGACCTCGCGGAAGAGTGCCGCCCGGTCGGGTACGTGGTGAATGCCCCCCAGCACGACCACCGCGTCGCAGGCCTCGTCGCGGAGCGGGAGGCTGGTCGCGTCGCCCTGCACGAGCAAGGCCCGTCGGTCGCGCAAGGCCTGCACGCCCGCGGAGAGCATGGCCGTCGAGACGTCGACCCCCACGCCGCGGCCGTAGTTCAAGCCGGGCAGGGCGAGGGCGTCCCCTCGCCCGCAACAGAGTTCGACCAAGGTGCGGACCGGACGGCGCACCTCCGCGAGCAGCAGCCCGTCGACGAAGTCGAGGTATTCGCGCACGTGGGGAGGGTCTTGGTGCTCTAGGTAGAGGCTCGCCACCCGGTCGTAATGCTCCTGTTGCCGGCGCGACTCTTCCCGCAGCAACTCGCGCGCGAAGAGGGGAATCCCGGCGGGATCGAGCGGGATCTCGGCGCCGCCCTCGGTGAGCAGGCGCTCGCCCTCCAGGCGGAGAGGCTCCTGCGTGCGCGGGCAACGAAGGAGGTCGAGGAAGGGTTCGAGGGATCGCGAGGGGGGAGAAAGGGGCTGGTCCACCGAGCTGGCTCCGGTCGGGCAGCATACAGCGAGTTCGCCGCGCGACCGAGGAGAGCGACGAAGCGTTCGTTTCGGGTCCGTCGGGTGCGGAGGGAAGCGCAGGGTGCTCGGTCCCCTCGAGGAGGTGCGCGCCGAGCGGCAGTTCGCGGGCGGAGGACCGCCGCTCGCAGCCAAGGCGCGCAGCGGCGGCGCCCGCGCCCGTGCGCGGGTGTCCAGCGCAGCAGGACACCCTCGGGACGCACTGCGACGCAGCCGGGAGCGCGTCCCTACGTGCCGTCAGCCCTTGGGGAGCGGCGCGCTGCTTGCGATCCCCCGAGCGGAAGGAAGGAAGGCATGAGCGCCCTCCGCAACGGCTTCGTCGTTCTCTTCGGACTCCTCTTCTGTGTCGGGCGGGCCGGGGCCGGGCCAGCGGCCGAGTGCGGCCCGAGCCGCGCTCAACTGCTGGCGCGGGTTCGTCTCGAGCGACGCTTGGGCTGCGCGCTCCGGGTGCGCTGGGACCCCCGCACGGGGCAGCCCGCGCGGGTGCGGTTCGATCCGCCTCTGCGGCTCCCCGGGGCTCCTCCCCGAGCCTGCGCACGGCGCGCGCTTGGGCTGGTTGCGCCGCTCGCCCCGGGGCTGGACCTCGGCGCGTTGGTCCCCGCAGCGGTGACCGGGCTCGGCGCCTGGCGGCGAGTGCGGTTTCGACAGGTGCACCTGGGCTTCCCGGTGCGCGAGGGAGGCCTCTCGGTGCTCCTCTCCCGGCGGGGCGGCGTGGTTCGGCTCCACGCGCTGGGCGGGCGCTTCGGGCTCGACCTCCCGGCCGCCTTGCCCGCGACGACTGCGCGGCGCGGGGTGCGCGCAGGGCGCACCTGGGTCCGCCTCGACGACGGCTGGACCCTGGCGCGTCGTCGGATCGTGTGGCGCGAGGGCCTTCCGCACGAAGAGCTCCTCGGCGCGAACGGTGAGGTGTTCCAAAGCCAGTGCCTGGCGCTCCCAGGGAGGGTTTCGGGAACCGTTGCGCGCGTGGACGGGAGCCGCGCTCGAGCCCCGCTGAGCGACCTCTACGTGCGTGTCGACCGCTTCCTCCGCGGGGCGAGCCAGCAGGTCACCGACTTCGAGGGCGTCTTTCCTGGCCGGCGGGGGCGCCTTCTCGCGGGGCTCAGCGGCCCCTACGTTTTGGTCGACCCGACGAGCGCCAGCGCCTACCCCACGCGGGCGCAAGGGGAGATCGTGCTCGACTTCTCCCCCCACGAGCCCGCGGGGCGCGAGGTCAACGTCTTCTTCCACCTCAACGCCCTGCGGGAGTTCTGGATCGGAGAGCACCCGGGACTGCGCCAGGTCCTGCGAGACTATCGCCTCCATGCGGCGGTCGTGGCCGACCCGGAAGCTCGGCTCGACGGCAACGCGCGAGCCTTCCCCTACGTGCCCGGGAGCGACACGGGGCAGGGACGCTTGGGTCGCGGCTTCGACGCGGGGTTGCGGTTCGGCTCTCGCGCGGCCGAGCTGCCGGCGGTCGTAGCGCACGAGCACGGGCACACGGTCCTCTATGCGCTGGGATTCGTTCCCTTGCGGGCCCCGCGCGGGAGCAGCGGTCCTCTTGGGGTCCACGAAGGCCTGGCCGACTACCTCGCCTCTTGCTACGCGCGGACCTCGCGGGTCATGGAGGGCTTCGCGCCGTCGCGGCAGCGTGACATTGCGGAGGACCGGATCTACCCCCAGGACCTGAGCGGCGAGGCGCACCTCGACGGCTGGATCCTGGCCAGCGCCTTGTGGGACGCCGAGGCCCTCGCCGGTCCTACGGAGCGGACGGCCCTCCGCCGGGCGGTCGTCGACTCCGTTCCGGGCTACGACGGCGCGACGACCCTCGTCGAGGCGGCCCAGGGCATCTTGGAAGCGGCCAGCACGGAAGGGGCTCGAGAGGCTTTGCGTCGCGCCTTCGCAGAGCACGGTCTGCTCCCCTCCGACGAGCCCTTGCCCCCGCACCTGGAAGTCCTCGACGGCGGGCTGGACGGAACCAGCGGCCTGAGCGTGGAAGCGGGGACGAGCCGGCGCGTGGAGGTCCTCGCGCGCGGGCGGCACGAGCGGAGCGCGGTGCGGCTCCTCGCCCAGGGGCTCCCTCCCTGGGCTGTCCCGGAGGGAGAGGACGCCGAGGAGCCGACCTCGCTCGGATCGGAGGACCGGGCGGCGTTCGTGTTCCGCCCCCCCCCCGGAGCCGAAGGGCTCTACCGGGTGACCTTCGTGGCCCAAGACGAGCACTCGGGGCGCGACGCCGCCCGCACGATCACCGTCGAGGTCTTGCCCGCGGGCGAGACGGTCTTGCGGCGCTGGAACACCTCGCTGCGGGGGCCGTTTCGGGTGGCGCTGGGAGAGGCGCGGACCTTCCCCCTCGGCGACTTGTTCGACGAGCTCGCCCGCGGTGGCGACTCGAGTCGCTACGCCTACGAGCTGGTGGGAACCCTGATTCCCTTCGTCGACCTCGCGGGAGGGTCCGTGGTGGTCGCCCCTTCGCGAGCCGAGCACGCGGGGGCCTACGCCGTGCAAGTCCTCGCTCGACCGCTCGCGAGCCCCTACGACCCCACGCGCGTCCTGCTGACCACGCTGAAGCTCGTCGTGGGCGAGGACCGCCTCTCCCTCCTCTTGCGGGTCTATCGGAGCGAAGGCGGCTTCCAATCTCCCTACCACCTGCTCCCGGGGGAACGCCTCGCGGTCTACGAGGGGGAGACCGTAGACCTCGAGCCCTGGCTGGAGGAGGTCCTCCAAGAGGCTCCGCAGTCTCCGGAGGCGGGGAAGGACGAGGCGAAGGAGGTCCCCAGAACCGCCCGGCGGCACCTTCGCCTCGAAGGAGCGCCGGACTGGGTTCGCTCGGTCTCGACCGAGGTCCGGGGACAGGAACGGACTCGGGTTCGCCTGCAGCCTCCTTTGGGCTACCGAGGGGACCCCGACCTCGAGTTCCGGGTGGTGGTCGAGGAGGAGGGGACGGGCGTGGTCGTTCGCCGGCCGGTACGGATCGTGGTCGTGCGCCCGCGCCTTTCGCCGCCGGCGTTGAGGCCTGTTCCCGCGGTGTCGCCGAGCGACGCGGAGGGAGCCGCGGGCCGCCTGGGTCGCGTCTTCGGTGCGGCGGGCGAGAGGCAATGAGTCGCTGCGCCTCGTACGAACCGTACCGTCTGGCAGCGCCGGACGCCGCGAATCGGGCGGCAGAGGTTCCGCCCGGCACGCAGCGTGCGCTTACGCAGCAAGGAGAGGGGCGCGCTCGTCGTCCGGTGTGCCTCGGGCATGCCCCTCCTCCGGGCGTTCGGTGCGTCGCCGGGCGTCTTTCCCTGCCCTCCTGGACGTCCGGGGCCCCGCTGCCGAACTTCCCCTGCCGGTAGCGGGGTCCCGGCGTCCCCCTTTCGAGGGGGCGAGACGGGAGGCGACCTGCGAAGGTGCTGTTGCCTCGCCCCGAGTGCGCGGCGAGGAGGCTGTCGGCAGAGCCCTCGGACGAGGCGCCCCCGAAGGTCGCGTGCGGCGGTTTCGCTGCGCAGCGCACGCCGAGGGCGGCGCGCTCGGATCCGGCTCAGTGGAGGCGGTCGCGGGCCTCTTCGAGGGCGCTCAGGAACTCCCTCCCCACCCTGGCGGCCTCCCCCCTCCCCTCC
>RFHU01000434.1 GCA_003695705.1 Planctomycetota bacterium
ACCACGTCCTGGGTGGTCCCCTCCCACCCCCCCTCCTTGGGCCAGTAGTAGCCGTAGCTGCCGTCGGTGGGGTAGCTGCGGAGGACCTCGAGCACGTAGGGGTTCAGCCCTTCGACGACGTCGTCGGGGGCCGGGGAGTCGGCGTTGGGCTTCGTGGGGGTGCCTCCGCAAGCGCTCAGGGCCAAGAGGACCGCGAGGAAACCCCAGCGAGGCGCGCGCGCGGTGGGGCCGACCCGCGCAGGCGCTTGGACCGTCGCGGAGCATTGGCCTGCGGCTGGCCTCCGAGGACGCACGGCTTCCTCCATGGCTCGAGAGTGTAGCAGCCCGTTCGCGAACTCCCCTCCGCTTGGGACGCGCGCCCAGGGGGATCGGCTCCCTCCTCGCCGTGTACGGGTTCGCGGCAGGCGGCGCTGGCGGGCGTTCCGCTCCCACTTGACACGGCCCGGCGAAGCCGCAAGGTGAGGGACAACCTGGGGACGTAGCTCAGTCGGTAGAGCAGGAGATTTTTAATCTTCTGGTCGTGGGTTCGAGTCCCGCCGTCCTCAATCCACTTCGTCGACCGGCTGCGGCCCTGGGCGCCCTGCCGGGCGAGGCGGGAGGGCGGGCGAGGGGGCCGCCCCCCCGGAGACCGCCGAGGAGCGGCGGTCGAGCGATCTCCGAGGCGCCCTGAGCCGCCCTCCGGCGCGAAGTCATTGCGCGGGAGGGCGGAGTATCATGCCTCTCATGCGACGCAGACGACGCAAGGACGAGGCCCGCCGGGGCAAGCGGCGCGAGGGAAGGGCCGCGGCCCTCAAGCTGGCCGAGGCCCTCGACTCCAGTACGCGGGAGCGACTCGAGGCGCTCTCGGTCGCCCTCGCTCAGTCCCCGCGCGACCCGTCCTTGCGCGAGGAACGCTCTCGCCTGCGCCTCGCCCAGGGCGACGTTTCGGGGGCGCTCGAAGACGTCCGCGCCTGGCTCGAGGTTGCGCCGCGGGACGCCCGCGCCCACCACCGGCGCGGCGAGATCCTCGCCGAGATCGAAGACCGCGTCGGGGCGCGCGACGCCTTCGAGCGGGCCGCCGACCTCGCCCCTTCGCGTGCCCAGCACCACGCCGCCCTTGCGGAGATGCGCGTTGCGCTCGGCGACCTCCGCGGTGGCTTGGCCTCCTGGGACCGGGCGGTGGCCCTCGAGCAGGAGAACGGCGGTGCCAGCGCAGCCACGCGGGTGGGGCGTGCGCGCGCGCGGATGGCGCTCGGCGACCTGGCGGCCGCGCTCGAGGACCTCGAGGCGGCGAGTTCGGCCGCGACCGACCCCGAGGTCTTCGCGGCCCGGGCAGAAGTCCACCAGCGTCGCGGCGAATGGCAACTGGCGGTGGAAGCGCTCACTCGGGCCCTCGACCTCGACGCCGACAACCCCGACTTGCGTACTCGCCGTGCCTTCGCGCGCCTGCGCGGGGGGGACGCCGTCGGCGCGCGGGCCGACCTCGATCGAGTCGTGGCCAAGGCACCGCACCACGGGGAGGCCCTCCTGCGACGCGGGGAGCTGCGCGTGGCCCAAGGGGACCACGAGGGGGGGCGCGCCGACTTGGCCCTCGCTTCGGCCGCCAGCGCGGAGCTGCGGGTCCCCTCGCTGATTGCCCGTTCGGCGTCCTACCGCGAGCAAGGAGCCTTCGGCAGCGCCCAGGCCTGCCTCGACGAGGTCTTCGTGCTTGCGCCGGAGCTCGCCGAGGCCCTGCGCGAGCGCGGGCTGCTGCGCATGTCGATGGGAGACAGCAGCGGCGCCATTGCCGACTTCGAGCGGGCGGTGGCCCTCGACCCCGACGACTACCTGTCCCGCATCGAGCGAGGGATCGCCCGCTGGCAGACCGGCGACCGGCGAGGCGCGCTGTCGGACCTCGATCGCGCCGTGGCTCTGGCCGGGGAGCAGTCGGAGCCTTACGGCGCGCGTGCCAGCGTGCTGTTCGAAGCGGGGCGCCTCGACGAGGCCATCGCCGACCTCGACCGTGCCGTGGAGCTCGACCCGCGCAACGTAATGGCCTTGATCTGGCGCGCCAAGGTCCTGCGTGCGCGCGGCGAGAACGAGCGCGCTCGCGAGGACCTCGACCGGGCGATCCGCATGTCTCCCGACTCGGCGGAGGCCCACTTCGTGCGCGGGGTCGCGCGCGAGGAGGACGGCGACGTCGAGGGAGCCCTGGCCGACTACAACGCGGCCGTGGACCTCGACGCGGACTACGCCCTCGCCCTCGAGGCCCGGGGGCGGCGGCGCTGGGCGAAGGGCGACGTGGCGGGCGCGGCCGCCGACCTCGAGCGCGCCGCTTCGTTGGCGCCCGGCGATCCGGGACCGCGGGCCGCGCTTGGCGCGCTCTGCTGCGAGGTCGGCGACTTCACCCGCGCCGTGGTCGAACTGACGAGGGTGCTCGAACTCGACCCAGACGATCCCGAGACCCTCTGCCGTCGCGCCGAGGCCCTCATGGAGCTCGACGAGGTGGATTACGCCCTCGACGACCTCGACCGAGCGGTGGCGCTGGCGCCCGACGACCTGAGGGCGCGCCTCATGCGCGCGGAGGCCCGCTTCGAGGACGGCGACTACGAGGAGAGCCTCAAGGACTACGCCAAGGTCGTCGAGCGGGACCCTGCCCACGCGGAGGCCCGCTACGGAGCCGGGTGGACGCGGTTGGAACTCGGGCGCGCGGCGGAGGCCCTCGAGGACTTCGAACGGCTCCTGCGCTCGGTCCCCGACGACCCGCGGGCGCTCGTCGGACGGGGGTGGGCGCGTTTTCTCGTCGGCGACGTGGAGGGGGCTACGCGCGACCTGACCGAGGCCATCGCCAAGGATCCGTACTACGCAGAGGCCTACGTGTTCCGGGGGCGCATCCACTTGGAGATCGGAGAGGACGAGCAGGCGCGTCGCGAGTTCGACGCGGCGATTTCCTTGGACCGTACGGACCCCGCCGCCCACGGCGGGCGGGGCTTCGCCTACCTGCAAATGAACGAGCCGGCCCGAGCGCTGGCGGACTTTTCGCGCGCGGTTGCGCTCGACCCCGAGGACACCGACGTGCTGGTCGGCCGTGGGGAGGCCTTCTTCGAGTTGGGCGACGTGGACAGCGCCGCCGCCGACTTCGAGGCGGCGTTGGCCCTCAACCCGCAGAACGCCATGGGGCACGTGGGCCGGGCCGCCGTGTTCTTGTTCCGCGGGGAGCCCGAGCGTGCGGTCAAGAGCTGCGACCGAGCGCTGGCGCTCGAGCCCGACCTTGGGCCTGCCTACCTGCGGCGCTCGCAGGCGTACCGCGCGCTGGGGGACCCGATCAAGGCCGACGAAGACCTCGCACGCGCTCGCGAGTTGGGCCTCGAGGAGGAGTGAGGGGCTTCCGCGCGCTGCGCCTCGATCCGTTCGCCGACCGGGATCGAGGTCGAGCCTGCCCTTCTTGGCTGGCGGCTTGGTGCGGGTCTGTCCGGGACGAGGTGGTGGTTGGGGGAGGAGGGAGCGTGGACGGCGCGACGTGGGCGTGGGCGGTCAGTCTCCCAAGGTCCCTCCGCGCGCCAGCGCCCAGGCGAGGATCCAGTCGCCGTCCCGGCGCCAGCCGGCGCGGACTTCGCGGACCCCGAGGGCTTCCGCGCGCGCGGCGGCGCGGTCGCGGTAGACGATCTCCGCTGCGCCCTCCTCTGCTCGGTGCGATCCGGAGAGGCGGACGCCGATGTCCAAGAGACCGTGGCCGCGCGGAGGGCGCAGCGCCTTGAAGGCGGCCTCCTTGAGGCTCCAGTAGAGGATCGCCAGCAGGTCTCGCTCGCTCCAGCGTTCGCCGGGCGGCGGAGGGTCCGCAGCGCAGCCCGGCAGCTCCAGGACGCGCTCGCGCTCCTCGGGGTGAAGGTAGAAGCGCAGGGTCCCCAGGCGACGAGGGCGGAGGAGTTCGAGGTCCACTCCGGGCAGGCCCCCCGCGGCGCCCGAGCGTAGCGCCCAGGCCGCCGCCTCGCCGTGCCCGTGGCTAAGCGAAACCGCCAGGGGAGAGGGCTCGCCGGAGATCCAGGCGCGGGGCGCTCCGGAGGAGTCGGCGCGGACCTCGATCGCCGTCCAGTCGGGCGGCGGCAGGCCCTCGCGGGCGAACGCCGCCCGCAGGGACTGCTTGGCGGCGGCTCGCCCGAGCAGCCAGTCGCGGCGTCGCTTCTCCACGGGCCAGCGCGCGAGGACCTCGGCCTCTCCGGAACTCAGACGAGCGGTGAGGTCGGTGCTGCTGAAGTCGCTCCAGCGGAGGCGTTCGATGGACGGATACACGCTGCTAGAGTCCATTTTGACACGGTTTTGGGGACCCTCTACACTCCGCCTATGCCCTCGGAACAGGACCGCGTCCTGGCCCGACTCTCGGTGGATGCGGGCCTGCTCAGCCAGGAGGAGGCTGCGCACTACTGGCGCCGGGCGCAGGCACCCGGCGCGCCACGCTTCGTTCAGCTCTTGGTCCAGGAAGGGCGCCTGCAGCCGGCCGACCTCGAGCGCCTCAAGGTCCGTTACTACGCGTTGCAGCGGGGGATCGACGCGGCGCAGACCGTGCTCGACGGCGAAGGGGGCCCGAGCGCACCCCCGGCGGCGCGGCCGGCGTCGCCGGGCGGCGAAGGGGGCGAAGACGACGCGTGGGCCGAAGCCCTCCGCAAGGACGAGCTGCTTGCCCGGGTTCTCTTCGCGCAGGGCGCCGTCAGCGGGGATCGGCTGCGCGAATGCCTGGATCTGCAGCGGAAGCACCGCCTGCGGCTGGGGGTGGTGCTGGTCAAGAAAGGGTACGCGGAGCGCGGCGTGGTGGAGGCGGCCATTGCACGGGTTCGGGCGCATTTGGAGGGTGCGGCCGGCGCAGGAGGGGCTGCGCAGCCCTACCGCGACGTGCCCACGGCGCTCGAGGCGCCGCCGGCGCCGCCGGCGGATCCCGACGAGGCACCGACGGTGATCGACGGTCCCGAGCCGGGGCCGCCGCGGTCGACCGCCCAAGACGGCGTGGACACCGTCCTCAACGCGCCCGTCGCCGCAGAGCCTCCTGCCTTCGACCCCTTCGACACGGGACCCGCGACGGGTCTTTCGGTCGAGGAGCTCAACCCCTTCGCGGACGTCCCCCTCGGCGTCGGTCCTCCCGCGCGCGCCGAGCGCCCTCCACAGGGGGTGCCTCCGCGCGCTGCGCCGCCTGCGCCGACCGCGGGAAACCAGCCCGACGCGGCGGGAGAGCACCCCCCCGCTCGGCGACCGGAGGTCGGCATGCAGCCGGCCAGCATGGGCTCGCGACCGACTTCGGGGTTTACCCGCAGCGGGGTTCCCATCGGGGGCGAGGCCGACTCGGGCTCGACGAAGATGAAGGCCCGCGAGCGGTCCGAGCTGAAGCGGATTCAGCAGAAACGCCGGCCCCGGCGCAAGCAGAGCACGACGCCCTACCTGCTGATCGGCATCCTCCTGGCGGGGGTCGGCCTCGCCGTAGCGCTCTACTTCGTCCTCCGGGAGTGGGGGTGAGGTCGCAGCCCGCTCGCTGCGCCGGACCGCGGAGCTTGCGGGCGGGTCGAGCGGCGCACACAGTGGAGCCATGAGGCGCGGTTCCTGCTGGGCGGTTCTCCTTGCCTTCCTCCTCGCGGCGCCGAGTTCTGCCGGGCCGACGCGCGGCTGGCTGGAGCGACTTCGAAAAGACGCGTCTCGGTGGCGGAGGGAGGCCGCCACCGAGCGGGCCCTCGTCCTTGCGCAGGCGCGCGGACTCCTCGCCCGACGTCCTCCGCCACCGGACTTCGCGCCACGCCGTTGCGGTGCGGGCAGCCTGCGCTGGGTGCGCGGGGTTCCGGTGCTGACCTTGGTGGGGACTCCCGAGGAGATGGGTCGCCAGCACGGGACGCTCTTGCGGGAGGAGCTCTCCGCCTTGCGCGCCTACTTGCGCGCCTTCGTGGGGCCGCGTCGCTTCGAGGCAGCGATCCGAGAGGCCGAGCGCACCTTCCGAGGGGCTTGCTCGCCGGACGAGCTCGCCGAACTCGACGCGCTTTCGCGGGCCTCTGGGGTGCCCCCGGGGGAACTGTTCCTCGCTCAGTCCTTTACCGATCTCTATCGGGCCTTCGCGTGCTCGACCCTGGCTGCGGAGTCCTCCGAGGGCCCGTTCTTGGCACGAAACCTGGACTTCCCCAGCATGGGCTTCCTGCAGCGCTTCTCGCTGGTCGTGGCGGCGCGGCCCCGAGGGCGCCGCGCCTACGTGGCGGTCGGCTGGCCAGGGCTGGTGGGAGTCCTCTCGGGGCAGAGCGGGGCCTTGGCCTTGGCGGTGCTCGTGGTTCACGACGGGCTTCCTCCGCGTCCCGGCCTCCCCTTCCAGCTCGCCTTTCGGCGGGTGCTCGAGCGGGCAGAGAGCGTCTCGGAGGCGGAGCGCCTCTTGCGGCGGCTCCCCTTGACCGTCGCCAACAACCTCGCGCTCGTGGACGCTGCGGGAGAGGCCGTTGTCCTCGAGCTCTCGCCCGAAGGGGTGGAGGCACGTCGCCCGGGCGAGGAGGGTGCCCTCTTGGCGACGAATCACTTCCTCACCCGCGCGCGGCGTCGGCCGCGCGCCTCGCTGACCTACCTCTCCAGCCGGAGGCGCTACGCCGCGCTCCGGCGGGTGGCCCGCGCTCGGCGCGGTGCCTGGGACCTTCGGAGTGCGCGTCGCGCGCTGGATGCGGCGGCGGTGCCTTTGACCGTGCAGAGCATGGTCTTCCTCCCCCGGGCGGGTGCGCTCGAAGTCGCCTTTTGCGAGCGCGGGCCGGCCACGCGGCGCGGGCGCTGGGTGCGCCTGCGCCTGCGCGAACTCTTGGGCGAGCCGGGCGGCGCCGGTCCGCGCTGAAGGCGTCCGCGCCCGGCGCAGGGGGCTCAGCGCAGCGTTGCTTCGAGGGCGACCCGTTCGCCCTCGCGCAGGACGATCACCTTCACCCGTTGGCCAGGCTTGGCGAGCCGCAGGGCGTTGACGAAGTCGTGAATGGTCACGATCTTCCGCCCGTTGAACTCCACGAGGACGTCGCCTTTGCGGATTCCGGCTTCCGCGGCCGGCGAGCCCTCGCGGGCGCCGTCGAGGAGCACCCCCTCGATGCCTTCGCTGGCGTAGTTGGGGATGCTGCCAAAGGAGGCGCGTCGCTGGCCCGTGGCGACCGAGCGCGGCCGCGCTCGGCGCGGCAGCTTCACGTAGGTTGGCCTGCGCGGCATGGCGTCGATTCCGCGCGCGAGGAGGAAGGCGAAGCGGGCGACGGCCTGCAGGCCTTCTTCGTCGATCAGGTCGGCGTCGTCGCTTGGTTTGTGGTAGTCGGCGTGCGTGCCCGTCCAGAGGAAGAGGACGGGGACCCCGGCCGCGTAGAAGCTGGCGTGGTCGCTGGGCCCGAAACCGTCGCGTTGCACCTGGACTTCGTCGCCGGTGTAGTCGACCACCGCCTGGAGCAGGTCGGGCCACTCCTTGGCGGTGCCGTAGCCGCCGACCAGGAGCGGGTCGACGCCCCGGCGCCCAACCATGTCGAGATTGAGCATCGCCACGATGCGCTCGGTGTGGAAGGTCTCCACGTAGCGCTGGCTGCCGATGAGGCCTTCCTCCTCGGCGGAGAAGGCAGCGAAGACGATGGTTCGCTGGGGTGGGTTCGCGCGAAAGGCCTTGGCGATGGCCAGCAGCGCAGCGACGCCCGAGGCGTTGTCGTCGGCGCCGTTGTGGATTGCGCGCTGGTTGGGAGCCAGGGAGCCGTCGCCGCCGAGGCCGAGGTGGTCGTAGTGGGCGCCGATGAGGATCACCTCGTGCGGGTTCCCGTGTCCGGGAAGCCGGGCCAGTACGTTGCGGCTCTTGACCCGCTTGCGCGTTACCTGGACGCGCAAGCGGGCCCGACGCCCAAGGGGGCGCGAGGCGGGGGCGCCGCGCTCCTCGATGGCGCGTACGGCCGCGGCCACGTCGAGGCCGAGGTAGACCTGCGCGGCTTCGCGGGAGAGTTGCGCCACGGGGATCCCGGGGTCGCCGTTGCTGAGGCTCAGCCAGCCTTCGCCCCGCGAGCGGACCAGGAGCACCGCCGAAGCGCCGGCGTCGCGGCAGGCGGCGATCTTGTAGCGCAAGTCCTCGTAGACGGTGGGGTGGTCGTTGCCGAAGGCGCCGCCCTTGTCCGCGCGGGGAGCGCCGGTGAGGACCAGCGCAATGCGCCCGCCGAGTTCCACGCCGGCGAGGTCGTCGTAGTGGTGGTCCTCAGCGCGGATTCCGTAGCCCACGAAGACCACCTCTCCGGTGGCGGAGCCGCTGCGGCTGTAGACGAGGCCTTCGAGGGACTCTCCGCGCGAGAGCGAAGCCCCTCCTTCGCCGAGGACCTCCAAGGATAGGTCCTCGATCTTCCCCCCGGCGGTGAATTCGAACTCGTGGAAGTAGGAACCCTCGGGCCCCGCCCCCTTGAGGCCCAGCTCGGCGAAGCGCCTGGCGATGTATTCGGCCGCGGCGCGGGCGCCCGGTGTGCCCGCGCGGCGGCCCTGCCGCGCGTCGTCGGCGAGCCAGCGAAGGTCGACCATCATTTCCTCGCCGACGATCCGCTCCAGGGCAGGGATCGGACGCTTGACGACGATCCCGGGCCGCGGTTCCACGCGCCCGCTCGGAGGGCCTACGCTGCCCGGGTGCCGCTCGGCCGGCGCGTGGCCGTGTCCGCCGTCTTGGCCCGCGGGGCGGGACGCCGGGCGGCTGGCGGGCGGGCCGCCGTGTCCTCCGGAGCGAGCGGGCGCTCGGGGGCGGCGGAAGGCGTCGTCGGGCGGCATGGTGAAGGAGGCGAGGAAGACCTGCGAGTCCTTCCCGCCGCGCTTGGAGGTCCAGAGGAGTCGCTCCCCGCTCGGGTCGAAGGTCGGCAGACCGTCGAAGGCGTGGTGGGTGGTGAGCTGCACTTCGCGCCCCGAGCCGTCGGCCTTGACGAGGTAGAGGTCGAAGTTGGAACGGTCGTCGGGCGCGTTGGCGCAATACACGACGACCTCGCCCTTGGGGTGGAAGAAGGGGGCCCAGTTGATGCGCGGCAGGGTGGTCAGCCTGCGCGTCTGTCGCCCGTCGACCGAGGTCAGGTAGACGTGCATTTCGTGGGCGCCGGTCTCGATGGCGCGGTAGAGAACCCAGCGGTCGTCGGGTGAGAAGAAGGGGCCGCCGCAGGCCATGCGCGGGGAGGCGACCAGCGGTCGCCGGTTCTTCCCGTCTGCGTCCATGAGCCAGATCTGGTCGGGGGCGTCTCCGCGGCGCACCGTGTAGCAGATGGTCTTGCCGTCGTGGCTGACGCTGCCTTCGGCGTCGTAGCCCTCTTCGGAGGTGAGGCGGGCCACGACGGAGCCGTCTTCGAGAGAACCCACGAACAGGTCGAAGGAGCCGTCGTAGTCCCAGCGGTAGCGGCGGCGCGGGTCCTTGGGCGGGTGGAACACGTGCGTGGCCGGGTCGAGGTGGGTGGAGGCGTAGAGGAACCGCTGTGGTTGTCCGGGCAGGAAATAGGCGCAGGTGGTCTTCCCCTTCCCCGTGCTCACCATGCGCACGCCGCTGCCGTCGGCGTTCATCACGTAGATCTGGTAGTAGGGGTGGGTCGGTGCGACCGCTTGGAAGAGGATCCGCTTCCCCGCGGGGTCGAAGTAGGCCTCGCCTGCCTTGCGGAAGTCAGGCTCGCGGGTCAGTTGCCGTATGTCCCGCAGGTAGGGTTCGTCCTCGGCGTGGGCCGGGCAGACGAAGAGCAGGACGAAGAGCAAGGACAAGCGAGGAATCGAGCGCATGGAGGGCCTCCGCGGGCGGGCATCCTACCCGCGGCCGCACGGGCACGCAGCCACGGCCGTCTGCCCGCGGGACTCTTCGGGCGCGCCCCTTGGGAAGCCGTTGGGTTCTCTTCCCGCGCCTTCAACCGCGCAGAATGCGTGGCGGGCATCCGAGCAGGGGATCGAAGGTCGCCGGTTGCGAGCGGCAGCCGACGTGTCCGTCCGGGCGGATGAGGTAGAGGCACTCCGAGCCGGCGCCGGAGCGTTCGTGGAGGCGGCCGCCCGGGTCGAGGAGCACCGAGTCGTCGTAGTCTGCGAGTTCGCGGGGGCGCGCGCCGCGGGGAACGACGATGTGCGAGCGGATGCGCTCCCCGTAGCGCCGGAAGACCTGGTTGGCGATCGCGCGCAGGTTCCGGTAGCCCTCGGCGGTGGGCGCGGCGCCGTCGAAGAGGAGGAGGGTGTGCCAGGGGCCGCGCAGGGTGTCGTGCAAGCGGTCGCCGTCGCCGTAGACGACGTCGGGGGCGCGGTCGCCGGGGCGGGGCGCGGCGCCGAAGGCCAGCCAGTCCCACACGCTGGGTGTCTCGCTGGAAGGATCGGAGCGGGTGCGCAGGCGCACTTGCAGGACCGAGCTGCAGAGCTCTTCGTCCTCACGTAGCGGGCGGCGAGCGGACCTGCGATGCTGAAGAGGCGAGGACGACGGTCCGCGTCGCCGCGCGGGAGGAGCAGGGCGTGGACCTCGAGGCCCTCGAGCGCGAGCAGCGAGCCTTGGCGGCGCGGGTGCGGCTGGAGCCGGCCGCGCTCCCTTCGCCTGCGGAGCTCTCGGTGTTCGCCTTCGACGTCCACTACCGCGCGGGGATCGCTCACGTCGCCGGGAGCCTGTGGCAGGGGGGGCGGGAGCAGGTGACCTACTGCGGCGCGTGCGAAGTCGCCGCTCCCTACCTCCCCGGGTTGTTCTGCTATCGCGAGGGGCCTGCCTTGCTTGCCCTCTGGCGGTCCGTCGCGGAGCGCCTGCCGGCAGTGGACGTGCTCCTGGTCGACGGGCACGGGGTGGCGCATCCGCGGCGCTTCGGCCTCGCGTGCTGGCTGGGGCTCGCCGCCGAGCGCCCCGCGCTCGGCGTGGCCAAGCAGTCGCTGCTGTCGGATCCGCCGGAGCCAGCGCCCGAGCGCGGTGCGGCCGCGCCCGTTCGCCTCGGCGCGGAGCCCCTCGGCTGGGCGGTGCGGCGGCGGACCGGGGTGAAGCCGGTCTTCGCCAGCCCCGGGCACTTGCTCGACGTCGCCGGCGCGCGCGAAGCGACCCTGGCCCTGCCGGGCCGCTGTCGGGTCCCCGATC
The DNA here is from genome assembly GCA_003695705.1 of Planctomycetota bacterium. Classification (GTDB taxonomy): domain Bacteria; phylum Planctomycetota; class J058; order J058; family J058; genus J058. Next base: position 11,006 of record RFHU01000434.1, read on the forward strand.
CGCTTCGGCGCGCCGACCGAGCGGCGCGGGCGCGGGCGAGCGGTGCTCCCTCGGCGGGCGAGGTGGAGCTTGGCCGGCTTCCGCCGGCGTTGCCGCCCTGGCACGACTCGTGAGGCCGAGGGGGCGGGCACGGGGTGGCGGCGGTCAGTCCGCACGCAAGTCGAGGGAGTAGGGGGAGGGAGTGCCGAAGACGCGCAGGTGGTAGCGGCCTGCGCGGGGCGCTACGAATTCGAGCTCTTCGCTGCGCCCCAGTTCGGTCGCGGAGCGGAGTTCGCGACCGTCGCCGTCGAGCACCGCGAGGTCGAGCTCGGCATCGCGGTTCGCGGCCTCGAGGAGCACGCGCAGGCGCTGTCCGCGGGCGAGCTCGACGGGATGCACATCGTGGCCACGCCCCGCGTCGAACTCGTGCCGCCCGGGAGCAAGGGCGGGCCGGTCGGGGGGGCAGGGCAGGGTGCTGCCGTCCCAGGCGATGCGGAGGGTGTGGCGGGGGGGGCGACCGAGGTCGCTGAACGCGCGCAGGTAAATCGGAGCGCCCGCGGGCTCGGTGCAGGACCACCCGAGGTCGGAGACGCTCGACGCCAACTCGCCGGTGGCGAGCAGGTTCCCGCGCGCGTCGAAGGCCTCGAGCTGCACTTCCTCGCCGAGGCGCGTTCGGGCGCGGACCGACAGGCGTGCTCCCGGGCGGGCCAAAAGCGAGTACCAGCGTTCGCCGGCGAGGAGGCGGTTCGGGTAGACGCCCGGCCCAATGGCCTCGCAGCGGGCAGGCGGTCGCCAACCGGCGCCCGGCGCCGAGCGCACTCGGACGGTCAGGTCGAAGGGCAGAAGTCCGCCCAAGACCCTCAGGTAGACCGGCCCGTCCGTCTTCGCGGTGGTTCGCGCCGCGAGGGCCCCGGCGGGGGCTTCGGCCACCGGCAGGCGTGTCCAGGCGGCGTCGCGCAGATCGAGGCGCAGTTGGGGTCCCTGTTCGGCGTCGTAGTTCGCCGACAGTTCGAGGCGTTCTCCTGCGCGGAGCGGAATGCGCCACAGCCGGTCGTCGCCCCCTTCGAGGTTCGCGTAGTTCCCGGGTCCCAGGGGGTTCCCCAACGCGCCGGAGAAGGTCCTCAGGCTCAGGGAGTAGGAGACGGGCGGTCCGCGGACGCGCAGGAAGACTTCGCCGTCCGCCTCGGCTCGGTGGAGGAGGACGTAGGAGTCGCCGTCCCAGCGGGCGGCCCGTTCCGGTGCAAGGCCCGAAGAGGAGGGGGCGAAGAGGGCGAGGGTGAGGTCCGGGCGTTTGCCCAGGGCGTCGAGGCGGGCGAGGAGCCGCTCCCCCTCCGCGAGGCGGACGCGGAACCAGGAGACGCCTCGGCAGCGCAAGCCCGTGTAGCGCCCTTCGCGGAGGAGTGCCCCCTTGCCCGGCGCGTCCCCGGGCGGGGGGCGCTCGTCGATCTCGGCCAGGCCCTGCAAGGGAGGAAAGGGCCGAGGCGGCTCGTACCTTCCCGGGGAGAGCTCGAGGTCGTAGCGCCCTCCGCCCCGCACTTCGAGGAGCACCTCCCGCTCGGCTGCGTTGACGGGCAGGTCCGCCTCGAGCGCGGTCGGGGCGGCGGCCTGGAACGAGGAGTCGGTCGCGGGGACCCAGCGCAGGCCGATTCCGGGAGCCCCCGAGCGGAGGCGCGCGCGCAGGGCCTGGCCGGCTGGTTGCACGATCCGGAACCAATCGCTTCCGTTGCAGCGAATGCGGGGGTGTACCCCGGGGGCGAGGAGGGCGGCGTCGTCGGGCCGGTCGTTGGGCTCGAAGCGATCGCCGGGGTCGGCGAGCGAGAGGTCGAGGGAATACGGCCCCGTTCGGGCCCCCCACACGCACACGAAGACGACTTCGCCAGCAGGGTCGCGCGGGGTGTAGACGCAGGGGCCTGGGCTTCGTTCGTCGCTGGCGAGGGTCGCGCCGCTCGGTCCGTGCAGGCTCGTTGCGCCCGTGGTTTCGGCGGACGGCGTGGCCGTCGCCCGGAGGCTGCGGCCGAAGGGAACGCGCACCCGAAACCAGTCCACGTCGCCCGGGGGGAGGCGCAAGTCTTCGACGCGCCCCACGGCCACTTCGCGCGCTTGATCGAACCGGTCGTTGGGTTCGAAGCGGTCGACGGCCGACGCCCAGGCGAGAAGCCGGACCGGGAGCCCCTGCGCCCACAAGGCGAGCGCGAGGGCGGGCGCCACGAGCCCTGGAAGGTAGAGGGCGAAGGCGCGCCACGGGTTCTTGGGGCCGTGCCCACGAAGCTCCGCGG
>RFHU01000435.1 GCA_003695705.1 Planctomycetota bacterium
CCGGCCCTCGTGAACGTGGGCACCCTGATCGAATTCGAGAACGAAGAGAGCCTGATGGCCGCCTGCGAAAAGGTACGCGACGCAGGCTGGACGCACTGGGACGCCCACACGCCCTATCCGGTCCACGGGCTCGACGCGAAGATGGGAATCAAGCCCACCCTCCTCCCCTGGATCGTGTTCGGAGGAGGCCTCACCGGCTGCTTGGTCGGGCTGTTCCTGCAGCTCTACACCAACGGTGTCGTGCTCCCCTTCAGCCTCCAGGAGACCCTCGCCGACCCCTTCGTGGTCAGCGGCTACCCCTTCGTGACCAGCGGGAAGCCGATCTTCAGCGTGCCCGCGAACATCCCCGTGGTCTTCGAGCTGACCGTCCTCTTCAGCGCCTTTGCGGCCTTCTTCGGCATGTGGGGGCTGAACCGCCTCCCCAGTTTCTGGCACCCGGTCTTCCAGAGCACCCGCTTCCGCCGAGCCACCGACGACCGCTTCTTCATCAGCCTCGAGGCAAAAGACCCTCTCTACCACCCCGAGCGCGCGCGGGCCTTCGCCGAGACCCTCGGCGGAAGCCACGTCGAAGCCCTCATCGCCGAGGAGGAGTAAATGGCCTGCTCCCAGTGCAAGCTGCCGACCTGGTTCTTCGGCGCGCTCCTCCTCTTGGGGGTCGGCACGCTGATCCCCTTCGCGTTCATCGCGCGCGCGCGGCACAACCGCACCACGAAGCCGCGGATCCACATCATTCACGACATGGACAACCAGCCGCGCTTCAAGCAGCAGCAGCAGAATCCCCTCTTCCCCGACGGGCGCGCCATGCGCCCCCCCGTCCCGGGGACGGTCGCCCGCGGCGAACTGCGCATCGACACGCATCTCCACACGGGGCGCGTGAACGGGACCTTCGTCGACGCCTTTCCCGCCCGCGACGAGGCCGGCCGCCCCTTCGTCCTCGACGAAGCCTTCTTCGCCCGCGGCGAGAAGAACTTCCGCATCTTCTGCGCCGTCTGCCACGGCGAATCGGGCTACGGCGACGGGCCCGTGGAGCGGCGGGTCCTGCTCCTCAAGAAGCGCGGCCTGCCCGACGTAAGCGGCTGGGCCTCGCCCGCCAACTACCACACCGACGCCCTGCGCGCCCTCTCCGTGGGCGAACTCTTCCACGTCATCAGTTACGGGCGCAAGAACATGGCCGGCTACCGCGCGCAGATCCCCCTGCGCGACCGTTGGGCCATCGCCTTCTACGTCAAGGCCCTGCAGCACTCCCAGAGGCCCGAATGACGCCCCGCCCTCGACTCCGCCGCGGCTCCCTGTGCCCGCCCATCCCAGGCCTCTCCCCCTCGGAGCGTTTGCAATGAGCGCCGCCTCCATCGTTCGTGCCCCCGAGACGCTGCGCCTCGACGGCGCCGCCCCCAAGGCCAACAAGGTCGCGGGCTGGCTCTTGCTCCTCGGCACCCTCCTCTGCGGGCTGTTCTCCTTCTGGCACCACCAGCGCTTCTGGTCCGCCTACCTGCTCGCCTTCTCTTACGTCCTCAGCATCACCCTGGGCGGACTGTTCTTCGTCATCGTGCAGCATCTCGTCCGCGCCGGCTGGAGCGTCACCGTCCGCCGCGTGGCCGAAGGCATCGCCTACAACGTCCGCTTCTTGCCCCTGCTCTTCCTGCCGTTGCTTTTCGCCATCTACATGGGCTACCTCCAACCCGCGAGCGCAGGCCACGCCCGCGAGCACCACGCCGCAACCGCCGCCGGCCACGACGAGGGCGCCGCCGGCCACGACGAGGGCGCCGCCGGCCACGACGAGGGCGCCGCCGGCCACGACGAGGGCGCTGCCGGCCACGACGAGGGCGCCGCCGGCCACGCGAGCCCGTGGGTCGCCGGCCCCCACCTCCCCAAGGCCGCGCACCACATGCAGCCCTCCAAGGCGAAGTACCTCAGCTTCCCCTGGTTCACCCTGCGCTTCGTCGTCTACTTCCTTCTCTGGATCGGCCTCGCGCGCTTCTTCTTCAAGACTTCCCTGCGCCAAGACGAGACCGGCGACCTCGCGCTCACCCACCGCATGCAGTGGGTGGCGCCCATTGCCGTCGTGCTCTTCGGACTCTCGACCAGCCTCGCGGGCATGGACCTGCTCATGGCCCTCGACCCCTACTGGTTCAGCACCATCTTCGGGGTCTACTTCTTCGCCGGCTGCTTCGTCTCCTTCTGCGCGACCCTCGGGCTGAGCCTCTACCTGCTCCAACGGCAGGGAATCATCACCGAGTCGGTGACGCCGGAGCACTACCACGACGTGGGCAAGTTCATGTTCGCCTTCATCGTCTTCTGGGCCTACATCGCTTATTCGCAGTACATGCTCATCTGGTACGGCAACCTCCCCGAAGAAACGGGATGGTTCTACATCCGGCAGGCTGGCGACTGGGCCTACGTGGGGCTGTTCCTGGTCTTCGGCCACTTCGTGCTCCCCTTCCTGCTGCTCCTCAGCCGCTTCCCCAAGCGACGCCCGGCCCTCCTCGCCCTGGGCTGCGTGTACGTCCTTGCGGTGCACTTCGTGGACCTGTTCTGGGTGATCCAACCGCAGAAGAGCCCCCTGGGGCACATGCCGGTCCCGCTCCTCGACGTGAGCCTGGCCCTCGCCGTCGTGGGCCTCTACGTCTACTTCACCGTCAGCAACCTGCGCGGGATCAACCTGATCCCCACCCGCGACCCGCGCCTGGGCGAGTGCCTCGCCCACGAGAACTACTAGGAGGCGGACGTGAGCGCCCACGCCCCCGTCGATCTGCGCGACGCCGACCCCTGGGCCGATCCGAGCCCCGGCCAGAGCGGCTTCTGGATGGCCACCCTCGCCCTCTTCGTCATCTTTTCCATCTTCGCCCTCACCTACTTGGCCTGGGAATACCAGGACTGGGGGGAGGCGGTGAGCGTCAAGGCCCCCTCCGCCGCCTCTCCTACCGCTCGCCTCAAGGCCGCGCAGCGAGAGGAACTCACGCGCACGGTGCGTGGCGACAAAGTCGTCCTGCGCAACGGACGGGTGATCGACGCTGGCCTTGCGGTCGAAGGCACCGACCCGAGCAACGGGTCGCCCATCGTGACCATCTGCGGGCCGCACTACCTTGCGACCGGCGACGCGGACGCCACCGTGGTCCAACGAGAAGGCAAGGGTCTCCGTTTCCCGAAGAGCCAGGTCGCCCGCATCGAGAAGGGAACCGGCAAGACCCTCGCCGTGCCCATCCACGAGGGCCTGCGCCGCTACCTCCGCGCCTATCGCGAGCAACACGGACGCTGATGGCTGCGCCCCGCCCCCACTTCCTCCTCGCTGCCGCGCTCCTTGGCACCCTCTCGGTCGCTCGTGGGCAGACCGTAGGCACCGTGGCCAGCCGCAAGCCGGCCGGGCCCGCGGCCGGCGGCCCCCGCGCGAAGCCCGGCTCGGACCAGGACCGGCCCCCGCTCCCTGAAGGCGAGAAGCGCTATGCAGATCCGGACGCGGTCGGCCTCCCCGAGGACGACCGCCCGGTGGCGCAGGTCACCGACCGGGCCGGCAACCAACTTCCCCTCGACGCCGTCTTCGACCGCTCCAACGGCGAGAAGGTCCGCCTCGGCGACCTCTTGCGGCCGGGCAAGCCAGCACTGCTGCAGTTCGTCTACTTCCGTTGCCCGAATCTGTGCACCATTGCCCTCGACCACATGGTCGATCTGCTCCAGGCAATGCCCCAGCGCGCGGGCGACGACTTCGACGTCATCACCATCAGCATCAACCCCCAAGAGACGGCAAACCTCGCGCGGCTCAAGAAGGCGGCCTACCTCGAGGCCCTCGGGAAGCCCGAAGCAGCAAGGGGCTGGCATTTCCTGACCGGAAGTCGCGCCCAAATCAAGTCCGTGGCCGACGCGGCCGGCTTCGGCTACCGCTTCGACACGGACTCGCAGGAATACTCCCACGGCGCCGCGGTCTTCGTCCTCACCCCCGAGGGCAAGGTCTCGCGCACGCTCTACGGCACCTACCAGCTCCCCAAGACCACCTGGCTCTCGCTGGTGGAGGCCTCCGACGGGCGGATCGGCAGCCCGACCGACCGCATCCTCCTCTACTGCTATCACTTCGACGCGCAGACGGGCCAGTACACGGCCCACGTCATGAACATCGTCCGCGCGGCCAGCCTGCTCACCGTCCTCCTCCTCGGCGGAACGATCGTCGTTTTCCTCCGCCAGGAGCGCCGGCAGCGGGCCGCGGACGTCCCTTCTCCTGGAGGCGACGCATGATCCACGACCCGACCCAGGGCGCCTTCGCGCGCGCCCTGCGCCGTACGGCGACCCCCGGTCGCGCCCTTGCCGGCCTCGCCTTGGGAGTGCTCTTGCTGGTCCTTGCCGGCTGCGGGGCCAAGACGGGGAGCCTGCACCTGCCTCCGGAGGACTCTTCCGTCGCACCTCGCGTGGACTGGATCTACTACTTCGTCTACTGGATCTGCCTCTTCTACTTGGGCCACATCACCTTGGTCATGCTGTGGTTCCTGTGGAAGTACCGGCGCCGGCCCGGCGTGGAACCCCAGGCGAGTCCCAGCCACAACACGCCTCTGGAGATCGCCTGGAGTCTGCCGCCCTGCGTCCTGGTGGTCTTCTTCTTCGTCTACGGCTTCCAGGAATACGTGGACATCTCCACGCCCCCCGCCGACGCCTACAAGATCCAGTGCATCGCCAAGCAGTGGGACTTCCGTTTTGTCTACCCGAACGGAGGCAAGTCGAAGGAACTGCACGTGCCGAAGGGGGAACCCGTGGAGGTCGTCCTCGAGTCGGAGGACGTGATCCACTCCTTCTACATTCCTCGCTTTCGGATCAAGCAAGACGTGGTTCCCGGGCGCTTCACCGAGGTCTGGTTCACGGCCACCACGGCGACCAAGCCCGGAGAACACTTTTGGCTCTTCTGCGCCGAGTACTGCGGCGATAGCCATTCCTTCATGCGCAGCAAGGTCATCGTCCACGAGAACCGTGCCGACTTCGACGCCTGGGTGAAGGCCCTCGCCAAGCCCCTCTCCGGCGAGGAAGTCTTCCAAATGTACTGCGCGAGTTGCCACCTGAAGACCGAGGCCGCCCTCGTCGGGCCGGGTCTCAAGGGGGTCTACGGGAGCAAGCGCAAGGTTCTCGACGCCGAGACCGGAAGAGAGATCGAAATCACCGCCGACGAGGACTACTTGCGGGAGTCGATCCTCGAGCCGGGGAAGAAACTCTCCCGCATGGGACGTGAATTCCCCAACGTCATGGATCCGTCCTTCGCCACGAAGCTGAAGAAGAGCGAGGTCGACGCGGTGATCCGCTACCTCCGCGACGAACTCAAGTAGAGGCCACCATGTCGCTCGACAGCCCCAACAGCTACCTCAAGAAGACCCACTGCATTCTCGGCTACAAGGGTCAAACCGGGATCCTTAGCTACCTGTTGACCCTGGACCACAAGCGCATCGGGGTCATGTATCTGATCTCTACCATGACCGCCTTCCTGGTCGCCGGCTTGTTGGCCCTGGGAGTCCGCACCGAGCTGCTCTCCCCCGAGAAAATCATGGTTACGCCCCAGCAGTACAACCGCATGTTCACGCTCCACGGCGCGATCATGATCTTCCTGTTCATCATCCCCAGCGTTCCTGCGGCGCTCGGGAACATCATCCTTCCGATCATGCTTGGCGCGAAGGACGTGGCCTTCCCCCGCCTGAACCTGCTCAGCTACTGGCTGTGGATCGTGGGTGCCGTGACCGCGCTCGTCGCCATTAGCCAGGGTGGCATCGACACGGGGTGGACCTTCTACACGCCCTACTCGACTTCCGCGCGTCCGGGGGTCATCGCCATGGCCGTGGGCGTCTTCATCCTCGGCTTCAGCTCCATCTTCACCGGACTGAACTTCATGGTGACCATGCACAAGCTGCGCCCGCCCGGCATGACGTGGTTCCGCATGCCCCTCTTCCTCTGGGCGCTCTACGCCACCGCCCTGATGCAGATCATCGCCACGCCCGTGCTCGGGATCACGGTCGTTCTCCTTGGCGTGGAGAACATCATGGGCGTCGGCATCTTCGACCCCAAGCTGGGCGGCGACCCGGTGCTCTTCCAGCACTTCTTCTGGTTCTACAGCCACCCCGCCGTCTACATCATGATCGTGCCGGGCTTCGGGATCATCTCCGACGTGATCTCCATCCACGCCCGCAAGCACATCTTCGGCTACAGCTTCATCGCCTTCAGCTCCGTGGCCATCGCCATTCTCAGCTTCCTGGTGTGGGGCCACCACATGTTCACCAGCGGCCAGTCCACCGTCGTCAACGTCATCTTCAGCGCGCTGACCTTCACCATCAGCATCCCCACGGCGGTCAAGATCTACAACTGGATCGCGACCCTCTACAAGGGATCGATCCAATTCACCACCCCCATGCTCTACGCCCTCGCCTTCATCTTCCTGTTCACCATCGGAGGGCTGACGGGCTTTCCCCTCGCCACTCTGGCCACCGACGTGCACTTGCACGACACCTACTTCGTGGTCGCCCACTTCCACTACGTCATGATGGGCGGCCTGGTCATCGCCATGCTCGCGGGGCTCCACCACTGGTGGCCCAAGTTCACCGGGCGCATGTACAGCGAGACCTGGGGCCGCGTCGCCTGCGCACTGATCTTCGTGGGCTTCAACATCACCTTCCTCACCCAGTTCCTCATGGGCGCCCAGGGCATGCCCCGCCGCTACTACACCTACGTGCCCGAGTACCAGATCTACCACCAGACCTCCACCGCGGGCTCCTACGTGCTCGGGCTCGGATTCTTGGTCATGCTCCTCTACCTCGTCCACTCGCTCTTCAAGGGGCGCCCCGCGCCGGCGAACCCTTGGGGCGGTGCAACCCTCGAGTGGCGCTGCAGCTCGCCGCCCCGCTACGACAACTTCGAGACGACCCCCACCGTGGGTGACCCCTACGACTTCAGCGACCTCCGCTACGACCCCTCCATCGGCGGCTGGATCAGCAACGACGCGCCGGTCGCGGCCGGAAAGGCGAGCTAGGCATGGGCGACGACCACCACCACGGCCCCCTGGCCCATCACTTCGACGCGCTCGAGCAGCAGTCGCAAGCCGCCACCCTCGGCATGTGGCTGTTCCTCGCCACCGAGGTCCTCCTCTTCGCGGGTCTGTTCTGCGCCTATACCGTCTACCGGGCGACGCACCCCGAGGTGTTCGAATTCGCAAGCAAATACCTGGACACCAAGTGGGGCGCCATCAACACCGTGGTCCTCATCGCCAGTTCTTGGACCGTGGCCCTCGCCGTCCGCTCGGCCGCCCTCGGTCAACGGCAAAAGACCTCGATCCTGTTGGTGCTGACCCTGTTCGGCGCCGCCGCCTTCATGGGGATCAAGGGCGTCGAATACAGCCACAAGTTCCACAGGGATCTGGTCTGGGGACTCTACTTCAACCCCGAAAACGCCAAGCCCCACCAAGAACAGATCGAAGCTTGGAAGAAGGAATGGGCCCGCGAAAAGGCCCACGAGGGCTACGGAGAAGAGGAGATCGCCATTCGCCCGGCCTCCGCCGACTACGGTGCCCGCGACCCCGAGCTCTCCCCGCCCCAGTCGTCGGCCGTGCCGATCCCCCCGCTCCAGCCGGCGGGGTCCGCGCAGGCCCACGACGACGAAACCGTCGGCCCGGTCTACTACAGCCTGGACAAGGTGCGCAACGTGCACCAGTTCTTCGGCATCTACTTCTGCATGACGGGCCTGCACGCCCTGCACGTGATCGTCGGCGCGATCGTGATCGTGTGGATCCTCCTCCGGAACGTGCGCGGAGACTTCACCCCCGAGTACCACACGCCGGTACACCTCGCGGGCCTCTACTGGCACCTCGTCGACTTGATCTGGATCTTCCTCTTCCCGCTCCTCTACCTGATCGGCTAGCGGAGGCTTCATGGCTACGGCAACCCACGACGAGCACGCCACCGAGCAGCACGAGGGGCACCACGTTCCCCCCGCCTGGATCTTCCACGCGGTCTTCGGCGCGCTCTTGGTCCTGACCGCGCTCACCTACGCGGCCTCGACCGTTCACCTGGGCCGCACGCTCAACGTGACCATCGCACTCTTGATCGCCACGGTGAAGGCCAGCCTGGTGTGCATGTTCTTCATGCATCTCTGGTGGGACAAGAAATTCAACACCGTCGTCCTCCTGGTCTCGGTAGGCTTCTTGGCCCTGTTCATTGGCCTCGCCACCCTCGACACGGTGGAGAACGCGCCGCACAAGGATCCCACCTTCGCCGAGCGCGAAATGGCGCGCCTGCGCAAGGAGAAGGGGATCACCTACCACACGCAGCACGAAGACGCTGCGGGAGGACACGAGGCCGGCTCCGCCGGTCAAGACGAGCTGCGCGGGCTCGCGCGGTGGGCAAAGGAGACCTTCGGCCCTCTCCCCGAGGTCGCGCCGGCCCCGGCGGACAACCCGCTCACCGACGCCAAGGTCAAGCTCGGACAAATGCTCTACTTCGACGCCCGCCTGTCGAAGAACCACGACGTTTCCTGCAACAGCTGCCACCTGCTCGACCGCTTCGGCGTCGACGGCGAACCGACCTCGCGCGGGCACCGCGGCCAGCGCGGCGGACGCAACGCCCCCACGACCCTCAACGCAGCCCTGCAGTTCGCGCAGTTCTGGGACGGCCGCGCCGCGAACGTGGACGAGCAGGCGAAGGGCCCGATCCTCAACCCCATCGAAATGGCCATGCCCAGCGAGGACGCCGTCGTCGGGGTTCTCCGCTCGATCCCCGGCTACGCTCCCCTGTTCCAGGCGGCTTTCCCTAGCGCGTCGGGGTCTTCGATCACCTACGACAACCTCGCCAAGGCCATTGGAAGCTTCGAGCGCAAGCTCATGACCCCCGGTCGCTTCGACGCCTTCATGGAAGGCGAGCTCGACGCCCTAAGCCCCGAGGAGGTCGAAGGACTGAAGACCTTCCGCAGCGTGGGCTGCATTCAGTGCCACAACGGCCCCCTCCTTGGCGGCCGGAGCTACGAGAAGATCGGGAAGGTCGTCCCCTACCCCACCCAGGACCGCGGCCGCGCCGAGGTCACGGGCTCTGCAAGCGACGAGTTCGTCTTCAAGGTCCCCCAACTCCGCAACGTCGCCCGCACCGGCCCTTGGTTCCACGACGGCAAGGTGGGCAGCCTCGAGGAGGCGGTGCGCCTCATGGGCAAGCACCAGCTCGGACAAGAACTCTCCACAGAGCAGGTGCAGTCCATCGTCACCTTCCTGAAGGCCCTCGAAGGCAAGGTCCCGCCGGCCCTGGCCACGGCCCCCGAACTTCCTCCGAGCGGGCCCACGACCCCGGCGCCCGACCCCAACTAGCGGTCCCGCTGGCGGCGGTGCGGCCTTGACCGAACCCGAGGACGCGCCCTCTGCGCCCGTGGAGTCGGCGATCGCTTCTTCCTCCGAAGCGCGGGCGCGCGCCCGCGCGGTGGACAAGCGCTCTCCGGCGCCCGGGGCGGCTCCCCTCGGCCTGGCAATCTTCCTCGTCTCCCTGGGGGTCCTCTTCGCCGCCGGCGTCGTCGCCTACTGGGCGATCCGCCTCGCCCGCCCCGACTGGGACGCCGGCCTGCCCCCGGCTCCTCCGGTCCTCTGGCTGAGCACCAGCGCGCTCCTGGCCAGCAGCGGAGCGTTGCACGCGGCCCACCGCGCGGCACAGCGCGAAGCCGCCGCACCCCTACGCCGCTGGCTGGAGGTTGCGCTGCTCTTGGGCCTGCTCTACTTCGCGGGCCAAGGCTGGGCCTGGTGGAGCCTCTGGAGCGCGGGGCTCCGCGGAAGCGAGAGCCTCTACGGCTATACGGTCTACTTCCTCACCGGACTCCACGCCGCCCACGTGCTCGGCGGCCTCGTCCCTCTTGCCGTCACCGCCCACCGCGCGAGGTGTCGGAGCGCCGCCGCCTCCCGCGAGGGCGTCTTGCTCTGCGCCATGTACTGGCACTTCCTCGACGGCGTGTGGCTGGTGCTCTTCGCCCACCTGCTCTGGGCGTAGCGGAGGGGTTCTACTCCGTTCGGGTTTCCGGCGAAGAGCGCAACGCTTCGAGACGTTTCAGGGCGGCTGCGGCGCGCGTGCGCAGGGCGGGTTCGAGGCGCCTGTCGGCAAGGACTCGGCGATACCAGAGTGCGGCCTCCTTGGCGCTGCGTGTTACGCCTCGGCCTAGGTCGTAGCAACGCGCCAGCCCGAGCATGGCGAGGGGATCTCGCTTTTCGGCCGCGTTTCGGTAGAGGCGCGCCGCTTCGCCGAAGTCGCGATCGAACCCCTCTCCTCGCTCGTAGGCGTAACCGAGCCAGGACATACCTTCGGGCTCTCCGAGTTCCACCGCTCGGCGGAACCAACCGACCGCCGCTTCGAAGTCCTGCGGGGTTCCGTGTCCGTAGCGAAACGGAACGCCCAGGAGAACCATGGCCTGCGGATCTCCTTCGGCCGCCGCGCGCCGGAACCATTCGAGCGCCACTTCGGGATTCCGATCGGTTCCCAGCCCCCGGGCATAGCAGATTCCCAGGCTCGTCATGGCCTGCGAATGACCCCGCTCCGCGGCTTTGCCGAACCACCGAACGGCCAGACTCCAGTCTCGTGCAACGCCTCGCCCCTCTGCGTAGCACGTCCCCAGGTTGTACATTGCCTCGAGCTGTCCCTGTCTCGCGGACTGCTGGAACCAGTGCACGGCCTTTGCCCAGTCCTGGGCAACGCCGTCTCCCTGCGCGTAGCAAAGACCCAGGTTGTGCATGGCGACTTCGTCCCCTCGCCTTGCCGCTTCCCGAAACCAGCGGGCCGCTTGCGCGAAGTCCTGCTCCACGCCGCGGCCCTGGGAATAACACGCACCCAGATCGTTCATGGCGCGGGGAATGCCCAATTCAGCTGCCCTGCG
>RFHU01000044.1 GCA_003695705.1 Planctomycetota bacterium
AACCTCGAGGGGGTACACGGCGGGCCGATCCCCGGCGGGTCCTACCCCGACGATCGCTCGCCCTTCGGCTGCTACGACATGGCCGGCAACGTTGCCGAGTGGGTCGCCGAGCGCGCCGGGCCCTACCCCACGGCCCCTGCGGTCGACCCGCAGCGCCCGGTCAAGCAGCGTGCGCCGGTCGTCATCCGCGGCGGCTCCTTCAGCCTCCCCGCCGGCATGGCCAAGCTGACCACGCGCTACGCGGCCTACCCGACCGCCGTCGACGGGACCCGCCAGGACTTCGGCTTCCGCGTGGCGCTGAGCGCCCGCCCGCCCCGTCCGCCGCGCTCCCCCTGACCGCGGGACGCGCCGGGGCAGCGCGCGCCCCAAGGCCGTCCTGCGCTGCGCCCGAACCCGGCTCGCTCTTCCATGGTGGGGCCGCCCACCGCGGCCGGACGAGGGCCGGGCGTTGCCGGCCGGCATCTTCCAAAGCGCAAATTCCTGAGGAGCCGAAGGCCGAGTTCGGCGCCCTCGTCGAGCCCCTCCCTCCTCGGACCAACACGCTCTCCCCGCCCCCGCTGGACTCCCAAGGGCCCCATCCGAAACGGATTGCGCCGCGGAGTCTCCTCTCGGCAACACCCGCGCCGAACAAAGGCGTCCGATCCGGACGCCCGCCGTCGGCCCGACGCCGAGACGGACGCAAGGCGGCGGGCGAAGCCTTCGAGGACCCCTCGGAACCGCGGGCGCGGTGCTTGCGCTCCCCTTGCGCGTTCCCGGAAGGAACGAAGGAGGAAAGCAAGCATGGATCGCCCCCCCCTCTCCCTGACCCTCGCGCTCGCTTGGTCCTGCGCGTTGCCCTGCGCTCGGGGAGCCCCCGAGGTCGCTTCCCTGGAAGGCACCGGAAAGCCCGAGCTCCTCTGGGACTGGGAGCGCTACCGCGACCCCTCCAGTGGAGGGCATACGGGAGACCCCCACGCCGACAACACCTTCGACGGACCCGTGCGCTTCTTCCGCGACCGACGCGGTGCCCTCTACGCCCTCGCCTCGCACGCGGTGAGCTACCGGATTCCGCTCCGCTACGACTTCCGCCCCAAGCGGCGCTTGAACCGCAGCGACGTCCTCTTCGACTCGGGGCGCACCTACCGCGTGGGAGGGCGCCTCCACCACCAGGGCTACGGCGGCGGCTACCTGTCGGGGAGCGCGGTCGAGTCCCACTACGACAATCGCCTGTGGATCTTCTCGCTCTGGAGCGAAGACGGCCTCCACTACGGAGCGCTGGCCCACCACGAGTTCTATCCGGGCCTCGTGCCCTGGTGGTCCAACCGGGTCTGGATCAACGCCGTGCACCACCTGCGCTCCGACGACGGAGGCCGTAGCTTCCTGCCCGCACCCCTCGATCCCACCGCTTCGAGCAACTCGCGTCGCCTGGTCCTCGTCCCCCGTCCCTCCACGCCGTCCCTGCGCGACGGCTTCGTGTGGGGCTTCTTCCACCCCTCCAACCTCGCCCGCGAAGGCGACTACTGGTACGCCCTCACCATGGTCAGCAACTGGCTGGGAAGCACCCGTCCCAACGGCAAGGGAGGCCGCAACGGAATCCACGAGCAAGGCTTCGCCATGATCCGCACCCGCAACCCGCTCTCCCCCCTGGGCTGGGAGGGGCTGACCCCACGGGGCTGGGAGAGGATCGACCACAACACCTTCCAGGGCCGCGGCGGGCAGCCTTTGCGCATCTTCCACCGCCAAGTCCTCGACCCCTTCCGCGAATCGCCTCGGGGCGGCCAGCTGCTCACCTTCGGACTCGTCCGGCACGAGCCGACGGGTCGGTGGATCTGCCTGGGCTACGCCGCCGGTGGACCCACCGGTCTCGCCTTCTCGACCAGCCCCTCCCTGAACGCTCCCTCCTGGAGTTCCCCAAAGCCCATTCGAGGCGTCCCCAAGCTGCCTCCCCACAGCTACCCCACCCTCTACGATCCCGACGCTCCCGGCCTGGCTCCCTACACGGTCGGCGACCGTCCCTACCTGGTCTTCGTGCACTCCAACTACCCCAACGACGCCTACCCCCAGCGCCCCTCGCCCGTCCCTCCCGTCGGCCTCCCCGTCACCGACCGCAATTCGCGGAGCATCTGGCGCCTCCCCCTGCGGGTCGTCGCGCGCGGAGGCGACGGCGCCCTGCGCGCCGCTGCGGCGCCGGGCTTCTCCGGCCGGCAAGGGGCCAAGGGCTGGAGCTACCTCGACGGAGCGGGACGCCCCCTCGCCTTCGACGCGGGCCGCGAAGAGTGGTCCGCCGGCCCCGGGGGACCCGCTCTGTGGGCGCGCGGCGGGCGCCCCGGACCCCGCTCGGCGGCCCGCCGCCGCTTCCGCGTTCCCCGCAGCGGGCGAGCGCTCGTCTCCTGGACGCAGCAGAAGCACTCCGCGCGGGGCCCGGGCGTGGAACTGCGCGTCGAACGCCGTGGCCGCGTCCTCTACCGCGAAGTGCTCCGTTCCCAGCGCCTCGCCCGGCGCTCCCTCTCCCTCTCCGTCCGCGCCGGCGAGTTCCTGGACTTCGTCATCGCCCCCGGTCCGGGCGGCAACGAGGGCGACGAGGTGACCTTCGCCCCCCGGGTGGTCGTGGGCGCCCGGACCGTCGCCCGCGCCCCGAGCCCGCCTCCTCCCGCACGCCCTGCGCCCGCCCCGCCCCGCCCCGCCCCACAGGTCCTGCGCTTCGACGCGCGGGCGGACTTCGGCTCCACCCCGCGCCGCGGCTGGAGCTACCTGAGCAGCAGGGGCCCCATGCGCTTCTCCCGAGGCTTCTACCGCGGACTCCAGCCCTACGCGCTCCTCGGAGCCGGCCTCGCGCACCCCGGTGCCAGCGAAGCCGTCATCCGTCGCTGGACCGCACCCCGCTCGGGTCGACTCCGAATCGAGTCCTTCTTCCGCGTTCCCGATCGGCGCTCCGACGGCGTGGTCGTCACCCTGCGCAGCGGCGCTCACGACCTCGCCCGCTACGCCCTGCCCGGCGGAACCGGACGGCGCGTGGACTTGACGCTGAAGGTGCGACGCGGCCAAACGCTGGACTTCGTCGTCGAGCGCGGCCCGCGCAGCAACCACTACGACAGCACCGACTGCAGCATCCGCCTCACCCTGCAGACTTCTGCCCCCTGATCCCCCTTCGGCGCGCGGCGCCCTCCCCC
>RFHU01000436.1 GCA_003695705.1 Planctomycetota bacterium
CGCCTGCTGCTCCCGCAGCGGCCGGTCCGCGCTCGCGTCCGCGGCGTCGGCCTGCTCGTCCGCCACGCTCGCCTGCTGCTCGCGAAGGGGCCGGTCGGCGCTGGCGTCCGCGGCGTCGGCCTGCTCGTCGCCGACGCTCGCCTGCTGCGTGGGAAGCTCGCCAAGCGGGCGATCCACGAGAGGACGGCGCTGCGCCGTGTCGCCCTGCGACGCTTCGCCCTGCTCGGGCGCGGGCAGGATCTGCGGACGGTCCCACCCGTCGACGCCGGACTGCTCGGAGGAAACGGAGGGCTCGGCTTGGCCGGAGAAGATGCTCGAGCCCGCATTGCCTAGGCACGAGCCCCGGCAGATGCCCTGCTCGTCCACCCGAACCTGCAGAACGGCGCGCGGAGCGCGTTGCTGACCCAGACCGCTCAACCCCGTGCTGCCCCCGAGCATGCCGCGAAGCTGCCCCTGGCCGCTGAGGGGGCCAGCAATGCGCTCGCGTTCGCCGCTGCGCTGGAAGACTACGTCCCGAATGGCCTCGACCCGCCCGTCGTCCCGCTGGACGACCGTGAGTTCGCCCGCGAAGGGACCCCGGTTGGAGTCCATGCCCTGGATTCGGTAGGTCTGCTGGGTGTCGGCGCGCGCCGGGAGGGCGGCGAAGCAAAGCAGGAGCAGCCCGCTCGCCGCGGTCAAGAGAAGTCGCTTCATGATGGTGCATTCCTTGGGTTGGCAGGCCGCTGCGGGGGTCCCCGGGCCTGCAAGTGCCGTTGGCCGCGCCCGACAGCATGCACGGTACCGTTCCGCAAGTCCTTGTGGTGCAGCCCTGGGAACCGACTGCTGTCCAATCTCGTCGCATTTTTTCGCTCGGGACGGGACGATCGCCGGTGGGCGGTCGCTTCTCGGTGCCGGGGGCGGGCTCGGCGGGCGTCCACCGGCGGACGCAGCCCCGCCCGCCAAGCCGAAGGCGCAGCCCGTTCGCCTCGTTCCTGCCGGCGGCGAAGCCCGTCAGGGCCGCGGCCCGGCGGTGGGCCCCTCTTCCAAGAGGTCGTGGAGCAGTCGAGCGCGCACCGCGCGCTCGTCCTCGCCGGGAGCGGCCCAGGGCCGCCAGCCCCCGGCGCGGGCGTAGGCCCTCCAAAAGCGGAGGCGCTCGTGCCCCGAAAGCGGCAGGGCGGCGAACCAGCGCAGCGCGTCGACCGCCGGCGCCGCCTCGTGGCGTACTCCTTCGAGGGCGGCAAGGTAGACGCCCCCTGAGGAGACGCGCAGCGCGTCGCCGCGCAGGTCCGCGTGCCCGAGGCCCCCCGCGTGCAAACGACCCACCAGGGCACCCGCCTCGCGCAGGAGCTCCCGGCGGCGCGCCGGGCCCGCCGCCCGCAGCGCCTCCGGGAGGGACGGACCGTCGGCGGCCGCGAGGAGGAGAACCGATTCGCCCCCGCAAAAGCCGCCGCGCCGCTCGAGGGCGAAGGCGCAGCGCGTCGCGACGCCGCGGACCTCGCAGGCGCGGGCGAGTTTCCAGGCGCGCAGCAGGGGGTCCCTCCGGAGCCCTGCCGCCGCGTGGACGCGCTCGACCACGATCCCCGCAACGACGGCCCGCTCGTCCGCCCCGTCGAGGGCGGCCCGCACCTCCGCGGCCGGCGCCTCTCGGCGCCGGTAGAGCCGCCCGCGGGGGGAGCGCGTCACTGCAAAGGTGCTCGACTCGACCAGGCAGCGCTTCTCCCGACTGCGCAGGCGAACGGCTTCGAGCGCAAGCGCGTCGGCGAGCAGCCCGGCGCGCAGATCGTCCGCTCCCCCCAGAGCAGGGTCGAGGCGCGCGTATTCTGCGCAGAACCAGCCCAACTCCTCGTAGAAGTCGCGGTATCGGTCGCCGAAGGGCGGCCCCAGTCCCCAGGCAAGCTTTCCGAGCAAGCGGCGCCGCCGCCTCGCTCCGAGCGCGCCCCCGCGCACCGCCGCCGAGTGCAGGTCCAGGACCACGAGCGCCCCCGAGGGATCGATGAGGAAGTTGCCGGGGTGCATGTCGGGGTGCTCGACGCCGGCGGCGAAGAGGGACCAGGCAGCCCGCGCGAGGGCCTCGGCGAGCCGCCTGCGCACGGTGGCTTCGCGGTCGCGCCGGGCGCGCTGGGTCCGTTCGGCCAACTCTTCGCAGCCCGAGACCTCGCGGGTTGCGAGGACGCTCCCGACCACCCGCCCGGCCCGGCGCTCCTCCCCGAGGACCACGGGCTCGGGGCAGGGCACCCCGGAGGCAGCGAGGGCCCGCATGGCGCGGAACTCCCGCGCGGCCGGGGAACCACGCAGGGTGTGCACGAGCTGTTTGGCGAGCCCGTGGGCGCGGAAGCGCTTGACGAAGAGCGCTCCGCTGGGCCCTTCGGGAACGCGGACCACCGTGCGCACCCGGTTGTGCTTGACCACGCGGGCGCCGGGGAGCTCCTCGGGGGCCCGCGCTCCGGCGGCGAGGACCTTGCGCACGTAGGCCTCGTAACCGCTCACGACGCGCCAGCGATGCCCTGCCTCGCCGAAGAAGAGGTCTGCGCTCACGCGCGCAGGAGCACCTTGAGCGTCCCGCGCGCGGCGGCCTTCTCCACCGCCTCGACGCCCCGGTCGAGGGGGAAGACGTCGCTGATCATGGGGCGCACGTCGATGCGCTCCTCGGCGAGGACCTCCAGGGCGGGGGGAAAGGACCCGCAGCGGGAGCCCACCAATTGGAGTTCGTTGATGACCACCGGGGCGAGGGAGACCTTGTGCTCTGCGGCGACGGTGCTCTTGAGGACGAGGATCCCCAGCGGTCGGGTGCAGGCCATGGCAAGCTCGAGCCCCTTCTCGGAACCGGTCGCCTCGACCACCATGTCGACTTGCCGGGGCTTGAATTCGTCTGCGACCGCGGTGTGCATGCCCACCGCCGCGGCGAGGGCGAGCTTCTTCGGGTGGCGGCCGACCACGGTCACGCGGCGCCCGCGGGCGTGCTGCACCTGCGCGCAGAGCAGCCCCAGCTTGCCGTCGCCGAGGACGATCACCTCGGCGTCCGCCGGGAGGGAGACCTGCTCCTCGATGCGGAAGGCTGCGGCCAACGGCTCGGCGAACACGGCGACCTCGTCGGGGATGGCGTCGGGGACTTCGTGCAGGTTCGCAACCGGAACGCGCATCCGCTCGGCGAAGGCCCCGTCGGCCCCCAGGATGCCCATGACCGTGCGCGTCGGGCAGTGGCGGTCGCGCCCGCTCCGACACCACTCGCAGGTCCGGCAAGCGAAGTTGATGCCCGCAACCACGCGCTTGCCCTTCCACTCCTCCGGCCCCGCCTCGACTTCTCCCACGAACTCGTGGCCGGGGATCCCCTGAAAGCCCATGTAGCCCTTGAAGATCTGCAGGTCGGTGGAGCAGATCCCCGCCAGGCGGACCTTGACCAAAGCCTCGCCCTCGCGGGGCTCGGGATCGGGAACGTCGCTGCGCAGGCTGAGGGTGGAGCCGTCCCAGTGCAGGGCCTTCATGTGATTCCTCCGGCAGGGCGACATGGTAGCCCCTTTCGCCGGCCGTCGGCACGGCGGGGGCAGGCCCGCGGCCCCGGGCGGCGCGCGGTCCTCCCCAGCGACGGGGACGCGACGGCGGGCTGCTACCATGCCGCCCTGCCGGAAGGGCGCGGGCTGGACGTCGCGCCCCTCGCGCCGAACCGACGAGCAGAACGGAGAGCATGAGCGCAGCGCAAGAGCAAGGCTACTACCGGAGCCCCACCCTCCACGGCCAACGGGTCGTGTTCGTGTGCGAGACGGACCTGTGGACGGTCGACGCGGCGGGCGGCGCGGCGCGCCGCCTGACGGCCAACGTGGTCGAGGCGACCTCGCCACGACTCTCCCCCGACGGGACCCGGCTCGCCTTCGTCGGCCGAGAGGAAGGCACGCGCGAGGTCTACGTCATGCCCGCCGCCGGCGGCGCGCCGCGCCGCCTGACCTACCTCGGAGCAGGCTTGCGGGCGGTGGTGGGCTGGACGCCCGACGGCGAGCGCGTGGTGTTCGCCAGCTCCAGCGGACAACCATTCGCGCGCAGCTACCGCCTGTGGGAGGTGCCGCACACGGGGGGTCCACCCCAGCTCCTCCCCTACGGGCGCGCCGACCGGGTGGCCTTCGCGCCCGACGGACGCGGCGTCCTCCTCGGTCGCAACATCGGCGACCCGGCGCGCTGGAAGCGCTACCGCGGAGGCACCGCCGGGGAGCTGTGGATCGACCCCGAGGGGCAGGGAAGGTTCCGCCCCCTGCTCCGTCTCGGCGGCAACCTCGCCGACCCCATGTGGATCGGAGCCCGCCTCTACTTCCTCTCCGACCACGAGGGCCACGGCAACCTCTATTCCTGCACCCCCGCCGGAGAGGACCTCGTCCGCCACACCCACCACGAGGACTACTACGCGCGCAACGCGAGCAGCGACGGCGAGCGCATCGTCTACCAGCACGCCGCCCGCCTGCGCCTCTTCGACCCCGCGACCGGCGAGGATCGCCCGCTCGACGTGTCGGTGCGCTCCTCGAAGCCCCAGCTCACCCGCCGCTTCGTCAAGGCCGCCGACTACCTCGACGACTTCGACCTGCACCCCAAGGGACACTCGCTTGCCCTGGTCGTCCGCGGCAAGCCCTTCACAATGCCCAACTGGGAGGAGGCGGTCCGCCAGCACGGCGCACGACACGGCGTGCGCCACCGCCTCGCCCGCTTCCTCCACGACGGCGAGCGCTTCGTGTGCGTCTCGGACGCCGACGGCGAGGAGGCCCTCGAAGTCCACACGGCGAACGCGCCGCCGGGCGAAGAGCCCCGGGTGCGCCGCCTCCAGGGCGTGGACATCGGACGCCCCTACGAGCTCGTCGTCTCTCCGCTGGCGAACCAGATCGTGCTTGCAAACCACCGCCACGAACTCCTCTGGGTCGACCTCGACGCGGGCCGCGGCGAAGTCCTCGACCGCAGCGACCACGGTCGAATCCGTGGCATGGCCTTCTCCCCCGACGGACGCGCCGTGGCCTACGGCTTCCAGGGCACCTCGCGGACCGTCCACCTGCGGCTCGTGGAGCTCGAGGGCCGCACGGTGACGCCGCTCACCGAGGCCGTCCACGTGGACGCCAACCCGAGCTTCGACCCGAGCGGAAAGTACCTCTACTTCGTCTCCTACCGCACCTTCAACCCCATCTACGACAACATCTACTTCGACCTGGGCTTCCCGCGGGGCGGCAAGGTCTACCTGCTCACCCTGCAAGCCGACGCCCCCTCGCCGCTGCTCCCGCCGGCGCGCGGCCTGGATGGCGAGGACCTCGGCGCCTCGGGCGAGAGCCCGGAGCGCTCCGAAGCCACCCCCGGCAAGAAGGAGAAGAAGAAAGACAAGAAACGGCGCAAGAAGGAGAAGAAGCAGAAGAAGAAGCGCAAGGAAGAAGCCAAGCGCGCCCGCGAGCGAACGCGCATCGACCTCGAGGGGATCGCCGACCGCGTGGTCGAACTCCCCGTTCCCGAGGGGATCTACGGGGCGGTGGAGGCGCTCTCGGGCAAGGTCCTCTACACCCGCTGGCCGCCGCGCGGGGCCATGGACGACGCCGAGGACGAAGGTCGCGGCGAGCTCCTCTGCTTCGACCTCGACGCGCGCAAGGAAGAGTGCTGGGTCGAGGGGCTCGTGGACTGGAGCGTGAGCCTCGACCGCAAGGCCCTCGCCTACGAGACCAAGAACGCGCTGCGCGTGGTCAAGACCTCCAGCAAGCCGGACGCGAGCGACGAAGGGCCGCCGGCGCGGAGCAACGGTCGCATCGATCTGGACCGGGTGCGCGTTGCGGTGGTCCCCGCGAGCGAGTGGCGGCAGATGTATCGCGAGGCCTGGCGCCTGCAGCGGGACAACTTCTGGAGTCCGAACCTCGCCAACCTCGACTGGAACGCGGTCTACGAGCGGTACCTGCCCGTGCTCGAGCGCGTGGCGACCCGCGCCGAATTCTCCGACCTCATGTGGGAAATGCAGGGCGAGCTGGGGACTTCCCACGCCTACGAATTCGGCGGGGACTACCCGCGCCGCCCCCCACCCCTCCGGGTCGGCGCGCTCGGCGCCGACCTCGTGCCCAGGAAGCGCGGCTGGCAAGTGGAGCGCGTGGTGCGCGGAGACGGCTGGAGCCGCGGCGCCACCTCGCCCCTGGCCGCGCCCGGAGTGGACGTGCGCGAGGGGGACCGCATCCTGAGCATCGCCGGCGAGGCGCTGACCAAAGACCGCACCCCCGGCGAACTGTTGGTGCACCGCGCGGGCACCCTCGTCGAGCTGGTCGTCCAGCGTGGCAAGAAGAAGCCTCGGCGCGTCGTCGTCGAGACCCTGCGCGACGAGACGCCCGCCCGCTACCGCGCCTGGGTGGAGACCAACCGCCGCTTCGTCCACGAGCGCAGCGCGGGGCGCCTCGGCTACGTGCACGTCCCCGACATGGGCCCCCGCGGCTTCGCCGAGTTCCACCGCTACTACCAGCAGGAGATCGACCGCACCGGCCTCATCGTGGACGTCCGCTTCAACGGCGGCGGACACGTCAGCCAGCTCCTCTTGGAGAAGCTCGCCCGCAAGCGTGTGGGCTACGACGTGCCCCGCTGGGGCAAACCGATCCCCTACCCGGAGGACTCGGTGCTGGGCCCCATCGTGTGCCTGACCAACGAGCACGCCGGTTCCGACGGGGACATCTTCTCCCACTGCTTCAAACTCATGAAACTCGGACCGCTCATCGGCAAACGCACCTGGGGCGGTGTGGTCGGCATCTGGCCGCGGCATCCCCTCGTCGACCGCACGGTCACCACCCAAGCGGAATTCGCCTTCTGGTTCGAGGACGTAGGCTTCGGCGTGGAGAACTACGGCACCGAACCGGACATCGAAGTCGAGGACAACCCCCAGGACGGCACCGCCGGTCGGGACCCCCAGCTCGAACGCGCCCTCGCGGTCGCCCTCGAACGCCTCGAGAAGGAGCGCCCCACCATCCCCGACTTCGGACCGCCGCCCGACCTGCGCCCGCCCCGGCTCGCGCGCTGACGGCGACGGCGCCCGAGGACCCCGTCCGGGGCGCCGCGCCTTGAAGGGGTCTGGCCACACAACTACTCTGCGGACATGCGTTTGAGGCGAACTTTCCTTCCGGTCGCCTTCGCGCTGGTCGCCTCGGCCTCGGCCCTCGCGCAGGCCCAGACGACCACGCGCTTCCAAGACGGGGCCTGGCCCAGCGCAGCCTACCGAAACACCCGCGACACCATCATCAAAGAGGGCGCTCAGGCCCTCAACTTCGGCGACCTGGACCGCCTGCGCGTCACCACGGCGGACATCGGCCCCGCCGGGCCCACATGGACGCTCCTGCGCTGGGACCTCTCCGCGCACGTTCCGCCCGGCGCCATCGTCCGCTCGGCGCGCATCACGCTCACGGTCCTCCCCACGGACACGGGCCCGACGAACGACTTCTACGAGCTCCGCCGCCCCTGGACCGAGGGGGACAGCACTCCCGGCAGCGGGGCCACCTGGCTCACCAGCGACGGGAGCACCCCCTGGCAGACCGCTGGCGCCGAGGGAGCCCTCGACCGAGGCACCACCGTCCTCGGCAGCATCGGCGGGGGCCTCGGGCCCCAGACCGCCAACCTGAACGCCGCCGGGGTCGCCTTGGTGCAGCGCTGGGTGGACGACCCCCAGAGCAACTACGGCCTGGTGCTGCGGGGGTCCAGCCCCGACGGCGTGGACTATGCCTCCCGCGAGGCTGCCGACCCCTCCGAGCGCCCGCTGCTCGAGGTGACCTGGGAGTTGCCCCCGCTCCCCTTCGGGCCCACCCAGGTCGTCCTCCAGAACGGAGTCGGCGGCTACGCGGGCACCACCGACGCCTGGATCGACGCCCGCGACCCGAACCGAAACCGAGGGAACGGCTCCACCCTACGCACCGACGCCACCCCCGCCCGCCGGACCCTCCTCCGCTTCGACCTGGGCAGCCTTGCGCCGGGGACCCGCCTCACCGGCGCCACCCTGCGCCTGTTCGTCAACAACACGGGCAACGACGCCGAGGTCTACGCGCTTCGCCGGGCCTTCGTCGAGGGACAGGCCACTTGGAACCAGGCCGCCGCCGCCAACCCCTGGCAAGTCCCCGGCGCAGACGGGGCCGCCGACCGCGACACGACCCTGCTCGGGACCCTGTCCGGGGGCGCCACGGGCTACCGCGACGTGGTCCTCAACGCCGCCGGCCTCGCCGAGATGCAAGGCTGGATCGACGCCCCCGCGACCAACTTCGGCTTCGTGCTTCTCCCCAGCGGGGGGAACGACCTCCGCTTTCGCTCCAGCGAGCGCAACCCGGTGAGCGAGCGCCCCCAGCTCATCTTGGACGTGCAGCCGGCGCAGCTCAAGCTCATCGGCGGCGGGAGCGACTGGGACGACCCCGCGGCCTGGTCGCCCCCCGGTCTCCCCGGGCCCGGCGACGTGGTCGAGGTGCGGGGCCCGGGGACGGTGACCAAGAGCGCCGCCGCGACGAGCAGCGTCGACCGCCTGCGCGTCGTCGGCGCCGGCGAACTGCGCCTCGACGCCGGTCGCGTCGAGGTCGCCGGTCTGACCACCGTCGAGGACGGCGCGCTCTCCTG
This sequence comes from Planctomycetota bacterium, assembly GCA_003695705.1. Taxonomy (GTDB): domain Bacteria; phylum Planctomycetota; class J058; order J058; family J058; genus J058. The sequence continues at coordinate 8,554 of RFHU01000436.1, forward strand.
CGCCGGCGGAACCCTCCGCGCCGCCGGCCCCCTCCTCGCCTTGCCCGGGACGCGCGTTGAGCTCGCCGGTGCGGGCGCCATCGAAGCGGACGGCGTCCTGGTGTGGATCGGCGGGACCCTGCGCAGCAACGGCGGGACCCTCGCCGCCGTGGACCTCGCCCGCCGCATGGACGTGCGGGTCAAGGGGGCCCTCGACCTCGACGGGCTCACCTTCCGTGGCGGCGACGCCGAGGGCCTCGAGGTCGCCGACCAGGCTCAGGTCCTCCGCCTGCGGAAGGTGCGCTTCGAAGCGGTGGCGCCGGGCGCCGGCAGCCGGCACCTGAGCATTGCCGCCCCGCGCCTCGACCTGAACGCCCCCGGCCTCTGGTTCGACGCCCTCGCCGCGGGGCAGTTCAACCTGAGCCTCACCGACACCGAGCCCTCCAGCGCGGAAGACGTCATCGTCAACCTCGAGGACCGCGGCGCGGGCGCGAACGGTCCCGGCGTCGGCGCGGCCTTCGAACAGCAGCTCGGCGGCGCCGAGGTCAACTGGGTCCACGCCGCTCCGGACACGACCCGCGGGGTCGGCCTCGGCTTCCCCCAGGTGGCCTGGGACCTGAACACCTTCGCCGAATACGCCACCTACGCGGCCTTCCGCGACGTCGACGGGCTCAACACCGCCGACCGCATCCACGTCTTCGACGCAGCCGGCGACGGTGTGGACGCGGGCTACTGGTTCGAAGTCCCCGCCGCCGACGGGGACATCGTCGGCTTCCCCTGGTGGGACCAGCTCCCCAGCGGCGAGCACGTGGTGTGGGCCGTGACCAACCTCGGGCGCGTCTTCCGCTGGACGAACCCGGGCAGTGGCGTAGGCGCCCTCCCCCCCGATCCCGGCTTCCCGCAGATCATCACCGACGGCGGCCAGCCGGTGGTCTTCACTTCCTCGCCCATCTCCGACTCGCAGAGCTACTTGTTCGTGGCCGGCACCACCGCCGGCAGCCCACGCTTCTACGCCCTCGACTTCCTCAGCGGTCGCCTCGACCCCGCCGCCGGGCTCGGTTGGGTCGTCTCCGCGGGGCTCTCCTACCCCGTCACCACGCAGCCCTCCCTCGAGTTCCTCCTTGGCTTCGCGCGCCTCTTCGTGGGCGGCGGCACCCTGGGAGGGCCTGGCGTCACCCTCTTCCAGGAGTCCTTCGACAGCGGACCGGGAAGCTTCGTCTACCGCGACGACGCCTTCCGCGGCACGAACGCGCCGGACGCAGCGAGCGGCAACTACACGGCCACGGGAGGCCGCTCCGGCGGCGGCCTCCGCGTCCTCACCGGTCCCAACGCACAGGGCATGTCCGGCGCCTGGGAGACGGACTTCACGGTGTCGGGCGCCCCGCCGCTGGTCCAGGTCAGCCTCTCCTACCGGCTCATCCTCGACGAGCGGCACGAATTCGACGAGTTCGCCGACTTGCTCGTGGCCGTGGATGGCGTGCTCTACGGGACGCCGCCCAACGACTACGTGGTGCGGCTGGTGGGCGATGGCAACGGAGGACCCGACCACGACACCGGTTGGCAGACCTTCACCTTCTTCGCACCCCTCGGCGACGGCACCCACCGCCTCAGCCTGGGACACTTTCACAACAAGTCCACCGAGTTCCCCGAGATCGCTCGCTCCTTCTTCGACGACGTGGTCGTGAGCACGACCACCGGCGACGGGGTGATCTACCGCATCGACACCCAGACCCGCCTCATCGACGTCACCGACACCTCCCCCACCCAAATGCTCGTCGGCTCGCCCTTCCCGGCCTTCGGGACCGGGCTCTTCCTGGGCGACGCCGCGGGGACCGTCTACGGCTTCGACCAAGACACCATGACGCCCCTCCCCGGCGGCTGGCCGGTGAACCCCGGCGGCGGCCCCCTCCAGGGGTCGGTGTGGGTGGACTTCACCGCGGGGCAGGTGTTCTGGGGCAACGAGGCGGGCCAGGTCCACGGCTACTCGGTGGCCGGGACCCCCTTGCCGGGCTTCCCCCTCGTCTCCCCTTTCGGCGACGGCTCGCCGGTGCGCGACGCCCTGGCCAGCGACGGCGCGGGAGTGCTTTGGGTGGGCACCCAGGGCGGTCGCTTGGGGGCCTTCGACGTCTCCACGGGGAACCCGGTGGGGCCGGTCTACCGTCTCGGCCGCGACGCCCCGCTGGCAGGCCTCGCGCAGGACTTCCGCGGCCACTTCCAGGTGGTGACCCCCAAGGGCAAGCTCATCGTGGTCGACGCGCCGGCGGACCCGACGCCCTGAGCCGGTCGAGCTCGGCGAGCCCCCAGCGCGCGTTCTCGCGCACGTGCGGGCTGGGGTCGGCGAGGGCTTCCTCGAAGACGGCGCGCAGGCCCTCGTCCCGAGCGCGTCCGAGGACCCGTAGGGCGTAGGCGCGCACCCGCGGGTGCGGGTCGCGGGCCAGCCGGAGCAGGTCCTCGCGCCCGCCCGGGCGCGCCAAGGCGCGCGCACCCCGCAGGACCTCGTCGCGGCGCCCGGCCAGGACCGCCGCGCGCCAGGCCCCCGCGAGCGGCGAGAGGCCTTCGGGGAGCGCTCGCGCCCGGGCGCTGGGCGGCCGAGACCCGCGGGCGGCCGGCGGGGCGCCATCGGTTGCCCTCGGCGGACGCGGTGAAGGCCGCGGCGCGAGGCGCTGCCCGTGCGCAGGCTCCGCGTCTGGGAGCACGAGCCGCGCGCTGAGCACGAGGAGCCCCAGCGCCCCCAGGGGGAGCGCCGCGAGGCGCGCCCAGCGCTTGCGGACCCGCCGTCGCAGCGCGCCGCGCCCCCGCCTCTCGTCGCCCACGCCCAGCGCGCCCTCCCGCGTCGCTCGCCTTCGGCGGAAGCGATCCCTCCCGCCTCTTGAAGCCTACGTGGCGAGCGGTCACCCTGCAGGAAAGAATGTCGGTGCGTTCGGGACGGACGAAGGCCTTGGTGGGCGTGGTCGCGGGGCTCCTCGCGGGGCTGGGGGCAGCGAACTCCGCTCGCGCCGACGACTGGTCGCAGGCGGGCGGCGAGGGCGAGCGCCGCGGCGCGTCGGGCGAGACGCTTGCCCCCGGGCTCGTGCCCCTCTGGAGCGCACCGGGGACCTCCGCCGAGACCCGGGCCGGCGTCGCGTTCTCCGACGGGGTCCTGCTCACGGTCGACGTCGTGGGGCGAGCGCGCGCCTTCGCCGCCGACGCAGGGACGCTCCTCTGGGAGCGCGCGCTGGGCGCCGCGGCGGCCGGCACGCCGCTGGCAGCCTCCGGTCGCGCGGTCATCCCCCTCGCCGACGGCCGGGTCTTCTGCCTCGCCCTCGAAAGCGGGAGCACGCTGTGGACTGCGGGCGCCGCAGGTCCGAGCGCCGAGGGGCCCGCCCTGGCTCTGGCCGACGGGCGGGTCTTCTTGCTGCGAGGCTTCCCCGAGCGACGGCTGGTGGCCGTCGACCTGGTGAGCGGCGCGACCCGCTGGGAGCGCGCCCTCCCCGAGCTCTCCTACGCTCCCCCGGCCGTCGGCGACGACTTGGTCGTGCTCGGCGCCGACGACGGCGTCTACCGCGCCTTCGCTCCCGCGAGCGGCGCCGACCTCTGGTCCTACCCCAGCGGCGGGCGGGTGCTGTTCTCGGGCGCCTCCCTCGATGCCTCGGCGGCCTACCTGCTGCCCGGCGGCGAGGAGGCCGCCCTGCACCGGGTGGGCCGCAGCGCGGCCGACTGGGCGAACAACTGGACCCTCCCCCTGCCCGATCCCTCGCCCCCGGGGCCGGCCGGGGCGCTCCTCAGCGCCAAGGTCTCCGCCGCCACGCCCGCCGTGGGAGCCGGCCGGGCGGTGTGCGTGGTTCGGGTCGACAGCACCCTCGACGAAGCGGAGCCCTGGGGGATCGCCGACCGCTACGTCTCCCGCGAGCGGGTCTACGTCATCGACCCCGCCGCCCGCTCCGTGGTGTGGAGCGCCGAACTCGCCGGCTACGACGGCTCCTCGCTGAGCGGCATTCCTCCCTACGGCCGCTGCCCCCAGGCCATCGTCGTGGACGGGGCCAGCCCCTTCGTCGTCCTGGCCTCGTCCGCGGAGGCGCGGGTTCAGCTGCGCTCCCTCGCCGACGGCGCGGTCCTGGCCGAGAGCGTGTTCCCCGGCCAACGTTGGGCGGCCCTCGCTTCTCCGGCCCTGGCGAACACGCGCCTGGCCCTGGTCACGGCCCGCGGCGCGGTGCGCTGCTTCGCCCTCTCCGGGAACGTGGCGCCCCAGGCCCCCGTCCCCGACTGGAACGACGGCGCCCAGCACGACGCGCAGGGCCAGGAAGTCCGCTGGACCCCGGGGGCCGACCCCGACGACGCCCTTGCGGCGACGAGCACGATGCTCCGCCTGGACCGCGACGGCGAAGTGCTCATCGACTGGGAATACGAGCTCGTCGTCTCGGGCACCGACCGCGCGACCTTGCCCGCGCTCCCCTCCGACGTGGTCTTCGCCGCGCGGCTCCGCAGCCGCGACGCCAAGGGCGCCTACTCGCCCTGGTCCGAGCAGCGCTCCCTGGCGGTCGCCCTCGCCCCCGCTCCCCCCACCGCCTTGCGCCTCGAGCGCACGGCGCCCACCGAACTCGAGCTGAGCTGGCAGCCCAGCCCGAGCTCTTGGGTGGCGGGATACCGCGTCCTCGCCCGTCCCTTGGACGGGGGGCCTTCGACGGGACCCGTGGACGTGGGCCCCGCCACACGGGCGCTCCTCGGAGACCTGCGGGAGGGGACGCGCTACGAGCTCTCCGTGCGCGCCTACAGCACCCTGGGGCGCGAGAGCAGCCCGGCCCTGTTGGAAGCGACGCCGCAGGCCCCCATTCACGTGAACGGGCAGCCCTTCTTCAGCCTCTGGGATGCCGTGGCCGCAGCGCAGAGCAGCGGCGGCGAGGTCCAACTCGGCGCGGGCAGCTACCTGCTCGACCGCGAGCTCGTCCTCGTCGGAGGCGCGGTCTTGCGGGGGGCCGGTCCCCATCGAACCCGACTGGTCGGCGCCGGGAGCGGCGTCGGACTGCGCGCGCTGCCCGGCGCCGGTGACGAGGAGGTCCTCGTGCGGGACCTCGGCCTCCGCGACCTGGGCACGGCGGCCCTCGCCGCGAGCGGTGCGCGGCTGCGCTTGCGCAACGTACTCGTCCACGACGTGGAGGAAGGGGTCGCCGGCGAGGCCGGATCCTCCCTTGTCCTCGAGCGGGTCACCGTAGCCTACGCGACCCGCGGGGCGCGCCTCGACGGCGCGGTCCTCGACCTCGACCACAGCCTGCTCGTCCGCAACGAACTCGGCGTCGCCTGCGCGGGCGGCGCCGAGGTCCGCGCGCGCTTCAGCTCCCTCATGGAAAACCGCCTCGGCGACCTCGAGGGCTGCGTCCTCGAGGGCGACGACCTCGACCTGCGTGCGCGCTTCCTCGACCCCGAGGCGCGCGACCTGCGCGTGGAGCCGGGGTCGCCCACCGTCGACGCCGGCGACCCGGCGGCGTCGCCGGACGAGGAGCCGAGCCCCAACGGGGAGCGCCTCAACCTCGGCGCTTTCGCGGGCACTCCCTGGGCGGCCACGAGCCCCCCGCGCCTCTCCGGCGGCGGAGGCTGCGCGCTGAGCGGTGGCTGCCCCCGAGGGAGCGCACTCGCCCTCCTCGTCCTCCTCGGCGGACTTCTCCTCCTCAGGAGGCGGAGCTGAGCCGCGCCGCGGCCTCGGCGCAGAGCAGCGCGGCCGCCTCCTCCACTCCCTCGCACGCCAGGCTCAGCGGCGCGCAACGCGCGGCGAAGGCGGCCAGTGCCTCGGCGTCGCCCCTGCGGGGTGGACGCAAGCACGCGGCCAGCAGACGCGCCAGGGCCTCCGCAGCGCTCAGGGGCTCGAGGGGCGCCCCCGGCCAACGGCCCGGTGCAAGGAAGACCGCGCGCTCCGCGCGGACGGGGGCCTGCGCCACCAAGGCTCGCGGCACGGGCCAGGCGCGCGCCTGCCCGTCCAGACCGATGGCGCGGGGCATTCCCTCGACCGCTCCGCCCGGGCCAAGGTAGACCTGCTCGTCGCTCACGTAGCCGAAGCCGCGCTCCACGAGGGCGCGGGCGAGGGTGGACTTGCCCGCCCCCGAAGGGCCCACCAGCAGGAGGGCCCGCTCGTCGCGCACCAGGGCCGCGGCGTGCAAGGGCACCGCCCGGGTAAGCGCGGGCACCCGCGTGCACACTTCGTATTCGAGGAGGTCGACGAGGTCCTCCGGCTCGACGGCGCGCCGGTAGCTGTAGCCGTTGAGCACCAGGCGCGGCCGGCGAGGGCGCGCGAGGAGGTCGTAGGCGAGGCGCGCCCTGCGCCGCGGCCAAGCGGGAAAGGCCTCCCAACGAGCGAGGAGCCGGCGCAGGCGGGGGGGACGCGCGTCGGCACGCACCCGCACGGAAACTCCGCCGAGCACGAAGCGCGCCGCCAGCGCGAGGCGGGACACGCCCTCAGCTTCCGCCGCCGCCCGGGCGACAGCGGCGCGACGGCGCGCAAATGCGCAGGGGCGGGCAGCGGTTCCGCGTGGGAGGGCAGCTCGCGCCCTGGGCGAAGGCCGCTCCGCTGAGCCCGAGCGAGGCGAGCACCGCGGGCGCAGCGTAGCGTCCGCCGGCGAGGAGCAGGCGCCGGCGGACCAAGTCGACGGCGTCGGCGTCGCGCCGGGCAGGGCCGCTCGGAGCCTGCGCGTCTCCGGCGTCCTCGCGCGCGCCGCTGCTTTCGCTCGACTCCGCTTCGCTCACGCGCTCATCGTAGCGAGGGCCCGTGCCTCAGCCAAGCGCTCGGCCGGCGGGGTGGTTGTAGCGGTGCTCGGCGCGAGCGACGGCCCTCCCTTTCCGCTGCAACGCGAGGTCCAGCGCGTAGCGGGGCGTGCGCGGGTCCTCGGGGGCGAACCAGCTCCGGAAGCCGAGCTCCAGCCGATCCCCCGGGGCGAGCTCCCAAGGCCGGGTGGGGAAGACGTGCTGCTCCCAGTGGGTGGGCGGGGCGTCGGGCGCGGTGGAGAGGACCACCCCGGGCGCGAGTTCGGCGACGAACCATCCGCAGAGCCCGCCCAGACGCGCCGCGCGCTCGACGGCGAAGGAGGCCTGGGCTTCGAGACGGAGGACCTCCGGCCCGTCGCGGAGCCCGTCGATGCAGCCCACCTCCGCGGCCGGAGCGAGCAAGGCCGAGGGGTCCACCCGGTCGGCGACGGTCCACAGCCAGGAGAGCTCTTCCTCGAGGAGGGGCCGCAGGTCCAACCCGGCCACCGGCTCCAGCCAGTCGGCCAGGGTCCCCTGCGGAGCCCCCCCCGCGGCGAAGGGAGCCAAGAAGCAGCGAACGGCCGCGGGGACAATGCGCCCTCCCGGGCGCAGGCAGCGGTCGCGCACCGTCGCCACCGCCGGGAACATCCCCTCGCCGATGGCGAACTGCCCCAACCACTCGGAGACCACGACGTCGGCGGGCCGCGGAGGGAACTCCTCCGCCGCGCAGGCGTGGAACTCGACGCCGCGGACGCCGTTGGCCTCGACCAGTCGGCGGGCGACCGGGACCAGCGCCGCGCGCTCGATCCCGTGCACCTCGCCCGCACCCGCGCGGGAGGCGAAGAGCGAGAGGATGCCCGTGCCGCTTCCGACGTCGAGGACGACGTCTCCAGGGCGCACGACCGCCTCCAGTGCCCGGCGGAAGGCGTCGGTCCGCACTCGGTCCGCGATCATCGCCCGGTGCACGCCGAGGTGCGAGTAGCTGCGGAAGTAGGGTTCGAGCGGCTCGTCCCCGGGGGGTCCTCCGCGAAGGACCCCCGCACGGCAGAGGTCGGCGGCCACCAGGCGCAGCAGACGCAAGCGCGCGGCCCCCGAGAGTTCCGGCCAGGCGCAGGCCGTCCGCGCGTGCTCGGCCAGCGAGCGGGTCCCGTCGCAGGCGCAGAGGAAGGGGATCAGGCTCGGGTCCACCGCGGCGTCGACGCCGCCCGGGCCGGATGCGTGGAGGGCGCCGCCGGGCGCAAAGGAGAGCCGGAGCCCGGGGGCGCGCCGCGGACGCCAGTCGGCGGCGGGCAGGCTCACCCGGACTCCTCCGCTTCCGCCGACGGCGCGGGCTTCCAGAGCAGGCGACGGCGCACCGCCGGGACGAGCCCGGCGACGAAGCAGAGGAGCATCAGAGCCAGGAACCAGAGGACCCAGCGCCGCTGCGCGGGAAAGGAAAACACCCGCTCAGTCTACCCCGGCGCCGCGCCTCCCCCCCCCCGGACCCGAGCCACTGCACGTCCGCCGCCTCCTGGTAGCATTTGGCACCTCGGAGGTGCCCCGTGAAGCGCTTCGCCCTCGCGCTCGTCCTCGCCCCCCTGGCCCTGGCCCCCGTCGCTCGGGCCGGCTCCGTCCGCCCCACCGAGGTCAAGAAGGCCTTCAAGTCGCGCAACCCCGACAAGGCCCGCGAGGTCCTCGAGCGCCTTCGTGGCGAGCTGGACAAGCGTACCGTCGAGACGGTGTTCAAGAACGCGCTGCGCCTCAAGCCGCTCGGTCTCTACGACGACCTGGTCGCCACCCTGCGCACCGCCGAGGGCGATGCCCTCGAAGCGGTCATCAAGGTCGCCCGCAAGGACAAGCGCGGCGACCTGCGCTTCCTCGCCGTCGACGCGCTGGGGAAGAACCCTGCGCCGGAGGCCGAGCGAACCTTGGCGGAGGCGGTGAAGAAGGACAGGGACGCGCCCGTGCGCGTCCTCGCCGTCCGCCTCCTCGGCCAGCGCGCGACCACCACCGCAGTGGACGCGCTGATCCCACTCCTTGCCGAGTTCGAGGGCGACCCCAAGCAAGACCGCCTGGTGCGCGAGATCAACGCCGCGCTGCAGAACCTGACCGGCCAGGAACTCAGCGTGGCCCAAGACTGGAAGAACTACTGGGACAACAACAAGGACCGCTGGACCAAGCCCGAGGACCACGCCCCGGGGACCACCAAGACGCGCGGCACGGTCCTCGACCGGATGAAGAAGCAGCGGCCCGCCGAGCTGAAGACGCTCACGCGCATGCGGCAGAGCGAGCTCATCGTCATCAAGGGCAACGACCGCGTGGAGAGCGTGCTCAAGGCGCTCAAGCTCAAGCACAGGGTCATCACCCGGGAGGAGTTCGAGAAGCTCGAGCTCAAGCCCGACGAGCAGACCCTGCTCTTCAACTGCCCGGGCAAAGCGCAGCTCAGCGAGCAAGGGATCCAGAAGGTCCGCGCCTTCGTGGCCGCGGGCGGCTACATCTTCTGCTCCGACTGGGAGCTGGGAAAGACGCTCGCCAAGGCCTTCCCCGAGGTGGTGACCTTCCTGCGCGAGAGCCCGCGCAGCGACTCGCCCAAGGACACCCGCATTCGACCCTTCCCCGAGGCCGCGGAGCATCCCCTGATGCGGGACGTCTTTCCCCTCAACACCTGGGAGTCCAGCGAGGGCATGGCCTGGAAGCTCGAAGGGCGCTCGCACATGGTCAAGGAGGGCCCGGGCATCACGCGGCTCATCACCTGCCCCGACCTGAAGTCCCTGGGATCGACCTGCGTGGCCTTCACCTTCGCCTACACGAGCGAAGGCGGCGGACGCCCCGTGACCGGCCGCCGGCCGCCCAAGCGCCCGCCCGGGCGCGTGCTCTGGGTCTCCTCGCACTTCAAGCTGCAGAAGGACCCCAAGAGCGACGGCTTCGCCCTCCAGCAGCTCCTGCTCAACTTCATCCTCGACAAACAGGAGCAGCGACGGAAGCTCCGCGCCGTAGGCGGCGCCAAGTAGCGCGGCGCTGCCCTCAGGCGACTTCGCGGGCGGAGAGCGAGGCGCCGCCGAGCACGGCGCAGCCCAGGGCGTACGCAAGCGCGTAGAGGGTCATCGCGCCCAAGTAGCCGCCGGGCACGGACGCCCCCGAGTAGGCCGCGTCGCCCACCCAGAAGAGTTGCAGGTCGGGGAGCGGAGTGGGGTATGGCGAAGGAAGGCTGGCGGCGAGGAAGGCCAGCAGGGTCCCCGCGGCGCTCGCGCCCGCGCCGAGGCGGGTCGCGAGGAGGAGGCCCAGGCCAGCGAAGGGGAGCCCTGCGAGCACCGCGAGGTAGGCGGCCGACGGTGCCGCCGGAAGGGTGCTCGCCCAGCGACCGAGGGGCTCGGCGCTCGGCCCGAGACGCAAGCTGATCACGAAGGCCAGCGGAAAGAGGACCGTCGCTGCGCGCAGGGCCGCGGGCTGGAAGGGCCGTCGGGCGAGGCTCGCCCGCGCCCCCCACAGCGCAGCCCCCGATCCTGCGGCGAGGGCGCAGGAGAGGACGCCCCAGTGCAGTTCCTGTGGGCCGTGCCGCACCGCCCACAGGAGCACCAACGAGAGGAGGAGACCGGCCTGGAAGAGCGCGAGGGCTCCGCCGAGGAGTTGGCCGAGGAGCACCGTTCCCGGACCGACGGGATGCGTAAGCAAGAGGCCCGTGGTCCCATCGCCGAACCGCTCCGCCGCGCCCGCCCCCACCGCCACCGCCGCGAGGAAGGCGCTGAAGGAGAGCAGCGCAGACGCCCCGAGGTCCAAGACGAAGGCATCGGCCTCGCCGATGGCGAACACCGCCAGCGCCGGCGCGAGGGCAACCGCGACCAACCCGCCGAGGAGGGCGGCGCCGTAGATGGGCTGCCGGGTCGCCTCCAGGTAGCTCGTCCGGGCGAGGCCCACCAGGCGCGCTGCCCCGCCGACGCGCGCCGGCGGCCGGGCCCGCCGCGCGGCCGAACTCGAGGGAGGGCCGCTCACCGCATGCCTCTCGGCGGGGGCAGGGGCACGGGCTCGGGGGGGGTCGCCAGCTCGGCCACCGTGACCCCCAGGCGCCGCGCCAGGCGCTCGCGCAAGGCCGGGCTGGGCAATTGCTGGAAGGCCCGGTAGGCGGCGCGGCGCCGGATCGCCTCGTAGGGAATGCTCAGGCGCGCCCGGTCGACAGGGGGACGCCCGGCGAGGACGCGGTTCCAGCGCTGCTGGGTGGCAAGGGCCAGCCGGCGCAGACCGCGAAAGCGCTCGTCCTGACCGAGCGCGAGGAGCTTGTAGGCGGTGGTCCAGGTCCCCTCCAAGAGCTGGCTGGTGCCCACCTGGGTGTCGAAGGTCCCTGGGTCCGCGTAGCGTTGCGCGAGGGCCACGATCACGAACTGATCGTAGGAGAGCTGGAAGCCCGGATTCTCCGGGTAGGAGAGGCGAGCGCGGGCGAGGAAGGCCCGCGCCTCGGCCTCCCGCCCGTACTGGGTCAGGGTGATGACCGCCTCGGCGAGGAAGTCCTCGCGCGCGCTCTTCTGGTTGACGGCGAAGGCGCTCACCGCGTCGAGCGGGTCTCGCCCGTGCCGGTGCTCCTCCTCTTCGTGCGCGCCCCCTTCCAGGCGCACGAGCAGGTCCTGGGCCAGGGCAATGGACTCGAGGTACTTCTCGTCGACGCGGGCGACGAGGTCGACGTCGGGGGCAAGGAAGATCCGCCCGTCGGGAAGGACCTCGATGCGTCCCTGGCGCATGGCGTCCTTGAGGGCCTGCACCGCGATCCGGCGCAGGCGCAGGCGCGCGGGCAGGTCTCCCCGCTCCTCGGCCGCCTGCACACCCGCGAGGGCCCAGTAAATCGCCGTGGCCTGCCAGGCCCGCCAGTCGAGCGGTCCCCAACTCCGGTCTACCTCCAGCATGCGCGCGGGTTCGAGCTTGTACTGCCGCTCCAGGCGCGTCCGGCGCGCCGAGCGCAGCGCGCGCCGGTAGGCCTCGGTGGGGCGTTCCCGCGCAAAGAAGTCTTCCCACAGAGGATGCGGACTGGCCTTTGCCGCGGCCAACACGACCTCGTGCAAGGGCAGGTCCTCGAGGTCGATCTCCACGGCCTCGGCGCGCGCGGCCAGCGCCCGCACCTCGGGGTCGGCCCGCAGGAGGGCGTCGAGGAGCGGCGTCGCGGCCAGCTCCTCCACGCGCAGGTCGCCGAGCACGACGCGCATTTCCTGCGCGTGCTCGCGCTTGAACTGCAGGTGGAAGTCGTCGAAGGCCGCGCCGATCTTGTCCTGGTAGATGCGCGAGAGCATGAAGTAGAGCTCGGGGTCGCCCGGGTTCAGGCGGAGGCCCTCGTCGCGCAAGAGGGCGATGCCGTTTTGGATCCAGCGCCAGCGCCCGCGCCAGTCGGACTCGGTGGCCGCCAGGTTGTAGGCCAGGTCGTGGGCCAGGTAGCTCCACACCTGGGAGAGGCGGGGCTGCAAGCGGCCGATCTGTTCGGCAAGCTGGCGTGCTTCGTAGTGCCGTCCCTGCTCGCGCAGCGAGAGCGAGCGCAGCCACAGGTAGTCGGTCACCACGCCGCGGAAGGCGCCGAGGGCGAGGGCGGGCACGGCGACGTCGGCGCTCAAGCCGTCCCCCTGCGCCGCGGGGACGAGCAGACCCGCGCGCTCCTGCTGGGCCTGCAGGCTGGGCCGCAGGAGCGCGGCGAGGCCCAAGAGCAAGAGCCCGCCCCCCAC
>RFHU01000437.1 GCA_003695705.1 Planctomycetota bacterium
CATCGCAAAGGGTGAGGGTGAATGGTCTTGCTTCGAGCCAGGAGTCCCTTCGAAGGAGTTCCTGGGGCTTCGTAAGCCCAGGGACCAACACGCCCGACCCGTCCGGTTCGTCGAACTCCTCCGGTTTGTCGAACTCCTCCGGTTCGTCGAACTCTTCCGGTTCTCCGTCACCGCCGCCGCCAGCCGCGGCATCACCGCCCAGCCTTACTCGAGTGGACCAATGGGGCATCATGCGGCGGTAGCTCTGCGCGAACGACCACTCCAATTCCAGCAAGCTAGGACCCTGCACAGGAAAGTCGTCGCGCCGCTCGACAACCACGTGCGCCAACCGTTCATAGTCGCCCGCGACAATGGCTGCGGAGCATTCCTCGCACGCCTCGCGCGCGTCTTCGCGTGCGCCGTGCATCCACGCCGCCGGCCGCGCGCAACAAAACGAGCACTTCATAGCTCACCTCTCTTCGATCACCGTGCGTAGTCACCTCACACACCGGCGTTCTCGTCGTCCGGTTCGTCGAACTCCTCCGGTTCGTCCGTCTCCTCGAGCCGGAAGGTCCGCGCGAGGACCTCGCCTTGGGGGGAGCGGTAGACCACCTTCCACACCCTCGCGCTGTTCCGCTGCTCGGGGACGAGCACCCACAGGGCGACGCCCCGACCCTTCAGCCAGACGGGCACGGGGGTTTCGCTCCGTTCCGAGGAGACGAAGAGCTCCCCCCGGCCGGGCTCTTCGCCGAGGACGGCGACCGTGAGGACCTCGACGTCTTCCAGCGCGTCGGACGGCCGCAGAGGACCTTCCGGTCCCGGGTAGGCGAAGAGTTCGATCTCGTAGCTCATCGGTTCCCCCGACTCCCAGGGGCGGCCGTGGGGGTCCGCCCATTCTCCAAGGCAAGCTCCCGGAGTCGCTTGCCGACCCTGCGGCGCTGGGACCGAGTCCTCACGTTCGCTCCTCCAGCGAAGGGAAGCGCACCTCCCGCACGGAACGGCGTTCCATGTCGACCAAGAGCAAGCCCTCGGCCTCTGCGAAGTAGTGACCGTATTCGAGGAGCTGGCGGCGGGTCGGCGCGTAACGCACCGAGGGTGCGCGGCGCCCCGTCTTGACCTCGCCGACGAACACGCGTCCGGTCGGGCCTCGCACGAGGTAGTCCGCCTCGAGCTCGAAGGACTCCTGCCAGCCGTCCACCTCGACCCACGCGGTCCGGCGGAGCTTGTGCTGCAAGATCCGGTAGCCCTTCCGCTCCAGCAGCTCCCCCGCCTCCCGCTCCAGCCGTCGAGCCCGCGCGAAGCGCAGCCGCAGCAGCCAAGCCAGCAGGGTCCGGCGGGCCCGCAGGCTCCCCCAAGCGACCAAGCCGATTCCAATCAGGACCAACAACGGAACGAACCAAGCCACCGCCTCGTGCCTCCTCGGAGTCCTCGCCGCGGGCGACCGCCTCCTCCCTCAGGACGCGCGAGTCGCCTTCGCCTGTCCGCAGCCTACGGAAAGGGCCGGCACGAAGCGTGCGGGGTCCCCGTCGCGGGCGCCCGCGCTCCTCCCTCATGGAGTGGAGCCGGGCGCTTCGCCCGCATTGCGCCCACGCTCGGGCGCAGACCGGGCACGGTCGGGGGCGGTCGAGGCAAGGCTCGACGGCGACCCTCGGCTCGCGGGAGCGGCGGGCGTAACTCCTGTCCGAGACGTTTCCCAGAAGCCGAGGCCGGCGCAGCAGCTCGACTCCCCCGCCCGTCGTGGCGCGGGCCGACCGCGTCCAGGCGCCACGCGGAGGGACGGCTCTCGCGAAGGGTCCGACGGGGGGATCGAGCGCGGCACGCCCTCGCCGCCGCAAGTCTCGTGAAAACCAGCGCGCCGTTCGGGCGACTCGGGAATTCGTTCCGACCCGCTCGCCCCCGAGCAGCCAGGCAAGAGGCCGGCGGAGGGAGTCCTCGAACTCGGACCGGAGCGCTTCGCCGTCGCGGATCCGGCGGCGGCGAAGCCGGGGAGCCCGTCTCGGGCTCTTGCGCTGGAGCGCCTTCGGCGGGCGCCGGCCGCGGGGGGACGTCCCTTCGGGGCCCCGAGCCCTACGACCTCCTCGCGAGGCCACCGAGACGCTTTGGAGCCTTGCGGGGCGCCAGCGAACGGGTCGTACGCCGGACCCTTGGTCGGCGGGGCCGAGCGGGACCGTCAGCGTCTGCGGAGTCGAACGGCTCGGCCCGAAGCCTACGGTGTACGAGCGACCGGTAGGAGGAACAGGTCGCGCAACAACTTCCTCCTGGTTAGCGACTTACGCTCAATTTTTCTGATTCTGGGTCGTTAGGAATTAAATCTTCTCTATAGAGATGCATTAGGAATTATCTCTTTGGAGAGGGGTCCGCGAGCCGTTTGGGACCCTCGCCAGGGCGGTGCGAGGACCCGGGGACGGGCCTCCTCGGGCGCAAGCTCGTGGGGACGCCGCGACCGCCGGCGTCGGCCGGCTCGGGGAGGGGCCCGAGCGACGAGGAGCCCGGAGGCGCAGGGGCAGAGGCGCCCCGTGGACCGGCGAGCGCTTCCTCCCCGTGGCGGCGGGGGACCCCGTCGCAGGCCGCTCCGGGCCGCGGTCGCGCTTCTTCGGCGGCGCTCGGCGCGGCGCGGGCGCGAAAATGCGGCGACAGGATTTCCTGAGGCTGGGGTATTCCAGAGCGGAAGAGACGAGCAACGCGACCGGGGGGAAGCAGCAAGGTCAGCCCCGGGCTCCGTGCGCGTCCTTTGCTGCAGGGAGGCCCATGAAACTGGTTCACACTTCCGATTGGCACCTCGGACACACGCTCCACGGGATCGGGCGCGAGCGCGAACACGAAGCGTTCTTGGATTGGCTGCTCGACCGGCTCGAGGAAGAGCAGGCCGACGCCCTGGTGGTGGCCGGAGACGTCTTCGAGACCGCGAATCCGAGCACCGACGCGGTGCGTCGTTTCTTCACCTTCCTCGCGAAGCTTCGGAGGCGGTTGCCGGAGCTCGACGCGGTGGTCGTGGGCGGAAACCATGACTCGGCGGGTCGCCTCGACGCGTGGGCCGTCCCCCTCGAGGCCCTCGGCGTCCGCGTGGTGGGCGGTCTCTTCCTCCACGGACAGCGCGACTTGGACTTGGAGCGCCTCCTCGTTCCCTTGCGGGGCGCTTCCGGAGCGGTCGAGGCCTGGCTCGCCGCGGTTCCCTTCCTGCGCCCTTCGGATCTCCCCCTGCGCCCCGAGGCGGAAGACTGGCTCGTCGAAGGCGTGATCGAGGTCTACCGCCGCGTCCTCGAGGAGGCCCGACGGCGTCGCGGGGCCGGGCAGGCGCTCCTCGCCACCGGCCACTGCTACATGGCAGGGGGCGAACTCTCCGAGCTGAGCGAGCGCAAAGTCTTGCGCGGCAATCAGCACGCCTTGCCCGTCGACGCCCTCTTCCCAGAGGATCTCGCCTACGTGGCGCTCGGGCACCTGCACCGCGCCCAGACGGTGGGCGGGCGCCCCGAGGTCCGCTACAGCGGCTCGCCCCTCCCCCTCTCCCTCGCCGAGGCCGACTATCCGCACCAAATCGTGGTGGTCGAGTTGGAGGACGGCCAGTTGCGCGGCTCGCCGCGGGCGCTCCGGGTGCCGCGGAGCGTCGAGGTCCTCCGCGTTCCCGCCAAGGGACCGCTCCCCCTCGGCGAGGTCCTCGCCGCCCTGCGCGAGCTCCCCGAGGAAGACCCGAACGAGCCGCGGCCCTACCTCGAGGTGCGGGTCGCGCTCGATAAGCCCGAGCCCACCTTGCGCCAGCAGCTCGAGCAGGCGCTCGAGGGACGCCACGCGCGCTTGGTCAAGATCGGCACGAGCTTCCGCGGCGACGGCGCGACCCTCGCCGAGCGGGACGGGCCGCGGTCGGCCACCGAGCTCACCCCCGACGAGGTCCTGCGCCGTCGCTGGGAGAGCCGCTACGAGGGCGAGCCCCCCGCCGACGTGCTGGCCGCCTTTCACGAGCTGGTGGAGGAAGTCCAGCAGGAGGAGGGGAAGGCAGCGTGAGGATCCTCTCGGTTACCGTCCACAACCTCGCCAGCCTGGCGGGGACCACGACCGTCGACTTCGAGAACGGCCCTTTGGCCGCCGCGCCGACCTTCGCCATTACTGGCCCCAAGGGCGCGGGCAAGACGACCCTCCTCGACGCCGTGTGCCTGGCGCTCTACGGTCGGACGCCGCGCCTGGGGGCACGGACGCGCGACGGCTACACGGTGGAGGGCAGCGGGAAGATCTCGAGCCACGACCCCCGGTCCATCGTGCGCCGCGGTTGCGGCGAGGGCTGGGCGGAGGTCGTCTTCCTCGGGCGCGACCGCGTTCGCTACCGCGCTCGCTGGAGCGCTCGCCGCGCGCGGCGCCAGGCGACGGGTCGCTTCCAGAAGGCCGAGCACGCCTTGTGGGCGGCCGACGACGGAACTCCCCTCAGCGGCTCCACTCGCACCGAGACGCTGGCGCGCATCGAGGACAAGGTCGGCCTCAGCTACGAAGAGTTCACCCGCTCGGTCCTCCTCGCCCAAGGAGAATTCGCGGCCTTCCTGCGGGCGCCTGCCGGCAAACGGGCTGAGCTCCTCGAGAAGATCTCCGGTGGCGAGCTCTACACGCGGCTCTCCATCGCCGCCCACCAGCGCGCGAGGCAGGAGAAGGAGAAGCTCGACCAACTCGAGCGGAAGCTCGCCGACGCGACGCCCCTCACGCCCGCAGAGCGCGCTCAGGTCGAGGCCGAAGCCGAGAAGGCCGAACGGAGGCTGAAGGAGGCCGAGCGTCGCCTGGCCCACCTGGAACGAGCCGAGCGCTGGTACCAGGAACTCGCGGCGAGGGAGAAGCAGTGGAAGGAGTCCCGCGAGCACCTGGCTCGGGCCGAAGGAGAGTGGAAGGCGTCGCGCGACCTCGCCGCGGAGCTCGAAGCGGTGCGCCGCGCCGGTCGGCACCGCCACGTCCTGGCGGCCAAGGACGAGGCCGAGAGCCGCCACCGCGCTCGAAAGAGC
>RFHU01000438.1 GCA_003695705.1 Planctomycetota bacterium
CCCCGGCTCCGCCCCTTTCGCCGCCACCCCTCCCGGAGCAACCTCCGCGGACCTTCCAGCCGCTCGCCGCTCCGCCCTCGGGGCAGGTGGGCCGCGCTCGCCTCATCCGCAAGCGGACCCGCTGACGCCGCGGGCGAGGGGGGGCCGCACGCCCCCCTCGCCCACCGGGAGCCCGGCGCCCGGTCTGCGGACGCCGGGCCGGTGCGGTAGGCTCGCCGCGTGGATTCCTTCCCCTTCGTCTGCCCGCACTGCCAGCGACTGAGCCAGGTGCCCCGCAGCTTCGCCGGTCGCAAGGCCAAGTGTCCCGGCTGCATGACCCAGGTCGTCGCGGAGGAAGTCTCCGCCTCGCCTTCGCCGAGCAACGACGAAACCGCACGCGCCGCCGGGGAGTTCCAACTCCTCGACGGCGCGCGCGCGACCGCCCGTGTGCCCTCCGGAGTCCCTGCGGCGGGCACTCCGGCGGTCGGACCCGCCGAGCAAGACTTCGTCCCCTGCACCTACTGCGGCGAGGCCATCCGCCCCGCCGCGCGCAAGTGCCGCCACTGCGGCGAATACCTCGACGACGCCCTGCGCGCGGCCCGACGGCGACCCGACAGCGCACCGCTCCCCCTCGCGCCGCGCAGCCACCGGCTGGGCGCCTACCTCACCGACCGGGCCCTCTGCTACTTTCCCTCCACGGTACTCGTCTTCGGCGGCGCCTTCGTCAACGACGAACTCAACGCCGTGGATCCCCTCGGGACCGCCGGCATCGTCCTGGGGATCGCCTGGTTCGCTTTCTACACCCTCTACAACTGGTACCTGCTGGCCAGCCGCGGCCAGACCGTCGGCAAGCGCTGGGTAGGCCTCAAGATCGTCCGCGCCGGCGGTTGGCCCGTGGACTTCGCCAGCGCCGTCGTCCTGCGCAACTGGGTCACCGGCTTCCTCGGAAACCCGCTCATCCTGTCCGTCCTCGGCCTCCTCGTCTATCTCCTCGACCACCTCCTCATCTTCAACCGCGACCGACGGTGCCTGCACGACCTCATCGCCGGGACCTTCGTCATCCGCCCCGAGGGCCCCTGGCCTCGCCCCGGAACTCCCTTGGATCCGCATCGACGGGCGCGCGGCACGGTGCAGGCCGTCCGGAACCGGTGGGCGGCCTCGCGGCCTCGTTCCGCGGCCCCCGCAGGGCGGGCGAGCGCGATCCCAGGCCACGCCCCTCCCCGCCCGCACGAGGCCGGCCTTCCCGGTGGCGTCCGTGGAGGCGAAGGCCCCTCGGGGCAGGACTCCGGGGCCGCCGCCGGCCCCGACGCCGCGGGAGCTGCCCTCCCCGGGGGAAGCGCCGAACCCGCGCCGCCCGGTTCCGAGGGCGCACCGCGCGCAGGGACCGATGCGTCCGGCCGCTGATAGACTCCCCACCAGTCGAGGTCTCCTCCCTTGAGGATCAAATTCCTCTGCCCTCACTGCGAACGCGTCTGCCGCGTTCCCGCCGCGTTGGCGGGCAAGCAAGGACGCTGTCCCGGTTGCCGCAAGGGTCTCGAAGTCCCCGTCGCCTCCACCCTGGCCTCGGAACGGCGTCCCGAGACCGCACCGTCCGCGCAGTCCGCCGCCCCTCCCGCCGCCGACGCTCTCCCCTCGGCCCTGGACCCTGCAGAGGAAGCGACGGATCCAGAGGAGGCCGCCCCGGCCCGCAGCGGCCTTCCTTGGCAACTCTACCTTGCCTTCGCCTTCTGCCTCCTCCTGCCCCTCCCCGGACTTCTCTTCGCCGGCTGGGGGCTCTCCGTTGCGCGCCGGCGCGAGCGGCACGAGCGCGCCGCCTGGGCGGCCGTCGTCCTCAACGCCGCCAACTTGGTCTTCAACATCCTCTTTCTCCTCTCCCGCGGCCTTCGGAGCTGACGTGAAGAAGTCCTCCCCCCAGCCGACCCCGATCCCCCGCCCGTTTCTCCCGAGGGCCTCCGCGAACAGGTGCGCGTGCGCGCGAACCGCTGCCCCTTCTGCCACGAGGACGCGCGCGCGGACGACCTCGACGCCGTCGCCTGCGCCCAGTGCCTCGCTCGCCATCATCGCTCCTGCTGGGACGAAGGCGGCGCCTGCGCGGCCTGCGGCGGCGAAGCCCTCCTCTCCCGCAACGCCGAGGCGGAGCGAGGCGCGCGCGCCGCCCTCGTCGGGCAGGAGGGGCAGGCGACGGACGAAGCGTCTCCGCGTACGCGCCGCGCCGCGCGCGGCGCGCTGCTCTTCGCCTGCGCGCTCCTCGCTGCGGGCAGCCTCTTGGGCACGCTGCTGTCCGCGACCCCGTCCGTTTCGTCGGGGATCTCCGTCTCCGGCCCCGCCCAGGTCGCAGCGATCGGCCCCCTCGGCAGCACCCCCGAAACCCTCGGCTGCGACCTCGGAGCCAGCCCGGGGCAGCCTGGGGCGCTGCTCACCAAAGTCTACGCGGAGAGCGCCGCGTACCGCGCCGGGCTGCGCGACGGCGACCTCATCCAGTCCCTCGACGGGCGCCCCATACGCCATCCCTCCGACCTGCGCCGCCTCCTCGCGGAGCTCCCCAGCGGACGTGAGGTCCGCCTCGGCTACCGCCGCGGAGAGCTGCACCTCGGCGTTGCCACGTTGACCCTCCCCCGCGCCCGCGCTTTCACGAGCGCCCACCCTCCCGAGGGAGCGGACGCCTTGCTCCAGCGAACGGGCGCCGCCCTGCGCACGGCGCCCGACGGCGACGGCGTCCTCGTCGACCGCGTGCTGGCCGATGCCCCCGCCCAGCGCGCCGGGCTGCGCCCCGGCGACCGCATCGAGAGCGCCGACCAGAGGCCCGTGCGCTCCCTCGAGGACCTGGACCACCTCCACTTCGCCACCCGCCCCGTGCGGCTCGGAGTGCGCGACCTCGCCGGCCTCGTCCGCGAGGTCGTCCTCGAACTCCCGCCCCCCTGAGGCGCGAGACGCCGCGGGCCGTCGCGCCGCCCCGGCCCGTCTCTTTTTCGACGCTTTCGGCGCCCGAACTCCTCGGCGGGCCGGCGACCCCCGTGCGGTATAAAGGGCTTGCGCCGGAGCGAGGGCACGGCCCCCGAATTGGCACCCGGCGTGGATGCCTGCGCTCCGCTCCCCGCCGAGGTCGAGGCCGCAATGCTCGTTTCCCCCTACGGTCGCTCCACCTGCGCCTGGCAAGTCGGCCTCCTCTGGCTCGCCGCAGCGTGCCTGGCGGCCGGCCTCGCTTGGGCCTTGCCCGATCGCCCCCAGTGGGCGCTCCTGGGCCTCCTCCCCTTCGGCAGCGGGCTCTTCGTCCTCAGCTTCTACCGCGACCCCGAGCGCGTCGGGCCTTCGGACCCGACCCTCTTCCTCTCCCCCGCCGACGGGGTCGTCACGGACATCGCCGAGGTGGATGAACCCCATTACCTCGGCGGACGCGCCCTGCGCATTGGCATTTTCCTCTCGCCGCTCAACGTCCACGTCAACCGCGTCCCGGTCGCAGGCCGTGTGGAGTACGTCCAGCACTTCCCCGGCAAGTGCCTTCCGGCGACCGGCGCAGGCTGCATCGAGGAGAACGAAGCCCTCCTCCTCGGCCTCCGCACCGACTTGGGCCTCCAGATCGGCCTGCGCCAAGTGACGGGCGCTCTGGCGCGCAGCATCGTGTGCGCCGCACGCCCCGGCGATCGCCTGGAGCGGGGGCAGCGCTACGGCATGATCAAGCTCGGCTCGCGCACCGAACTTCTGGTTCCCGCCAACGCCGGCTTCCAGCCCGCGGTCGCCGTCGGCGACGCGGTTCGGGGCGGGGAGACCGTCCTCGGCGGGGTTTCTGCCCCGGCCCACGCCGACGCCGGGGCCGAAGAGGAGCGCGCGTGAAGTTCGGGCGGGGCAAGCGGCGCCCGGCCCGCAAGGGTCGCACGAGTCGCGCCAGCCGCAGCGCGCGCCGCCGCCGCGCGCGCGATCGCGCCCGCCGCGGCCTCTCGATCCTTCCCAGCCTGCTCACCCTGGCAAACATGGTGTGCGGCTTCTACGCCATCGTCCACGTGGGCGCGGTGGAGTGGATCGAAGGAGCGCCGCGCCCCGCGGACTCCTTCCAGACCGCAGCCGTTGCCATCCTCCTGGCCATGGTCTTCGACATGCTCGACGGTCGCATCGCACGCATGACGAACTCGACGAGCGACTTCGGCGCGCAGCTCGACTCGCTTGCCGACGCGGTCACCTTCGGCGTCGCCCCGGGGGTGATGGTGGCCATGATCCACGCCATGGGGCGCTACGACTTCGCTCGCCCCTTCTGGTCCAAGATGGCGTGGGTGTTCGGCGCCGCCTACGCTTGCGGTGCAGTCATTCGCCTCGCGCGCTTCAACGTGGACACCGAGTCCCACGACGAAGAGGCCCACCTGAGCTTCCGCGGGCTGCCGTCCCCCGCCGCCGCCGGGGTGGTCGCCACCCTCGTCCTCCTCCACTCCTTCCTCATCAGCGACCGCGGCGAGGCGCGCCTGGCTTGGGTGGAGCCGACTTTCGTCGAGTCCGCCGCGCAGCGCCTCTTGGACGTGCTCCCCTTCGTGGCCCTGCTCGCGGGCTACCTCATGGTCTCGAACTTTCGTTACGTCCACGTGGCGAACCGCTACCTGAAGGGCCGCAAGCCCGCCGACTACCTCACGGCCGCCATCTTTCTCGGCGTCCTCTTCGCCCTCTTCCCCGAGGTCTGCGCGGCCATCGCCTTCTGCGGCTTCGCCTGCACGGGCCCCTGCGTGGCCTTCGCCCGCTGGATGCGCAACACGAACGCGGCGGACGCCCCGCCCGCCGCGGACGCCCCGCCCGCCGCGAACGCCCCGC
>RFHU01000439.1 GCA_003695705.1 Planctomycetota bacterium
AGCAGATGCGAAAGCAGGCCTTAGTGATCCGGTAGTTGCGTGTGGAAGCGCTATCGCTCAACGGATAAAAGGTACTCTAGGGATAACAGGCTTATCTCCCCCAAGAGTCCATATCGACGGGGAGGTTTGGCACCTCGATGTCGGCCCGTCGCATCCTGGGGCTGAAGAAGGTCCCAAGGGTTTGGCTGTTCGCCAATTAAAGCGGCACGCGAGCTGGGTTCAGACCGACGTGAGTCAGGTCGGTCCCTACCTTCCGTGGGTGTAGGAGATTTGAGGAGTTCTCTCCCTAGTACGAGAGGATTGGGAGGGACGGACCTCTGGTGTTCCTGTTGTCGTGCCAGCGGCAGCGCAGGGTAGCTATGTCCGGTTCGGATAAGCGCTGAAGGCATATAAGCGCGAAGCCAGTTCCAAAACGAGATCTCCCCATCAGGGTCCTGGAAGACCACCAGGTTGATAGGCCGGAGGTGTAAGCGCAGCGATGTGTTTAGCTGACCGGTACTAATCGCCCGATCGGCATAGGCCCAGGCATTGTTCTTTCGAAATTATCTTGCCCCGGCGCTCCTGAGAGCGTCTCAGCGGCAGGTCGCCTCGTTCGCACGGACGAAGCGCCGTCGACCGTTGCGGTGGAGTAGCTCAACATACATCCGGGTGACCACAAGGGCGGGGCCACACCTGAATCCATTCCGAACTCAGAAGTTAAGCCCGTCCTGCCGATGGTACTGTTTCAAGCGGGAGAGTAGGTCGTTGCCCGGTTCATGAAGGGCTCGCAGGCGATCGTCTGCGAGCCCTTCTTCTTTTGGTTGCGTGCTCGGGAGTCGAAGGGACGTAGTACGGCCAGGCGCTCGGCCGCCAGAGCGCCGCAAGGAGGGGCTGGATGCAGCCGGGCGGTGACTTCCTTTTGGACGTGTCCGCCGAATGGCCGGAACTCGCCGGCTGGACCTACCTCGAGCACGCCCGTCGCGGTCCCGTACCTCGCTCGGTGCGGGCGGAAGCCTTGGCGGTCTTCGAGGGCGCCGCGCAGGGCGTCCTGGGTCTGGAGGTCGAGCGAAGGGCCTCGTCGCGCGCGCGACGCGAACTGGCGCGGTTGCTGGGAGGCTGGTGCAGCGAGGAGTCGATCGCGTTCACGGCGAACACCACCACCGCCATGTCGTTGTGCGCGCGCTCGCTCTCCCTCGGGCCGGCAGACCGCGTGCTGCTCGCTCCCGGCGAGGTCGCTTCGAGCGTGCTCCCGTGGGTGTCCCTGCGCGAGCAGGGGGTCGCCGTGGACCGCCTGCCGGCGAGCGAGGGTCCCTTCTTGGACCCGGTCGCGCTCGGCGATGCTCTCGCCGCCCTGCGTCCTCGGGTCCTGGTCCTCTCAGCGGTTTCCCTGGTGACCGGAGAGCGGCGCGACCTGCGGCAGGTGGGTGCCTTGGCCCGTAGGGTGGGGGCGACGGTGGTCGTCGACGGCGCCCAGGCCGTAGGGTCGGTGCGCCTCGACCTCGAATGCGTCGACGTACTGTGCGGCTGCTCGCGCAAGTGGCTCTTCGCTCCGAGCGGGGTCGGCTTCCTGGTCGTGCGGCCGGAGCTCCTGGATCGCTTGCGGGTCCCAGACCCTGGGGGGGGCTCGCTCTCCGAGGGCTACCTGCTCGATCCCGCTCGTCCCTGGGGAGGCACCTGGCGAGCCGGCGCCGCGCGCTTCGAAGGCGGTCCGCTCTCTCCGGTCGCCTTGGCGGGCCTGGCGGCGTCGTGCCGGCTCCTCTCCGTGCAGGGCCTGGAGGTCGTGGAGCGATCCGTGCTGGCTCGCGCCGAAGGGGTCGCGGAGGCCTTCGGCGAGGTCGGTTGGAGGGTGATCTCCCCAGGCGGGCAGGCTCGCTCGGGCGTGGTGGTGGCGGAGGGTCCTCCCTCGACCCCGCGGGACCTCGAGGCAAGGTTGCGTGCGGCGCGGGTGGTCGTCCGCGCCAAGGGGCGGTGGCTGCGGGCCTCTCCGCACTTTTGGACTCCGTTCGAAGACGTGGAGCGCCTCGCCGCCGCTTTGCGGTCGGTCGCCCGCGTCGAAGCCTCCGGAATACCCTCCGGCGGGGGGGTGGGCGAGCCGAGGAGCCGTACCGGACCGAGCCATGAGCGGTAGAACGCACGGGTGGGGTAGACTTGCTGCGCCGGTCCGCGCCTGCGCGGCGTGGCGCGGGTCGGAGCCTCAACACGCCATTCGAGCGGAAGAAAAGGTAGGCGGGGAATGAAGCGGGCCCAGGTGTGGTCGTTGGTCGGAGCGCTCGCTCTGCTTGGGAGCAGCCAGGCGCAAGACCTCGACGGCGAACAGATCGTGCGCAAGGCGGAGGAAATGCACCGGGCCAGGGACGAGCGCGGCGTCGTCGATCTCGTGCTCGTCACCGCGAGCGGGAAGAGGGAGCGCCGCAGCATGGAGACCTTCTTCAAGCAGGGAGAGGGCGAGGACGACATGACCTTGTTGCGCTTCCTCAGTCCCCCGAAGGTTCGCGGGACTTCCCTGCTCACCCGAGAAGCGACGGGACGCCCCGACGACCAGTGGATCTACCTGCCGGCCTTCAAGAAGTCGAAGAAGATCGCCTCGAACAAGCGGACCAACCGCTTTGCAGGAACCGACTTCACCTTCGAGGACTTGCGCACCGAGGACTACTCGGGCAACACCTACCGGCGCTTGGACGACCGGACGGTGAAGCTGCCCGACGGTCCCACCGAGTGCTTCGTCGTCGAAGCCACGCCCAAGAACCCCGACCTTTCGGGCTACTCGCGGCGTCTGATCTACGTGGAGAAGAAGCGCTTCCTGATCGTGCGCGTCGAATTCTTCGACAAGAAGGGTCGCCACCAGAAAACCCTCACGGCGAGGGGCTTCGAGAAGGTCGGGGGCCTGTGGCGCGCCAAGCGTTCCATGATGGAGGACCACCTGCGCGGCTCGAAGACCGTCATGCAGTTCAGCGAGCGAACGATCAACCCCGGGCTCTCGGACAGCCTGTTCACCAAGCAAAGCCTCGAGCGCGGTCTGTGAAATGAGGCGCGGCGTCGGCCTGCTCGTCCTCGGCAGCGTGGCCTGGGCCCAGGCTCCCGGTCCTCGCCCCGAGAAGCCGGCCGTCCCACCAACCGAGGAGCGTGCCCCGGCGTTCCTCGGCGTCGCCACGGCCCCCGTCGAGATCGAGGACGCGGGGGGTCGCCGGCTGGCGCTGCGCGTGCTCACGGTCGTCCCCGGATCCCCGGCGGCCCGGGTCATCGAGGTGGGGGACCTGCTGTTGGCGGTGGACGGTGTGCCGCTCAGCGGACCCGCCGAGAAGGCCAACGCTGCCTTTCGCGCAGCCATCCGCGCCCGCTCTCCGGGGGACGTGGTGACCCTGCGGGTGCGCCGAGCCACGGTGGAAGCCAGTACCTTCCTCGACGAAGTCCTCGAAGGGCGGCGCAGCGCGAGCGGACCCGGCGCCGCCGAGCGCGCGCTCCCCGACCTCGACGAGCTGCTCGAGCGAAACCCGGGACGTCTCGTCGGGGTTCGCGCACGTCGCTACGCGCGCGAGCGCGACGTGCGGGTGCGGTTGGGATCCGCACCGGGCTCGACGAGGCGCCCCTTGCCCCCCAACGACGCCCTCCGGCCCGACCTGGCCGGGCTCTCCCTGGGTCCGCGACTGGGCGCGGTCGCAGAGTTCATCGCGCACGCCCGCCTCCAGGACGGCCGAGCGGTCGCTAGCGTCTACGCGTCGGTGCGCGACCGTTTCGAGCGCGACGAAGGCCGCGAGGACCCCTACCGACTGAAGACCGTCCGCTTCCTCCACCGGGATCCCCTGCGCCTGGGCGCGGGGACGGACGCCCTGGCCGAATCCCTGGCGCCGCTTGCGGAGCGATCGGTGGGCAGTCTGCGCCTGGCGGTCCTCTTGGAGGCGGCCGCGCGTCACCTCGACGCCGTCGCGGTGGTGGACAGCGGTGTCCGCCTCGAGCCTCCACCTCCAGGCGCCGGCGCCAAAGCACATGCCCTCTACCTGTGCGCCAGCGTTCGCGAGAGCGAAGCGCGGATGGAGCGAGCCTTGGAGCCTCTCGGGTCCGAGGGGCGCGCCCGACTGCGCCGATCCCTCCCCGAGCTGGCCGCACGCTTCGCCGAGGGCATCTACCTTCACGACGACCCCGATCCAGAGCGCGCTCGCCGCCACGTGGAGGCCGTCCGCCTCGCGGCCAAGGTCGACCGCGCGCGCCTTCTTTGGGCCCTTCGCCCGCTGCTGGAAGCCGTTCGGCCGGCCTACCTTCGGCAGCTGCGCGACGACCTGCGCGCTGCGGAGGAGCGAGGGGAACGGAGCGGCCACAGCGGGGGAATCCGCGGCGAGTTGCTGTGGTTCTCGGACGCGGAGGGCTTCCCCATGGCCATCGGAGGGTCGGGCGACAACGAGTACCGCAGGGACCTGCGCCTCGTGGTCGACCTAGGAGGGGACGACCGCTACCACGCCCGCGTAGGGGCCGGTGTCCCCGACGCCCCCGCCGCGCTCTGCATCGACCTGGGTGGGGACGATCGCTACCAGAGCACGGTGCCCTACGCCCAGGGGGCAGGGTTCCTCGGGGTCGGCCTCCTGGTGGATGCGAGCGGGAACGATCGCTACACCACCAGCGCTCCCTTCGCCCAGGGGGCCTCCCTGCTGGGAGCCGGTCTCCTCGTCGACGCCAACGGGGACGACGCCTTTCGGGCGACGCGCTACGCCCAGGGCGCGGCCCTTCTGCAGGGCGTCGGCGCTTTGTTGGATGGCGGCGGGGATGACCTGATCAGTGCGGGCCTTTACGTGCAAGGATTCGCCGGGCCCGGCGCCTTCGGCGTCCTGCTCGCGCGCGGGGGGAACGATCGCTACGTCGCTCTCGGCGGGGCGCCGTGCAGCTACGGCGATCCCGGAACGTTCCGCGCCATGAGCCAAGGAGCGGCCATCGGCTTTCGACACCTCGCTTCGGGGGGCGTCGCCCTCCTCCTCGACAACGGCGGAAACGACACCTACGAGGCGGGGAACTTCTCCCAAGGCGGCGGATATTACTACGGCTGGGGCGCCCTGATCGATCGCGGGGCCGGGGACGACGAATACGAGGGGTCCCGCTACAGCCTCGGGTTCGCGGCCCACTCGGCGCTGGGCAGTTTCTGGGACGACGGCGGCAACGATCGCTACCGCGGCTGGGTCGGTGCCCAGGCCAGCGCCGCCTGGGACCTCTCCGCGACCTTCTTCCTCGACGAGTGGGGCAACGACCGGTACGAGACCGGCCCGGGCTTCTCGGTGGGGGCCTCCGCGCACAACGGCTTCTCGGTGTTCCTCGACCTGCGCGGCGCCGACGTCTACCGGGTGGCTCCCGGTCGCGCGGGTCCCAACGACTACCACGGCGGTGCGAGCCTCTCCGTGTTCCTCGACGCGGGACCGGGCGACGACCGCTACCTCGGCGGTGGCCTGCGGGACCGCAGCGCGGCCGTGGCCCCGGAAGTTTCGTTGACCGCGGATTTGCCGGTCCCCCTCGGACGTCGCGCGACCGAGTGGATCGAGCGCCTGCTGCGTTGACTCCGGAGACTGCCTCGAGTCTCCCGATTCCTACCTCCCCGCCGCGGGGGGCATTCCACCCTGGCCGGTCCTCCCGGGCCCAGCCGTCGGTCGTTGCCCCGCCGCGTTCGTCCGGGTTCCTTTCCCGCGGCGCCGATGCCTCGGGGAACCAAGGCGCCCCTTCCTGCGTGTGAACCCTGCGCAGGGGCTCCCGACGAGCAGCGCATGTCCGAACGAGAGCCAAAGGGTTTCGAAGAGCGAGGGGCAACGGAAGGTACGGCGTCTGCCTCTCCGACTCCGACGGGCGAGACGGGCCCGGCCCCGGCGAGCGGATCTCCTTCTGCAGTCGTGCAAAGCCTCGCTGCTTCGTCGACGGAAGGGAGCCAAGGTCCTGGCGCCCCGGCGACTTCCGACGCCCCCCCCTTGGGCGCCGCGGTCGCACGCGAGGCGAGGTCGCTGCGCGGGTCCACCGCCTTGCATCCGGAAGGCACCCCCCGGTGCGCACGACCCTCGACGGTGGAGCCGCAAGCCCGGGGACTCGGGCGGGGCCCGGAACCTGCGCGCGGGAAGAGGCCTGCCGGTGCAGCGGGACTCGTGCGTCGGGGCAAGGCGAGCGTGCGGGAACGCTACCGGAGTAGCCTGCGGCGGGGTCTCCTCGCTCGCCTCGAGGCCTCGCCAGCCTATGGCTTCGCCGGTCTGCTCCACGCCGCGTTCCTCGTCGGACTCTCTTTTTGGACCCTGGCCGTGCACCTGCGCGAGCGTCCCGAGTCGGTCGAGGTCCGCCTGGTCCGCTCCCGCGAGTTCCTCACCCCCACCGCGCCGCGCGATCGTTCGGCGGTCGCGCTCGACTCTTTGTTCGACGCGATTCGACCCGACCGAAACACCCTCCGCGAGCGCGACTCGGCGGAACCCTTCCACGAAGCCCGGGGCGACGCACTGGGCTCCCTGGACGCACTCGGAACCATCCGGGCGCTCGGCGTGGGCGGAGGGCGGTTTGGCGGCGGCGGGCGCGGGGGCGCGGTCGAGCGCGCGGGAGGCGCGTCGAGTGCCAGCGACGGCGCGCTGAACGGCGGGCTCGACTGGCTGGTGCGGCATCGCAACCAGCAGGGTGTCTGGACCGAAGTCCGTCCGGACCACCGGGAGGGGAGAGTGCGGGGGCCGAGCGACGTGGCCCGCACCGCCCTCGCCCTGCTCTGCTTCGTCTCCGCCGGCCACGGACCGGAGCGCGAGGACTCACCCTACCGAAAGATCGTCCTGCGAGCCCAGCGTTGGCTCGTTCGGCGCGTCGGTTCCAAGGGGCGCTTTCGCACGGCGGGAGGGGAGCGGACCCGCTGGCAGCACTGCTACGAGCAGGCCCTCGGGACGCTGGCCCTCGCCGAGTGCCTTGCGCGAAAGCGCAGCGACTCCCTCGAGCGAGCGGTCGAGCGCGCGGTGGGGTTCATACAGCGGACCCGCACCCGCGGGCTTGGTTGGCGCTACCGGCCCGGCGAGACCGACACCTCCGTGACGAGTTGGATGACCCTCGCCCTCAAGTCCGCCGCGCACGCGGGCGTTTCCGTCGAGCGCGACTGCTTCCGGGGGGTGCGCAATTGGCTCGATCTCGTCTCCGCGAGCAACGGTACGACCGGCTACATGCGACGCGGTCAGGGAACACGCGCCATGACCGCGACCGGGCTCTTCTTACGGATCATGCTCGGCGAAGAGCCGACGACACCCATGAACCGCGCGGCGGTTCGCATCGTCGAGCAAACGCGGATCAACCGCAGCTACGTGTTGCGCAACGGGGAAGCCTCCGCGCCGATCAACAACCTCTACGAGATCTACTACGCAGCCCTCGCCCTCTACCAAGTCGGCGGCTCCCCTTGGCTCGCCTTCAACCCCCGCATTCGCGACGGGCTCGTGGCCGCACAGACACGAGGCGAGGGCTGCGAACGCGGTTCTTGGCTCGGCGGCGGCCACACGCCCGGGCTCCTCCTCGGGACGACCTTCGCCACCCTCACCCTGGAGACCTACTACCGCTACATGCCCGTCCACCAGGGTGTTGGTGAGGAGCCGGACGACGACGGCGGGGAGGAGGAGGCCGTGCCGAGCGCGGCGGTCGCCGCCCTCGCACGGGCCGAGGAGCTTGCCGCCGCCCTCGCGCCTGGTTCGAGCAAGGGCGCTCTCTTGGCCGCGGAGGAGGCCGCGGACCGTGCCCTCACGGCCTTGCGCGGCGAGCGTGCGCCCTGGTCCCTCGAAGGCCGCGCTCGGGAGCTGCTCATTGCCCACGCGTGGCGAGGAGGCGAGCTGCGCCTGGTGCGGCGGCGCGTGGACGACTACCTGTCCGCCATGCCCCACGGCGCGCCTCCGTCCCCGCTCGTGGAGCGACTCCGCCGACTGCTCGGTGGCCGCGAGGCCCTCGCGCTCGCGGGGCACGCCGCCGCTCCGGAGGCGAGCGAAGACGACCGTCGCGCGGCCCTCGAGCGAGTGCGGCGCGAACGGAGCGCGCTTGCGACCGCCCGCGCGGACTTCGCCCCCGGGGATCCCGGTCGGCGCGCCTGCGAGCGCCTTCTGGAAGCCCTGGCCGAAGCGGAGGACCGCCTCGCCTTCGCGCTCGACCCGGACGCCGCCGTAGCGCAAGGCCTCGAGCGTCTCGCGGAGCGGCCCGCCCAGGGTCCCCTTGCTCCCGAGGAACTCCGCCTCCTCGTGGGGCTTCTCCGTCGCGCCGTGGGTCGCCTGAACGCGGCCGCCAAGGAGCGCTCCCAGACTGCCCTCGCCGAAGGGTTGCAGGACCTCGAACGCTACGACGCGCGTCGCGCCGAGGCTCGCTGCACCCCCGAGCAGGCCGCGCGCCTCGGTCCGCTTCGCGAAGGCGCGCTGCTCGCTCTCGGCGCCGCGCGCCTCGCGCTGGGGAACGCTCCCGCCGCGCTGGAGGCCGTTGCCGACTGGCGAGCGCGCTTCCCCCAGAGCGCTCGGGCCGCCCAGGGCGCTCGCCTCGAGCGCGCGGCGCTCGCTTCCCTCGTCGTCGCCGGTCGCGCCGACGCTGCCCAGCGGCGCCGCCTGGGCGAACTCCTTCGCGCCTGGCTCGCGTCCGCGCCCGCGGCCCCGGCCGAGGAGTTGCTGGCGTACGGAAAGCTGCTCGAGCGGGCCGAGGAGCGGGAGGTCGCCGCGGCCTTCTACGAGCAAGCCTTGTCCGCGAAGCCCGACCCCGGGGTCCAGGGCGAGGCACGCCTGGCCCTCGCCCGCCTGGCGCGCCTGCGAGGAGACCTCGACGCGGCCCGCGAGCACCTCGCCGCCGCTCCGGAGGACCCGCGAGGCGAATCGGTCGAGCTCGTCCTCGAGCGCTGCGCGCTCTTCCGTGCCGACGGAGCGCCGGAGGACGCCTTGCGCGAATACCTCTCCCTGCTCCGTTCGCTCCGCCGCGAGGACCCCGCCCAGGCGAAGCTCTGGTGGCGTGTCGCCGAGGAGGCGGGCCACACCTTCCGCGAGGCGAAGGACTACGAGGGTGGGCGGCGCTTCCTCGAGTCCGTGCGCTTGCAGGACCGCAGCTTCGGAGGCGACCCCGAACGCCGTAGGCGTTTCGTGGCCCTGATGCGCGAACTCGACCTCCTGCGCTGAGTTCCCCCGCCGCGGTCCGCCGGGCGTCCCCGGAGAAGGGCCGCTGGGGACCGCGAGCCACAAGCGCTCCACGATCCGCCGGGCGGTCTGGGACCCTCGTGCCGTGCTGCCTGCCAGCCCCCCGGACGTGCCCGACCGCGCCGCTCCGGGGCCTGCATGTTCTGCGCGTCCTCCGCCAGGGATCCGCGGATCCGCGGCCGCTTTCCACGAATTTCCGGCGGCGCGCCCGGGGAGATCGCAGGGAACCACTGGAGACCGCCGCCCTCACTCGCTCGTCCGCCTCGGAGCGATCTACACAACGTTCGGGACACGGGCTCTCCCCGCTCAAGCCCCGTCGCGGCACGACCGAAGAGGCGGTGAGGAGGCAGGTGTGTTCGTCGTCGCGGTGTGCGCGGACCGGGAGGGAAGGCGCCAGGCCGGCATCACGGCCGGGCTCGCCCTGCGCCTCGCCGCGCGCGGACTGCGCGTCCTGGCCCTGGACCTCGTTCCGCGCGGCGGCCTGGCGCAAGCCCTTGGCGTGGGACCGGCGGAGGGAGCGGCGGGGAGCGCCGCCTTTCTGGCCGGCGAGCAACCCCTCGGCGCCCTCGCCCTGCCCACCCCCCACAC
>RFHU01000440.1 GCA_003695705.1 Planctomycetota bacterium
CTGCTTGCTCCCGGTCCAAGAAGCCCTGACTTCGTTGCTCGTCGGTCGCAACCAGAAGCTTGCTCCACCTCCTCGCGCCGAGGCCGGACTCCTTCCACGCGCTGCTTGCTCCCGGTCCAAGAAGCCCTGACTTCGTTGCTCGTCGGTCGCAACCAGAAGCTTGCTCCACCTCCTCGCGCCGAGGCTGGGAAGGGCGGCGGTTCGTGGCCTAGGATGTCGGCTCCCTGGATGGCGCGCTCGGCGCCGCGCGGGAGCGAAAGGACGTCATGAAGGTCTCCATCACCTATTGCGTGCGCTGAAACTTCCGTCCCCAGGCGGTCGGTCTGGCCGCCGAACTCAAGGAGCGCTTCGGCGCGGACACCGCCGTCGACCTCGTCGAAGGCGACGCTGGGGTCTTCGAAGTCGAAGTGGACGGCAACCTGGTCTACTCCAAGAAGCAAACCGGACGCTTCCCCCACTACCAAGAAGTCCCCAACGCCATCGTCATGTCCGGCCTGGCGACGTAGCAGTCTGCGGGCGGCCGGCCCTCGAGCGCGGTCGCCGTCGGCCCGAGCGCCGGCGCCGCGGTCGCCCCAGGGCGCCGACCCGGGAGCAGGTCGGAACCTCCCTCAGGAGAGGGGACGCAGGCCGCGGCCGAAGCGCAGCGCGTGGAGGCGCGCCTCGGCGGAGCG
Source organism: Planctomycetota bacterium (assembly GCA_003695705.1). Taxonomy (GTDB): domain Bacteria; phylum Planctomycetota; class J058; order J058; family J058; genus J058. The sequence continues at coordinate 672 of RFHU01000440.1, forward strand.
GGCCACCACCGTGAAGGTCACCCGCTCGTCGCCTCGCCCCACTTGTCCCGCGACCAGGTGTACCCCCGGCCCGGCGGGGGCTTCGAGCAGGTAGCCTTCCGCGCCGCCTCCCGCAAAGAACCCGACCTGCGCTCCCTCGCGCCAAGCCGGCGGCAACAGCCCGAGATGCCGCCGCGCCTGCTCGCGCGGACGGAAGGCTGTCGGAGCGCCGCGCTCGACGGTCACCCGCACGGTCATGCGGTCATCCCAGAACACCTCGTGGCCATCCGCCGGGTCGCAGCCCCGGCGCAGCCGCTCCGGCAGGAGCAAGCGCCACCGCGCCCCCAGCGCCGTCGAATGCGCGGACGGACACCCCTCCGCGCCCCCCGACGCCTCCGTCCGCGAAGCGAGGGCCTCGGGCCCCGCGCCGGGCGCTCGCGGACGCCTTTCCCCCGCCGCGGCGCGCACGGGCGGTTCCGCGGAACGACCCAAGGCACCGTAGAGGCGCGCGAGTTGCGCCCGCACCGCCGGGGCCCCCGGGTCCAAGAGAAGGGCCGACTCGAAGCACCACAGCGCGCGCTCGCGGACCGCGGCTCCCTCCCCGCCGCGGGCGAGCTCCGCGCTCCGCGCGCAGGCGGCCAAGCCGAGCTGCATCCAGTCGAAGGCGTCCGGGGAAGCCCGCCACCAGAGGAAGGCCGCGCGCGCCTGGGGCTCGAGGGGGCGGGTCTCCTCCTCCACCGCGCGCCGCAGGGCCCGCGCCGTGCGCACCACCCACGCCAAAGAGCGCGGCCCAAGCGGCGTGGACACGCTCCCCGCAGGCCCCCCCTCCCGCGCCGCGCCTCCCCGCGCCGCGGCGCGCGCGAGACGGTCCTCGTCGTTCCAGCCGGCGCAGGCCCAGCGCAAGAAGACCCCTTCGAGGGCTCGCCGATCTCGACGCGCGTAGTAGCCGGTGGGGTCGTGTACCTCGCGCCAGCCGCCGGGCAGCGCGTCCCCCAGGGCGTCCAGGACCGCCACGGCGCGCTCGTGGTAGCCGGGCCCCCACGGCCGGGTGTCGGCGTGCGCGAAGAGGAGGCCCTCCCGCAGCGACAGCAGGACGGGAGCTCCGGGCTCGACGGCGATCCGCGCGCCCCCCAGGTCGCCGGCGCGCGGCGGGGCGTCGCCCCATTCGCCGGGGCGGAAGGCCGCGGCCAAGCGAGCGCGGAGCTCGCCCCAGCCGAGCCCCGGTTCCGCCATCGCCAACACACTCGCAGGCACGCGCCCTCCCCTGCACTGATAGCGGCTGGGGCCGACGCAAACCAGTCCCGCGCTCGGCCGCTCGGGACCACGGGCGCCGGGCACGGCGCCGAGGAGGCGCTGCCGGCGTGGGTCGAGGCCCAAGTCGAGGGCGCAGGGCCCTGCGGGATCAGATCCCTCGCTGGCGCATCTTGCGCGCGGCGACGCTGAGCACCGTCCTGCGGGGCAGGAAGCGCTGCGCGAAGCGGAGGAAACCGTGGTAGGGCGCGGCCGTCACCACGGGGCGCGGACGGGCTATGGCCCGCGCGGTGGCTTCGGCGATCTGCTCGGGGGTGCGCCGGTTGTAGGCCGGCTCCTTGGCCGCGTCGCCCGATCCGGCCGCGGCCTGGAACTCGGTCGGGACCGGCCCAGGGCACACGGAGACGACCCGCACGCCGCTGCCTTCGAGTTCCTTGTCGAGGGCCTCCGAGAAGGAGAGCACGTAGGCCTTGGTGGCCGCGTAGACCGCGAAGTAGGGGACGGGCTGGAAGCCCGCGATGGACGCCATCTGCACGACGACCCCTCGCCCGCGCGAGACCATGCCCGGCAGGTAGCCCAGCGTGAGGCGGGTGAGCGACTCGCAGTTGAGCCGAACGATGCGCGCCTGCTCGGCGGGAGAGGCTTCGACCGCCGGGCCGAAGCGGCCTGCCCCGGCGTTGTTGACGAGCACCGCGGGCTCGGGCGCGGCCTCGAGCAAGCGCTCGAGGGCGTCCTCCTCGGTCACGTCCAACGCGAGGCAGCGCGCCTGGACGCCGTGGGCTTCGCGCACGCGCTCGGCAAGCTCCCGCAGGCGTTCCTCGCGGCGCGCCACCAGGAGCAGGTCGTAGCCGTCGGCGGCCAAGCGCGGAGCGAGCGCAGCTCCGATCCCGCTCGAGGCGCCGGTCACGACCGCCAGCCCGGCCCTCCTTCGCGAAGGCTCCTTCACGAGGCGCGCTCCTTCCTCCTCCACGATCGCTCCGTCCGCCGAAGCGACCTCGCCTCGAGCCTCAGCCCTCGCCGCCTGCGTCCTCTCCGTCCGCAGCGAGCCACTCGGCGAAGGTGTCGCGGACGATCGCCACGTGGTCGCGGCTCGAGAGGGCGAACTCCTTCTGGAAGCGGTAGCTTCCCTTGAGCTTCCGGTAGCGCACCAGGGAGTACTTGCGCACCCACTCCTCCCCCTTCTTCGAGCGCTTGAGTTCGTCGTACTCGTAGAGCACCGTGGCCCAGCTGCCGCTGGTGACCACCTTCTTGCGCAGCTCGCGGCGAGGCGCCATGCGGTCGTCGCCTTCGCGGCTGATGGTGAGGTCTTCGACGGTGGCCGGTTGGGCTTCCTCGGACATGGCTCCTCCTGCGAGGCGCCGAGACTACTCGCTGCCGCCGGGGACCGCCAGCGGGCCGTCGGTGCTCGTCGCTAGACTCCTTCCAATCCCGGCTCCGGAGGCGAACCGAATGATCACGGCGACCGCGGTCCACCCCCCCCCTGCCGGCGAGGCCCTGCGCACCCCGCAGGCCGCGCCCGTTCCCCAGCGCCTGCTCCTCCGTCCCGAAACCTACGCGCAGCTCGAGCGCCTGGCGAAAGCGCTGGCGGAGACGCGCGGCCTCTCCCTCGACCCCGCCGAGGTCGCGGTCATCGCCCTGGAAGCGGGACTTGAGCAAGTCCAGGCCAGCCTGCGGCGCGCCCCGGCCCGCACGCCGCGCCGGCGGCCCGGCCGCAGCCGCCTCAAGCTCGACGAAGCGGAGCGGACCGAACTCGAACGCTGGCTTGCCGCCCAGCACTCGGTGCGCTCCCGCCAGCGAACCATCGCCCTCTGGCTCGGTCGCCGCCGCCGGCGCATCGCGGTGGAGGCGCTCCGCGAACTCGCGGCCACCTACGCCGCCTACGACGTCGCGAACTTCGCGCAGAACATGAAGAAGGACGGCGCGTTCTTCGAAGAGCTCAGGGACGGCCAGGGCCGGCGCACGGGCTGGCGCCTGAGTCGCCTCGGGCGGGCCGAGGCCCGCGCCCTCGAGGAACTCTCCTCCTAGGAGCCCTTGGAAGGGAACCAGACCGCGCTGCGTCGACTCGGTGTCCGAGGGTCGGCAGCCTCCCCTCGCGTCGCGTCCCGCCTCCCGGGGCGGCCTGCTCGCCGCCCGCGGGGACGGGGCCCCACCACGCCGCGGTCACGACCCGTAGACCGTCCGGGCTCCGCGCGCCTCGCCGGATCCCCGCGCCGGCCGCTGGGCTTCCGGAGGCTGCTCGGCGGCGCGCTGCTCGTCCGGTTCCTGGTTGCGGACTCGCAGCGGCGCAGCGTTGCCTCGGGCCGTCAGTCCCGCTCGCGGTCGGCCTCGTCGCCGTCCCCCGCCGAGTCCGGACGCCCTCCCTCGCGCGGCAGGAAACTGGGCCGCTTGGGGTGGCAGGTGGCGCAGGTCACCGGGCGCTTGGCTTTGGTGAGCAGCTTCTCGACGAAGTGCTCCTCGCAATAGTGCGCGAGGCGCTTGTTCGGCGTGTCGGCCTCGTAGTCGAACTCCTCTCCGTCCTTCACGTGGCAGTAGTTGCACTTCTTGCCAATGGCCCGCGACCAGCCGCGCATTTTCTTCTTCCACTCGCGCAGGGTCAGCTTCCGCTTCCGCTCGGGAGCGGCCTGGGCGGAGAAGAAGTTGGCGCCGACTTGGGCGCCGATCAGAAGCGAGGCGCAGGCAAAGGGGAGCGCAAAGATGACACGACGGCGAGCGGGCATGGGCTTGTTCCTCCACGGACGGCGGAAAGAGGGAGCCCCGTCGGGGATGCGCGACCCGGCAGGGACCTTCGAGCGAGGTCGAGTCTACCCACTGCTCCTCGCACTCCGGAGGGGCGCGCACGAAGCGGCGGGCCTCGCGACGGCCCCGCACCCGCTATAGGATGAACGCGTGGCGACGATCCTGCTCTGCGTGACCGGCTCCATCGCTGCCTACAAGGCCGCAGACCTCGCCTCCAAGCTGACCCAGGCCGGCCACGAAGTCACCGCGGTCCTCAGCGAAGCCGCGACCCGGCTCGTCGGGCCCGCTACCTTCCAGAACCTCACCGGGCAGCGCGTGTTCGTCGACCTGTGGGAGCCCGAGGGACAGACCCAGCACATCGCCCTCACCGATGCCGCCGACTTGGTGGTCGTCGCCCCCGCCACGGCGAACATCATCGCCAAGATGGCCCACGGCCTGGCGGATGAGGTCGTCAGCACGACCCTCCTCGCCGTGCGTTGCCCGGTGCTGGTCTGCCCGGCCATGAACACCCGCATGTGGGAGCATCCCGCCGTGCGGCGCAACGTCGCCCAGCTGCGGGAGGACGGACGCCACGTCCTCGAACCTCCAGCAGGCGCCTTGGCCTGCGGTCACGTCGGCCGCGGGCGACTCGCCGAGCCCGAGGACATCCTCGCCGCGGTGGAGAGGCTCCTCGGCGCAAACTAACGAGCCCAGCCGACGCGACCCCAGGCCGCCCCGGCGTCAGACCGTGTCCCGCTCGCCCTGCTGCGCCTCCCACTCCTCGAGGCTGGTGCGCACCTCGCGTGGCTTGCTTCCCCGCGCCGGCCCCACGATGCCGTCGTCGGCCATGAGGTCGAGCAATCGCGCCGCGCGCGCGTAGCCGATCTGCAGCTTGCGCTGGATCAAGGAGACCGAGCCCCGCCCCGTTCCCAGCACGACGCGAATCGCCTGCCGGTAGGTGGGGTCGGCGCGGTCGCGGTCGTCGCGCCCCGCCGTGTCTCCCCCGCCGGCCTCGCCGCAGGCCGCTCGGGTGGCCTCCACGAGGTCCTCGCTCCACTCGGCGCTGCGCCCCTTGCTGACGGCCTTGACCACGGCGCGCACTTCCTTGTCGGTGACGAAGGCCCCCTGCGCACGAATCGGTTGGCTGCGGCCCGGAGGCAGGAAGAGCATGTCGCCTTGCCCCAGCAGCTTCTCGGCGCCGCCCGTGTCGAGGATGGTCCGTGAGTCGACCTTGGAGGTGACCCGGAAGGCGATCCGAGAAGGGAGGTTCGACTTGATGACCCCGGTGATCACGTCGACCGAGGGCCGCTGCGTGGCGAGGATCACGTGAATGCCCACGGCGCGGGACTTCTGCGCCAGGCGCGTGATGGAGGCCTCGATCTCCTTCTGAGCGATCATCATCAGGTCGTTCAACTCGTCGACCACGAGCACCACGTAGGGGAGGCGCCAGGGGACCCGCTCCCGCTCGAGCTGTTCGGGAGTGCGCCCGAGGCGCGCCGCCAGCTCTTCCTTGCCCAGGGCGTTGTATTCCTTGATGTGTCGCACCCCCGCGGCGGCGAGCCAGGTGTAGCGCTGCTCCATCTTCTTCACCGCCCACGCCAAGACGGCGCCCGCCTGGCGCATGTCGGTGACCACCGGGTGGAGCAGGTGGGGGACCTTGGCGAACTGGGCCAGCTCGACCTGCTTGGGGTCGATCAAGATGAGCTGGGCCTCGCGCGGCGTGCGCGTCATCAGGAGGGAGAGGATGATCGAGTTGATGCACACGCTCTTCCCCGAGCCGGTCGCCCCCGCGATGAGCAGGTGCGGCATCTTCGCCAAGTCGGCAATGAGCGGGCGTCCGGCCGAGTCCTTGCCCAAGAAGAGGGGCAAGGCGGCCTTGTCCTGCCAGCCAGGATGCTCGTAGAGCTCGCGCAGGCCCACGACCTCCTGCTCTTCGTTGGGTACCTCCAGCCCGACCCAGCTCGTGCCCGGGATGGGCGCCTGCATGCGAATCCCCGGCACCCGCAACGCAATGGCCAGGTTGTCGAGCAGGCTGCCCAACCGCTGGACCTTGATTCCCTTTCCGAGCTCCAACGCGAAGAGGGTGACCGCCGGGCCGTGGTCCACGGCGGCAACCTTGGCGGAGAGCTTGAACTGGGCGAGGGTGTCTTCGATGAGCCGCGCGCGGCCGTCGTCGACGGGCGTCTTGGCGCCCTGCGGGGCCGGGGCGAGGAGCTCGGCGGCAGGCAGCAAGGCCTCGTCCTCGTCCCCCTCCGCCGCGTCCGCCTCCTCGGCGGAGGAAAGGGCGAGGGCGCTGGGGAGGCCCGCGGACGCGACCGCTCCCGCCACACCGGCGGTCTCCTCGCAGGCGGACGCAGGAAGGGCCGAGGCGCCGGCCGCTGCCCCACGCTCCGCGACCGCGCTCACGTTGGCCCGCGCCAGGGCCTCCTCGGCCTCGTCCACGCGCTGGCGAGCGCGCGCGAGGGCTTCGCGCGCCCGGCGGGCGGAGCCGTCGATCAGCTCGCGCAAGGGGCGATCCGTCGTCAGCACGAGGCCCGTAAGACCGAGCCCCGCGAGCGTAAGGCCCATGCCGAGGCTCCCGAGTTGCCGACGAAGCTCGTGCTCGAGGAAGACCCCCCACACGCCCCCCGCGGGAAGCCCCGCCACCGCCGGGC
>RFHU01000441.1 GCA_003695705.1 Planctomycetota bacterium
GCGCCGCGCGAAGGACGAAGCGGAGGTCCCAGGCCCGCGCCGGGCCGCCGGCGGAGAAGCGCGCGCGCAGGCCCGAAGGCGCGGTGCCCCCCGGCAAGGAGACCCCCGGCTGCGCGGCGAGGAAGGCCCACCAGGCGTCGTCGTCGGCGAAAGGGCCGCTCTGCCGGCGCGCGGCCACGGCGGCGGTCGCCAGCACGTCGGGGCTCGTAAGGGCCGGGTCGTAGAAGCCCGCGAGGTACACCGCCAGGGCCGCGGCGAGGACCGCGTGGGGCGCGCGGTTGGGATCGAGGGGGCGCAGACCGCTCGTCCCTTCGCCCGCGGTGAGGAAGTCGCCGAGGAGCTCCAGCTCCCAGCGAAGGTCGTCCGTGACCAAGGGGCCGAGGAAGCGGCTCCCGCCGCCGCTGCGGCGTTCGCGACGCACCGAGGCGAGCTCGCGGGGGTCGCGAAAGCCCGCCGGCCGGCGCAGGGCCTCGCGGACCACGCACGCGACGTCCGAGAAGGCTTCGCCGTCGGCGAGGGCGGTGCCGTCGATTTCTCCCCGCGTGGGCGGCCGCGCGGGGTCGACTTCGATCCCCACCCCGTTGCGGCCCAAGGGGAGCGCCGTCCCGCCGGCGTCCCGGGGCCCGGGGACGCGCAGCAAGAGCTCGTGGAGCAACCGCGCCAGCTCCAAGGGGTCGCCGTTCAGGTCCACGAGGGCGCCTTGGGCGGCAATTTGCGGGCGCCCGGCGCTCAGGCGCAAGAAGGGGCGCAGCGCGGCGAGCTCGGCGCGGGCGCGCGGGTCGGCGGGGTCCCAGAGGAGGCCGCTCCCCGGCGGACGGCGGGGGACCCGCTCGAGGTCGTCGAGGCTCGCGAAGCGATCGCCGGGGAGGGTGCGGCGAAAGGCGAGCACGTCCCCCGCGTCCTGGCCGGGCTCTTCGGCGCGCTGGGGCGGCGCCGCCGCGTTCTCGAAGCCCACCCCGTCGGCACCACGTCCGAGCCCCGCCACCAGCCGGTCGAGGAGGAAGGCCACCGCGTCCGCGTCGCCGTTGAGGTCCACGACGAGGACCTCGCCGTCGAGGTCGTCGCGAACCGGGCGCAACGAGAGGGCCCCTGCGCGCAGACCCCGGGCGACTTCCTGCGCCCGCACCGAGAAGGCGGCCCGGGCGCGGGCGCGCGCCTCCGCCCGTTCGCTGGCGAGGAGCTCGCCACGCTGGCGGAGGAGCAGGGCCGTGCTCACCACCGCGACGACCAAGACCGCGCCCAGCACCAAGACCAAGGCCTGTCCGCGTTCGCGCTTCTTCACCCTCCGCGCTCCCCGGGCGGCTCGAGCCAGAAGGCTTCGCCCACCCCGACCGCGTCGAGGCGCTCGCCGTCCCGCTGCTCGACGAGGAGTTGCCCGGCGGTCACCTTGACCACCCGCACCCCCGCCCAGCGCTCTCCTTCGGCGAGGACGCGCGTACGACCGTCCGGCGTCTCGAGAAACACGCGAAAGCGACCGCCGGGCGCGCGCACGATCCCCGCCACGCGGCAGCGAAGGCCCTCTTCCCCGCCGGAGGGGGCGCCCTGTCCCCGCGCGGCCGCAGGCCGCGCCCCCGCCGTCGGCGCCTCGGCGCTCGGGGAATAGGCAGCCGACGGAGCCGCCGGGCCGGCGACGAAGGCGTCGGCGAGGAGGCGCGCCTCGGAGGGCAGGCTCGCCAGCCCCGAGGGCACCGGCGCAGGGAGCTTGGGGGGGGCGACCCGAGGCTCGGGCGGCTCCACGAGCACGGGGACGTCGAGGCGCGCCAGCGCGGCCTCGAGGCTCCAGGCCGCGGCGCCGGGCCGCGCTCCCTGCGCGCCGAGCCCCGCGAGGGCCGCCCCCGCCCCCGGGACGCGCGCCGCGACGCCCACGAGGGCCAAGAGGCCGGCGTAGGCCAGCGCCCGCGCGACCGCGTCTCCGCGCGCAGGCCTCACCAGATCTCCCCCGGAAACTCTTCCAGGCTCCAGCCTTCGTCCCGCTCGAAGCGGACGGCCGGCGTCCGCACGCGCTCGCGCAGCTCGAGGTCGAGGGCGAAGACCTCGAGGTCGAGGGCGAGCCGGTTCTCGCCGCGCGCCTCCAGCGCGAGGCGTTCGACGAAGAGCGGCGGCTGCGCCTCGCCCAAGCGGCGCAGGAAGCCCTCGAGCTCCGCCGGGCGCAGCTCGAGGGAGGCCCGAAGCCCGTGGCGAACGACGGAACGCACCAGGGGGCCTTCGACCGAGGTCCTCTGCGCGCGGGTGGGGAGGAGGGTGCGCAGGGCGGCGGGGCCGGGCGGACTCCCTTCGAGGGCGCTCAGGAGCGCCTCGACGACGCGCACGCGCCCGTCGATTCCCTCCTCTTGGGCCAAGCGCGCCACGCCGTCCTGCAAGCGCTGCGGAAGGCGCGCGCAGAGGCGCTCGCAGCAGAGGCGCCGCTCCACGGCGTCGAGGCCCTGGGCGCGCCCTTCGGCGAGCACGGGGGCGGGGCGAAGGGAATTGGCGAGGGAGGCCCACTCCGCGCGCTCGCGGTCGAGTTCCGCCCGCAGGCGCGTCTGGGCCCTGGCGAGCGGTACGGCGCCGGCCGGCGTCTGCGGAGGGTGCAGGCGCAGAGCCTCCTCGCGGGCGTCGGCGAGGGGGCCCCACCAAAGGCCCCCCCCGACCGTCGCCGCCAGGGCCAAGCACAAAAGCGAGAGCGCGAGCTCGTAGCGGGGGACGCGCTCCTCCAGGGGCCACCTCACGCGCCGCCTCCCCCGCCCGCGGACGGCGGGCGGTAGCGGAGGTCGAGGCGCACCCGGTCGGGGTCTACGCCCGGGCGCAGGCGCACGGAGCCCACCCCCGGCAATTTCCGCAACCGCGAGAGGAGCCGCGTCAAGCCGTCGATCCGAGCGTCGCCGGGCACGCCGGTCTCGAAGCGCGCGCTCGCGGCGAGCGCGAAGGCGCCGCCGTTCGCCCGCCCCTGCGGATCGCGCTCGAGGCGCACCCCCTCGAGGCGGAGCCCCCGCGGCAGGGCCTCCTCGAGGGCCGCCAGGAGGCGCAGCGCAGGGCCCGTGCCCGCGCCCGCTCGCAGCGCCGCCCGTTGCCTGCGCAGGGCAGCCAACACGCCTTCCTGTCCACGGACCTCCAGGGAGCCGCGGGCGGTGCGCTCCGCAGCGCGGCGCAGCCGCTCCCCGTCGGCGAGGACCACACTGCGTGCGCGCAAGGCGAGGCCCGTCGCGGCGGCGCAGGCGAGGAGGGTTGCCGCGAGCAGCCGGAGGCGGGCGCGGTGGCGGCGCGCGGTCACGGCGCGCTCGCGGGCGTCGCCGGGGAGGACGCGGGGGACCTCGCCCGCGCGGGCGGCCTCGAGGAGGTGGGCGAGGAGCTGGTCGAGTTCGCAGTCCACCTCCACCACGGGGGGCTCGGCGCCCGCGGGCGACGACCGCCCGAGGGCCGAGAGGGCTTCTTCGCCAAGCTGCCTCGCCTCGGCGAGGTCCCAGGGCTCCTCGGTCTCGGCGGGCGCAAGCCCTCCTGCGCCGAGCCAGAGCTCGGGCCGCGCCTCTCCGGGGAAGAGGAAGCCCCCGTGCACTTGCGGCCCTCCGCCGCGGACGGCGGCGAGGGCGAAGCGACCGTCCGGCGCGCGCCAGAGGGCGACCACGTCTTGGGGAGCGTCCGGGGGCAGGGCCCGCAAGACGGCGAACTGCGGGTCCAAGAAGGGCACCGGCCGCCCGAGGGCCTGCTGCAAGGCGCGGCACACGGGCGCAATGGAGGCCGCGGGGTAGAGGTAGGCTCGGTGCAGCCCGCTGACTTCGGTTTCGCCGACGCGCGCGCTCGCGACGCAGAAGCGCCCCGCGTCCTCGCCGCCCTGGTAGAGGGCGGCGAGGATCGCCTCCAGGCGTCCTTCGGCGTGGCGAGGAACGAAGAGGAGCTCGGAGGCCTGCTCGAGCCCGGGAAGGGTGAAGCCGAGCAGCTCGCTCCCCGAGAGGAGCGGGCGCAGGCGGGAGCGGAGCAAGCGCACCGCCGCGGGCGTCTCCACCTCGGCCACCGGGAGCGGTTGCCCTCCCGGCGTCACCAGCTCCACCTCGGCGCGGTGCACCTGCTCGGGGCCGGTGCGGGTCACGACCCGCAGGCGGTGCCCGTCGACGTAGAGGAGGCTGCAGCGGGCGGCAGTCACCGAACGCGCCGTCCTCTCCGCCGACGCGGCCCGTCAACGTAGCGGCCGCCGGCCGGGTTCACGATCCGGGCCGTGACGAAGATGAGCAGGTTCCGCTTGACCTGCTCGCGCACTTCGCGCTTGAAGAGGTAGCCGAGCAGGGGAATGTCCTCGAGGAAGGGGAGGCCTTCGCTGCGGGTGCTCTCGCGCGCGGTCATGAGTCCCCCGAGCACGATCCAGGCCCCGTCTTCGATGCTGAGTTGGGTGGTGGTGAGGCGCGTCTCCAGAATGGGGCGGGTGAGCGGCGGCGTGGAGACTTCGGTGGCGCCGTCGACCACGATCGCGCCGTTGTCGAGCTGGATCTCGTCGACCTGCTCGCGAATGACCGGCTGCAGGACGACGTGCACGGTCTTCCCGTCGGCCCCCACCGAGGGCTTGGCGTTGAGGAGGACGCCGGTGAAGTTGCTGTCGTTGACCACCGCGCGCACGCTGGTCGGGGTGGTGACCGCCGTCTCCTGGGTCTGGGAGACGGTCCCCTGCACGATCTCGAAGCGGTCGATGAAGCTCAGGTTGCGGACGATGGCGATCTGGGCCCGGCTGTTGTTCGTGGCAATGACCCGGGGCGCGGCGAGCTGGTTCGTCGACTTCTGGGTGGAAAGGGTGTAGATCAGGGCCTTGATGATCGACTCGTCGAAGATCCCGAGCACCTCGAACTGGCTCCCCGAGACGCCGCCGCCCACGGCGCCGGGGAGGCCGAAGAAGCTCGCCCCTTGGCTGAGGAGGGACGGCTCGCCCTTGAGGGGGCCCGAGGCGGCCGGGTCGGTTTGCAGGTTGGCGTCGACGGCAGGGCGGTCGAAGCGTCGGTCGTGGCTCCACTCGACGCCGAGGTCGAGGCCCGTGTCGACCTCCACCTCGAGGTAGTGGGTCTCGATGAGGATCTGGGGGGGATCGACGTCGATCTCGTCGAGGACTTCTTGCACCTGTTCGAGGGTCGCCGCGGGCGCGCGCACCACGAGCACGTTGCTCTTCCGGTCGAGGTAGGCCTGGCAGCCCTCGGGCCAGTCGACGAGTTCGGGCAGGCGCTCGACGAGCAGGTCGAGGAAGGAGCGGTTGCCTTCTTCGTCGCCGGGTTCGTCGGCGTTGCGGCGGTTCCGCCGGCGAAGGCCGGCGAAGCCCTGCCCCACGCCCCCCGCCCCGCC
>RFHU01000442.1 GCA_003695705.1 Planctomycetota bacterium
CCCGACGCCCCGTCCCCCCGTGCCGCACGTCTTGCTCCCTCCCCGAACGCGCCTCGCCCTCGGCCTCGTGCTCCTCCTGCACGGACCGCTCGCGGGCTGCGCCGCGACCGAGCGACGCTCCGTCGAACGCCTCGAGCCCGCCCGGGCCGAGCTGCCCGCGCAGGCCCGCCGCGTGGGGCTCGTCGCCTTCGCGGGTCCCGGGGGCCAAGAGCTCACCCAGCGCGTGCACTCCGAGCTCGGAGCGCAATGGCAGCTCGAGGTCGTCCGCGTGGACCCGGGTGGCGAGCGCCCGCTGACTGCTCAGGCGGGCCTGCTCATCGCCGCCGAGCAGGGCCTCGACGCCCTCCTCTGCGGGACCGTGGAGCGCTTGGACGTCCACGCTGGAGAAGCGCCGCGGGCCTGGCTGCGCGTGCGCTACGCGCTCGTCCTCCCCGACGGCGACCTGCGTCCGGCGCCCCCTCTCGACCTCGCCCTCGACGACGACGCCCTGGCCGAAGACGTCGAGCGGTGGCGAGGCCTCCTCCTCGACCGTGCGGCCCGCGCCTTGGCTGCGAGCCTCCGCGACCGCTGGGTCCCCTGGGAGGCGACCTGGGAGCACGCCGGCCAGCGGAGCCAGGCGGCCTGGGAGCGCTTCGTCGCCGGGGACCCACGGGCGAGCGCGGAGCTCCTCGAGGCCGCCCTCGGCGAGGCGCGAGCGGACGACGCGCCCCCCGAGGCCCTCGGCGCCCTCGCCTACGACCTCGGCCTGTGCCGGGAACTCTTGGGCGCCCTCGAGGCGGCCGAGGACGCCTACGCCCGGGCCCTGACCCTGAACGAAACCGAGCTGCACCGCGAGGCGCTCCGCGCTCTGCGCGCGCGCCTCGCCGAACTCGGGCGAGGTGCCCCGTGAGCCCGACCGACGACCGCCTGCGCCAGCTCGCCCGGCTCACCCGCACCCTCCTCGACGAGCTCGACGGCGGGCGCCCGGACGTCCTCAGCCCCGTGGACCTCAACCGCGCCCTGAGGCAACTCCTCCGCAACCAGATCGCCATCCTCGAGCGTCTCGGCGGCGCGGAGAGGGTGAGCGAGCCCGGCCTCCGCACGCAGGCTCTCTCGCCCCGCTCGGCGAGCGACAACGGCAGCGCCCCACGCATCACCCTCCGCGAGCGGGCCGCGGACCCGGCGCCCGCCTCCGAGGACGCCGACGCAGAGCTCCGAGCCTACGATCCCGCTCCCCAGCCCGACGAGGCCGACGACCCCGCCCTGCGGGACCTCTCGCGCGCCGAGCCGCTTCATCCCGGCGAACTGCGCGAACTGCAGGCGGCCCTCGGCGCGGACGAGAGCCTGCTCGAGAACGCGACCGAGGCTTCCCTCGCCGAGGAGATCCTGGGCGAATCACGAACCATCCCTCCCGCCGTGGCGCGCAGCCTGGTGGAGGCTTTCGACAACCGAGACAAGGACTACGACAAGGGCCTGACCAAGCTCAACCGCTGGGTCGGCGGCGGCTCGTCGGGGACGCCCTTCCAGTGGCGTGAGGACAAGGCCTACCTCAACCTGAGCGGGCTGAGCCCCTCGGCCATCCTCCGCTACGAGAAGCAGTTGATGTCGCGGATGGGCTTCCGCCGACGCCTCGGGCGGCTACACGTCCCCGACCTGAAGGGCGAAGTCGTGGTATACGAGCGGCCATGAGTGCACTGATGACGGACCTGACCCGCGAGAAGATCAACGAGTACATCTGGGCGAAGTACATCGACAACACCAAGCCGCCCACCGAGATCGACGAGGAGCAGGCGCTCCACTTCTTCGAGCGCTTCTACGGCAAGCACCCCCTCAACCAGGACGAGGAGTGCTTCTACTACGGGATCCTCCTCTACGAGCGCTCCTTCTCGGACGAGGCCAACCGCGCCCGCTACTTGGTGAAAGCCAAGGAAGTCTTCGAGTGCTACCGGAACATCACCGGAGAGACCGAGTGGGACGTGGTCGAGGACCGCCTCGCCGACGTGCTCGACATCATCGAGAGCGAGAACCTGCTCGAGTCCGTGCAGACCGCGGCGGATCTCGCCCCCGAGATCCCCGGCATGGTCCTCATTCCTTCCGGCCCCTTCCCCTTCGGCACCGAGGGCGAGGAGACCTTCCTCGAGCCCTACTACATCGACATCTACCCGGTCACGAACAAGGAATACCGCCGGTTCATCGAGGAGACGGACTACCGGCGGCCGCGCATTTGGGACAAGCGCCCCGAATTCGCCGAGGACGACCTGCCCGTCACCGGGGTCTCCTGGATGGACGCCCTTCAGTACTGCAAGTGGGCCGGCAAGAGTCTGCCGACCGCGGCACAGTGGGAGAAGGCGGCCCGCGGCCCGCAGGGCCACCTCTACCCGTGGGGCGACGAACCCCCGACCCCCGAAAAGGCGAACTACCGCGTCGACCAATACGGCGAAGCCCGCCTGCGCCCCGTGGACGCTTTCCCCGACGGGGCTTCGCCCTACGGCGTGCAGGACATGGTCGGCGGCGTGTGGGAGTGGACGAACACCCCCTACGAAGAGGAGGAGAGCAGCCAGATCGTCAAGGGCGGCTCCTACGTGGACCTGCCCCAATACCCCCCCCTCCTCTCGGCCACGGCGAACCTGTGGGCGAACAAGAAGGAGAAGAACGACGTCATCGGCTTCCGCTGCACGCGCCCGCTCGACCAGTGAGGCGACCGCGCTGAGGAAGATCGTCTTCGTCATCGACGGACCGGCCGGCGCGGGCAAGAGCACCACCGCGCGCCGCCTGGCCGAGCAACTGGGCGCGCTCTACCTGGACACGGGCGCCATGTACCGCGCCTGCACGCTTCGCGCCCTCCGCGACGGCGTCGACCTCTCGGACCCCGCGGCCTTGGCCGAAACCGTCGAGCGCGCGCGGGTCGAACTCGTGCCGAACGCCGAGGGAACGCAGGTCCTCCTCGACGGCGAGGACGTGAGCGCGGCCATCCGCACGCCGGAGGTGACCCGCGCCATCCACCACCTCGCGAACTGCCCCGAGGTCCGCGAGCGACTCGTGGCGCAGCAGAGGGCCCTCGCCCGCGCCAGCGAGCGCTCGGTGGTCGCCGAAGGACGTGACCTCGCCTCGGTGGTCTTCCCCGACGCCGAGGTCAAGGTCTATCTCGACGCCTCCGTCGAGGAGCGGGCACGTCGGCGACAGCGGGACCTCGGCCCGGCCGCCCCGCCCTTCGACGAACTGCTCGCCGAGATCCGCGCCCGCGACGAGCGGGACCGAAGCCGAAGCGTCGGCCCCCTGGTCCGTGTCCCCGAGGCGGTGGCCGTGGACACCTCCTCCCTCTCCCCCGCCGAGGTCCTCGAGCGCCTCCACGCGCTGGCGACGGCGGCCCAGAACCGCTGCGCGCGCGAAACTTAGGCCGCCGCAGGACTCGCGCCCCGCGGTGCGCGCGCTTGGGGAGGGAGGTTCCGGCCCCGGCGGCTCCGCGCCCGCCGGGCCGAGGCCACGGTTGACCCTAACCTCTGGCGTGGTAAAACGCGCCTTCGCTTTCGGGGCGTCCCGGCTCGGCGGTCGAGCCCCGCGCGGTGCCCCTCAACCACCAACGATCGTCAATTCCCATGCCAGTCAACCAGGCCGTCAAGAAGTACGGCATGCCCAAGGACGCGCTCGAGGCCGCCCTGCAGGAAGCCATCGGCCCCGATGGCGAGGCCAAGCTCAAGGAGCTCTACGAGCACTCCGTCCAGGACGTCAAGCCCGACAAGATCGTCCGCGGCCGCGTCCTCAACATCGTCGGCGACGACGTCATCGTGGACGTCGGCTACAAGTCGGAGGGCGTCATTCCCCTCGACCACTGGAAGGACCGCGACGAGGTCGACATCGGCGACAGCGTAGACGTCCTCCTCGAAGCCATCGAGGACGAGAGCGGGCTCGTCATCCTCTCCAAGAAGAAGGCCGACCGGCAAAAGGGCTGGGAGCGGGTCATCGAGCAGCACCAGAAGGGCGACACCGTCAAGGGCAAGGTCCTGCGCAAGATCAAGGGCGGCTTGCTCGTGGACATCGGCGTCCCCGTCTTCCTCCCCGCCTCGCAGATCGACATCCGCCGCGTGAACGACGTCAACGAGTGGATCGACCGCGAGATCGAGTGCAAGATCATCAAGATCGACGAAGCCCGCATGAACATCGTCGTCTCGCGCCGCAAGCTCCTCGAGGAAGAGCGCGAGCAGAAGAAGAAGGAACTGCTCGAGCAACTTCACGAGGGCGCCGTGGTCAAGGGCGTGGTCAAGAACCTCGCCGAGTTCGGCGCGTTCATCGACCTGGGCGGCATCGACGGCCTCTGCCACATCACCGACATGTCCTGGGGCCGCGTCACCCACCCCTCCGAGGTCGTCAAGATCAACGACGAAGTGGAGGTCAAGGTCCTCAAGATCGACCCCAAGACCGAACGCATTTCGCTGGGCATCAAGCAGCTCACCGAGTCGCCCTGGAACAACATCCAGGCCAAGTACCCGGTGGGGGCCAAGTTCACGGGCACGGTCGTCAACATCCTCAGCTACGGCGCCTTCGTGAAGCTCGAAGAGGGCGTCGAGGGCCTCGTCCACGTGAGCGAGATGTCCTGGACCAAGCGCGTCAACCACCCCAGCGAGGTGGTGCAGATCGGCGACAAGGTCGAAGTCGTCGTCCTCGACGTGAACCCCCAGAAGCAGGAGATCAGCCTCGGCATGAAGCAGGTCGAGGTGAACCCCTGGACCCTGGTCGAGGACAAGTACCCTCCGGGCAAGGAAGTCACCGGTGTCGTCCGCAACCTCACCAACTACGGCGCCTTCGTCGAGCTCGAAGAAGGCATCGACGGCCTCCTCCACGTTTCGGACCTCTCCTGGACCAAGAAGGTCGTCCACCCCTCGGAAATGCTCGAGCGGGGGCAGGAGGTCAAGGCGGTCGTGATCGCCGTCGACCAGGAGAAGAAGCGCATCGCCCTCGGGCTCAAGCAGCTGGAAGAAGACCCCTGGGAGCGCCTGATCCCGAACAAGTACGCCACGGGAGAGATCGTCAAGGGCGTGGTGACCAAGGTCACCAACTTCGGCGTCTTCGTGGAGCTCGAGGACGGCCTCGAAGGCCTCCTCCACATCTCCGAACTCGCCGACCGCAAGGTGGACAACCCGCAGCAGATCGTTACCCCCGGCGACCGGGTCCACGTCAAAGTGATCAAGGTCGACCTCGACGAGCGCAAGATCGGTCTCTCGCTCCGGCAGGCCCTCGAAGAAGGCGCCCCTCCCCCGGAACGAGGCGAACTTCCCCCGACCGCCGAGCCGTCCTCCGGCGAAGCGGTCGACGCGGAATCCTCCGCGGCGGAGTCCGAGGCGTCGCCGTCCGCCGAGGCCGAGGCCGAGGCCAGCGAGGCTCCTCCGGCCGCCGAGTCCGAATAAGGACTTCGCCGGCTCCCCTGCGCGCGCCGAGTCCTTTGGGCTCGGCGCGCTTCGCTTGGTTCGGGGCTGCGTCTCGGCTCGCGGTTACCATGGACGCCCCTCGCGAGGTAAGCCATGTGCGGTCTGGTCGGTCTCGTCCACGCCTACTCCGCCGACGCGCGCTTCGACCCGGCGCCGCTCCGCTCGGCCAGCGAGGCCCTGCGGGCGTGGTCCCCTTCGGACTCCAGAGCAGCCGACGCGCTCTACGCCCTGGCGAGCGCCATCGACGAAGCCAGCCTGGCCCTGGTCGGCTGGGCCGGCTTCCGCACCCTCCGCGAGTCACCGGAGCTCCAGGCGGAGACCGCCGCGCTCGGCGCAGCCCTCGCTGAGGCCGCCGACGCTCTGGAGCAGCGCCTGAACGCCCCGGACGGGGTGCGCAGCGCCCGCGACGCCGAGTCCTTCTCCCGTGCCTCCGTCGCCGCCCGCGACGTGTCCTGGCGGATCCTCCGCGACGCCCTCCCCAACCTGCGCACGACCGCCGAGCTCGCTCCGGAGGGCGAGAAGGTCCCGCCCAAGGGTTGGTTCGAGCTCTGGCGGCTCAACCTGGTCCTCAACCAGCTCGCCCGACTCGAAGTACGCGGCCGCGACTCGGGCGGGCTGGCGGTGCTCGTCGCCCTCCCGGCGACCGCCTGGGAGGAATTCTCGGCGAGCCTCGGTCCCGAGCTGGCAGGCGAACTCGAACACCGCCGCGCCCTAGCATCGCTGCGCGACGGCGCGGTCCTGGTGACGGAAGGGGCCACCACCGCCGTCGCCTTCGCGCGCAAGGTGGCCCGCGAAGTGGGCGAACTCGGCGCCAACGTGCGCGAACTGCGCGAGAAGCTGCGCGGCGACGCCCTCCTCCGCAGCGTTCTGTTCCACCCAGAAGCCGAGGCGCAGGTCCTGGCCCACACCCGCTGGGCCTCCAACGGCGTGATCAGCGAACCCAACTGCCATCCAGTCGCCAACGACCTGCGCGGCGCCCCGCCCGAGCGCCTCGTTCTCGGCGCGCTGAACGGCGACGTGGACAACTACCCCGCCCTCGCCCGCGGCTGGGACCTCCCCCTCGACTGCACCACCGACGCGAAGGTGGTCCCCCTCGAAGTCGCGCGCTACCTCGCCCGAGGGCTCGCCCCCACCGAAGCAGTCCGCGCGGCCGCTCGAACCCTGCAGGGCTCGACGGCCATCGGCGTCCTCCTCGGCGAGGACCCCCGCGCGGCCCACCTGGCCCTGCGCGGCAGCGGCCAAGCCCTCTACGTCGGCTCGAGCCCCGAGGGGGGCGCGCTCTACGCCTCGGAACTCTACGGCGTCGTGGAATACGCCGCCCGCTACTACAAACTCGACGGGGAGGAGGGAGAAGTCGTCCGGCTCGCAGCCGGCGACACCCCGCGCGTCCTGCGCTACTCCGGAGAGGCGAAGACGCTCGCGGCGGAGCAGCTGAAGACGGCCCCCATCGCGACCCGGGACATCGACCGCGGCGGCTTCGAGCACTACTTCGTCAAGGAGGTCAACGACGCGCCGCGCTCCGTCGAGCGGACCCTGTGCGGCAAGTTCCGCTGCGACGAGGCAGGCCCCGTCCGCTTCCTCCTCGGGGACGAGGTGGTCCCGCCTATGCTCCGCGACCGACTTCGAAGCGGCGCGCTCCGGAAGGTGTTCGTCATCGGGCAGGGGACGGCCGCGGTGGCGGGACGCGCCGCCGCCGATTTCATGGGCACCCTGCTCACCTCCGCCGGCGTCTCCGTACGAGGAATGCCCGCCACGGAGCTGAGCGGCTTCCACCTCGGACGCCTCGGGCCGGACTCCCTCGTCGTCGCCGTCTCGCAGAGCGGAACCACCACCGACACCAACCGCACGGTCGACCTGGCCCGCGCGCGGGGCGCCCACGTCCTGGCCATCGTCAACCGCCGCGGCTCCGACCTCGTCGACAAGAGCCACGGCGTGCTCTACACCTCGGACGGCCGCGACGTGGAAATGAGCGTGGCCTCGACCAAGGCCTTCTACTGCCAGGTCGTCGCCGGCTACCTGCTCGGGCTCCAGCTCGCCCACCTCGCGGGCGTCCTCTCCGAAGAGGACCTGCGCGGGCACCTGCTCCGCCTGCAGGACCTCCCCCGCTGCCTGCGCGAGGTCCTCGGCCGCGGCCGCGAGCGCATCCGCCACGCCGCCGGCTTGGCTCTGCGGCGATCGCACTGGACCGTGGTCGGCAGCGGCCCCAGCGCCCAGGCCGCGCGGGAGGTGCGCATCAAACTCAGCGAACTCTGCTACAAGTCGGTCTCCGTCGACACCATCGAAGACAAGAAGCACATCGACCTCTCGAGCGAACCCCTGATCCTCGTGTGCGCGGCGGGGCTCGGAGGACCCGCCGCCGCCGACGCCGTCAAGGAGGTCGCCATCTTCAAAGCGCACGCCGCGATCCCCGTCGTGATCTGCGACCGCGGGGAAACCCGCTTCGCGGAGTACGCCGCGGCCACGATCCCGGTCCCCCCCACCACCCCGGAGCTCGCCCTCCTGCTCAACACCGCCGCCGGCCACCTGTTCAGCTACGAAGCGGCCCGGGCCATCGACGCGCGCGCCGACCTCCTCCGCCGCCTGCGCGACGTGGTGGACGCGGCCGCCAGCGCCTTTCTCGCCGCTCGTCGCGCCGGCTCCGGGGCGGAGGTCCGTGACGTGGTCCAGCGCTTTCGCGCCGCGCTCCGCCCCCTGACCGCCGAAGTCGAGGCCACCGTCGCCGCCGGCGACTGGAACGCTGCCGTGCCGGTGGACGAGGCGCTCTCCCTCCTCGCCTCTCTGCGCGGGTGGCTCGAGGGAGCAGGCGCCAGCGACGCGAGCCCCGCCGACCCACCGCTCGCCGAGCGCTTCGAGGCACTCCAGGGCCAGATCGGCCGCGTGCTCGACGCGCTCCGCCGTCCCATCGACGCCATCAAACACCAAGCCAAGACGGTAACGGTGGGCATCTCCCGAGAGGCCGCGGCCATCCGCCCGCCCGCGGGGAAACTGCTGCGGGCCCTCGTCGCCTGCGGCGCCCCCGAAGGCTCCGTCTCCGACCAGGACGCGGCCGCCCTCTCCGGACTCGACCCCGCCGTCTCCGCCTGCCTCGGCGCCGTGCGCTACGACCTGCGCGGCCTATCGCCCCTAGGCATTCCCACCGAGGAATCCACCATCGTCGTCGCGCAGAAGACCGGCGTCGCCGAGAAGCTGTCCTCGCGCGCCGAGGGCCCGGCCGGCGTCCTCCTCTCGGGCACCAAGCGCATGGTCGCCCGCGCCCCGCGCGTGTGGGCAGGCCACGGACGCCGGGATGGGCGCTCCCTGCTCATGTGCCCGCTCTACACGGATGGTGTTCTGAGCGGCCTGGGGCTCCTCCACGTCCGTTTCCACGAAGCGCTGGACACCGCCGCCCGCATCCGCGCGCTCCGCGCCCTCGGCCGCTACGAGGACCTGGTGTGCGCGGTCACCGAGTACGACCTCCCTTGGGACGACGCGCTCCTCGACTCGGTGGCCGTCGACGAGCTGCTGACGAGCAGCCCCGAGCGCCTCGCGGAGGTCATCTGCGCAAGGACCGGGCGAGAGGCCACCTCGCCCAGCGGAGGCACCCGATGACCATCCTCACCCGCGAGGCCATCCTCAAGGAGATCGAGGCCGGGCGGATCCGGATCGACCCCTACGACCCGGCGCGGGTCGGAACCGCTTCGGTCGACCTGACCGTCTCTCGCTACTTCCGCCGCTTCGTGGGCTGGAAGCCCATCGACCTACACGAAGACGTCGACTACCGCGATCCGAGCATCACCCAGCTCGTCGAGGTGCCCCCCGGCGAGTGCATGGAGGTCCTCCCCAAGGAAATGGTGCTTGGGATCACCAACGAGCGCGTTGGGCTCCCCGACGACTTGTGCGGCTGGTTCGACGGACGCTCTCGCTTCGCGCGCATGGGCCTCTTGGTCCACATCTCGGCCGGCTTCATGCAGTCGGGAACCCACAACAACACCGTGCTGGAGATCTTCAACATGAGCCCGCGGGTGCTACGAATCCACCCCGGCACTCCGATCTGCCAGTTCATCTTCCAGCGCACCGAAGGCAGCCAGCGCCACTCGGGGCGCTTCTCCGGCCAGACGCTCGCCGTCTTCTGCGGCGAGGAGGAGGGTCCGCCCGCTCCCTGACGGGGCCCCTCGGCCGACCGCGACCGCGGAGGGCCTCAAAGGCTCTGCAGAGCCTGCAGATGCTGGTAGAGGCAGCGCCGCAGCGCGGGCGACCAGCGCCCCTCGTAGCGCCGCGCGAGGTGGGACCAGGCAGAGAGGAGGCGCGCGCGCGCGGCCTGGCCCTCGACCGAGTGCCGGCGGACGGCGTTGAGCGCCTCTTGCCTCTTGGCCGCAGCCTGCACGCCCTCTAAGCCCTCCCGCCGCCGAAGGGCACCCAACTCCGCGCCCGCCTTTTCGACGAAAGCGCGCTGCAGTTCGAGGGCCGCGAGCAGCTCGCCATGGAATGGTTCGAGGCCCCCGGGGACCTCCTCCGCCTCCAGGTTCTGCAGCGCCTCCTCCACGGCGTCGTCGTAGCTGCGCAGCCCCTCCTCGTGGAACTCCGTCCCCAGGGCGCGGAGGACGGCCAGGTTGGCCCGCGCGACGGCGAGCACCTGGGAAAAGGCATGGTTCAAGTAGCCCTGGTCGCCCGCGGGCAGGCCGTCGAGCCGCTCGGGAAGGGGCGTCAGGCGCACGGGATACTCGGTCCCCTCGGGGGGATCGATCTCCTCGGGGTACCAGTCCTCGTGCTCAGCCTCTGCGGTCGCGTCCCCACGGGGGGTAACATCCGGCCGCGGCGAAAGGATCTCGGCTCCCCGCTCGCAGCCCAGCAAGGCCAGCGGCATGAGCATCCAGAGCAATCGGCTGCGGCTCCCGACCACGCGCACATCCTGCCACGCCGCCCGCGCGCGCGCTACGCAATCTCTGCGGTCCGCGCCCCCCGCGCGGCCAAGACAACCCAAGCGACGCTGGCTGCGAGGCAGGCATAGGCGAAGACGTCGCCGAAGCGTACGTAGAAAGAACGCAGCGAGGTGGTGGGCACGACCGCGGTCAGGGTCCCGGCGACGCCGATGGTGCGCGGGCGTCCCTTGGCATCGAGCCGCTCGACCCGGGCGGTAACCTCGCCCGTCGGATCCATCACCAGAGAGATCCCCCGATTCACGCAGCGGACGATGCCGCGGCGGTTCTCGATGGCCCGAAAGCGCGTGTGCGCGCGCGCCAGGAACACCTCGGCCGTCGGTCGCGCCTTCTCGCCGCGGTCGCCTCGCACGAACCATGCGTCGTTGGCAGGGCACACGTGCACGGTGGCGCCCCGCTGGGTGAAGGAGCGCAACAGTTCGGGAAAGGAGATCTCGAAGCAAATGTCGGGCGCGAGGCGATGCTCGCCCACCTCGAAGAGGGGCTGATCGAGCCGCCCCGGCTCGAAGACGGTGAAGCCCGGCGGGACGAAGCCCTTGAAGAAGCGGAAGAAGAAGGTCCCGCGGAAGGGTATGTACTCGCTCACCGGCACGAGGTCGATCTTGTCGTAGCGGGCGGCGACCCGCGCCCCGCGGACCGGGTCCGGGACGAACTGGTAGTAGCTGTTGTGCGGCCCGCCGCCGTCCACCCAACCGCGGTCGAGCGCCCCCACCAGCACGGGGACTCCGGCCTTCGCGACGAGTCGGTGCAGCCGGGCCTGGAGGGTCAGCCACGAGTTCACCCAGCGCCGCGCCTGGGGCCGCGGGTCGCGCTGGTACTTCTGCACGTACTCGTCCCAACGAACCCGCCCCGCGGCCTTGCGTTCGTCCCGCACGGGAAACAGCCACACGGTCTCGGACCACACGATCGCGTCCACGGGCTGCGGGCTGCGCCCGAGGGCCGCGTTGGTGAGAGCAAGGTTCTCCGCGGCCACGGTCTGGGCCCCCACCGCGCCCCCCTCCTTGAGGGTCTGCGGCACGTCGACTTGGACGACGAGCAGGCGGGGCCCTTCCTCGATGGCCGAGCGGACGTGGGCCGAGCGCACGACTCCGTAGAGCAAGACCGCCACGATGGCCGCCGCCGGCGGAAGGAGCCACTTCTTCAGGAGCAAACGGTCGTCCCGACCAAGGTCCCGCGCTTCGCGGCGGCGGTCTTCGAGGAGGATCGCCGCCTCGGCGAGCGCGCCGTTGACCGCGAGCACCAGGGCCGTGAGGCCGTAGGTGCTCGTCACATCGACGATCTGGATCAGGGTGCTCCGGGCATGCTGGGTGTGCCCCCAGAACAACCAGGGGAAGGCGATGAAGGGGAAGTTGCCGCGGATCCACTCCAGCGCGACCCCCAGCATGGGCAAGATCAGGACGAGGGGCAGGCCCCGACGCCGACGAACCCAGAGCGCGCCGCACACCAGCGCGACCCCGTAGAAGCCCTCCAGGAAGACCGTGGTCAGCCAACCCTCGGGAGTGGTAAGGGCGATCCAAGAGAGGCCCGGCAGGTGGTAGAGGAAGGTCGCGGCGTAGGCCATTCCCGCCGTCACCCACCGCCCTTCCCTGGCCCCGACCACCAGCAAGGGGACGAGGGCGATCCAAGCGAGGAGGCCAAGATCGACCGGGTGGAAGGAGCAAAAGCTCAGCAGGGCCGACGCGAGGACCGCGCCGTAGATGCGTCGCAAGCGTGCGTCCCGGGCGTCGAGGCCCGCCGCGTCGCCGCAGACCCCGGCGCGGATCAAGCTCAGGCCGTCCCCGCCGTGTGCTCGTGCTTGTTGTAGTAGTAGCCGCGGGGCTCGGCCTCGATGGCCGAGTCGTAGGAGAAGCCCTCGTATTCGAGACGCCGCAGGGTCCCCTCGGCGTCCGCTTCCTCACGGCAGAGGGCGCGCAAGGCCCGCAGCAGGTGACGCTCCTTGAGACGCGCGAACGCCTCCACATCGACGTCCTCGGGGACGTCGAAGGCGAGTTCGAGGTTCGCGAGCACCAACAAACGCGACATGCGCCACTCCCGACGGCTGAACGCCTCGAATATAGGTCGGGGCCGCGGTCGCGCAACGTTGAGCACGCCGACCCGCACGGTTGGAGGAATCGATCCGCTTCGGCTATACCCGGAACCCCCGACAACGAGGCGACCCCGGAGGAGCCCGTGACTTCCGACCCCAGCCCCGCCGCCGCACACCGCGCGCGCGCACCGCGAAGCGCGGTGTGCTGGGCGGTCACCATCTCCGACACCAAGACCGAAGCGGACGACCGCTCGGGAGCACTGATCCACGACGCCTTGGCCGCCGCCGGCCACGAGGTCCGCGGCCGGCGCCTCGTCCCCGACGATCCCGAGCGGATCCGAGGAGCCATCCTCGAGGGGATCGACGCCGGCGCACAGGCGGTAATCACCACGGGGGGCACGGGCCTCACCGCCCGGGACTCCACGTACGAAGTCGTGAGCGCGCTGATCGAGCGGCCCATCCCCGGCTTCGGGGAACTGTTCCGCATGCTGAGCTGGCAGGAGGTCCGGGCGGCGGCCATGCTCAGCCGCGCGACCGCGGGGGTGGTCCGCGGCGCGGTCGTGTTTGCGCTCCCGGGCTCGAGCAAGGGCGTCGACCTCGCCCTGCGCGAGCTCATCATTCCCGAACTCGGGCACGTCCTCGAGCAGCTCGCGCGCTGAGCGGGCTCAAGGGTTCCAGGCGCAGCGAAAGCCCAGGTTGGGCCGCCGCGCGTGGAGCTTCTCGCAGCCCCGCTTGCTGCAACGGAGCGAAGTCGGCGCGTTGGTCCACGACGCCCCCCGCTTCACGGCGCGCGCCGACGGTTCCTCGACCTCGAGGATCGGGTCGCGGTCGCCGAGCCGCGGGTAGGCGTCGGGGTCGTAGCGATCGAGGCACCACTCCCACACGTTGCCGACCATGTCGCGCAGACCGTCCGGCGAACTCCCGGCAGGTCGCCCGCCGATCGGCTCGGGACCCTCTCCGCGGCGCCCGAACACGGCGCGCTCCGGAGTGGGCGGCTCGTCCCCCCAGGGGCTGCGGCGAACGTCCCGCGATCCCCGCGCCGCCCGCTCCCACTCCGCCTCGGTCGGCAGGCGCGCACCCGCCCACGCCGCGTACGCCAGCGCGTCGAACCAGTCCACGAACACGACCGGGTGCTCGTCGCTCGGGCACACGCGCGCGAAGGCCGGCGTCCCCCACCCTTCGGGCCGGTGGTCCTTCCCTCGCGGGTAAAGCTCGGCGAGGAGGGGAAGCTCCGGAGAAAAGCCCGCGGCGAGTTCCTCGAGGAAGAGCCGGTACTGACCCACGGTGACCGGGTCTCGGTCCAGGACGAATTCGCTCACGTAGACGCGACGGGGCGGGCGCTCGTCGGAGGCCTCCTCGCTCCCCATGACGAAGGTCACGGCGGGAAGGTGCAAACCGTAGGCGCCGTCCCGCGGGCGCTGCACGAGGGTCCGCGGCGCGAACCGCCCGCTGCTTGCGGCCCCGGCGGTCGCCGGCGCCAGGCGGGGGCGGATCGGCGGGGTCGCAGGACCCGCGGCGCGCCGCGGACCCGCGCGGGTCGAACTCCCGCCGGTCCCGGGGGACACTCCCCCGCCCGGAGCCCGCGCCGCGGGGACGGTCTCCTCCGGGCTCGGGACGGGAGCCAGGCGCCGACTCGCGGGGCGGGTGGGCAAGGCCCCTCGCTCGGCGCTGGTCGGCGGGGGCGGCGTCCCAGGCGCCTCGATGCTCGGCCGCGACCGCGGACGGGCGAGCAGCCCCTCGAGGGCGTCGGCGAGCTCGCGCGCGCGCGGCCGGCGCTCGATGTCCTTGGCGAGCGCCCACTCGAGCGCCTCCCACACCGACTCGGCGACGTAGGGCACATGGGCACGCAGGGGAACGGGAGGCAAGTCGCAGATCGCGTCCATGAGGGCGCGCTCGGTGCGGCGAATCCCCGGGCGCTCGAAGTAGCGCACCCCGGCGATGGCCTCGTAGAGCACCGCGGCGAGGCTGTAGACGTCGCTCCGCCCGTCGACCGAGGCTCCGTCGATCTGCTCGGGCGCCATGTAGACCAGCGTGCCCGGATGCGTACCGTCCTGCGTGAGCGAGGTGGCCTCACCGAGACGATCCCGTCGGGCGGTGACGACCCCGAAGTCTGCGATCTTCACCACTCCTTGGGCGTCGAAGAGCAGGTTCCCCGGCTTGATGTCGCGATGCACGAGCCCCTCGTCGTGGGCGGCCTCGAGCCCGCGCAGGGCGGCGACGCCGACCGCCAGGACCCGCTCGGGATCCATGCGACGCTCGGGTGCTCGCGCCATGCGATCGAGCAGGGTGCCTCCTTCGAGGAACTCCATGACGATGTAAAGGGTGCGCTCCTCGACGACGAGGTCGTGGACGGTGACCACGTTCGGGTGCGAGAGGCTCCCGGCCACTTGGGCCTCGCGGATGAAGCGCTTGCGGAGCATCTCGTCGCGGGCGTATTCCTCGCGCAGCTCCTTGATCGCCACCTCCCGGTCCATGATTCGGTCGTGGGCCGCGTAGACGGCACCCATTCCGCCGAAGCCGATCTGCCGGCGAAGGGCGTAGCGGCCCTGGAGAACGCGCGAGGCATCGTTCACAGCCCCTCTTATAGCGCCTGCGCGCGGGCCCAGCCTCCCGGCACGACCAGCGCCGCCGCAAGGGCCGCGACACCGCAGGCGAAGAGCGCCGCGCCGCCGCGCCCGCGCTCGCGCCGAATCGCCCCGAGGGCGAGGAGGCCGCAGCCGAGCACGCCGAGTTCGACGCTCGGCCGATCGACGCTCGGGCAAACCAACGGCAGGGCGGCGGCGGCGTGGACCAGGGCAACGAGCAGGCGCAAGGGGAGGGCCGCCAGCGCAAGCACCCAGGCGCCGGCGGCGGTGCTCAAGCTCCCCAGCCCCACGCCGACGGCCCCCAGACCCAGGCCCGCCGAGAAGAGGAGCACGGCGGGAACCCCAAGGATCAGGGAGGCGAAGGGGAGCGACCCCAGGGTCAGCCCCACCAGAGGAAGGCTCACCAGGGAGCACACCGTGGGGTAGGCGAAGGACGCCCACATCGGGCCGCGCCCGCGCAGCCCGCGGCGCAGAGCGGGCAGCAGGGCGAGGATGCCGGCCACCGTGCCGAAGGAGAGCTGGAAGCCGACATCGCGGCCCGCGCTCGGGTCCCAAGCAAGCACCACGAGGCAGGCTGCGGCGAGGCGGTTGAAGCCGTCGCCGCGGCCGGGGAGCAGGAGCACCACCGCGGCGGCGACCCCTGCGCGGAGCACGGGCGGCCGGACGACCGCCAAGGCCAGCAGGAGCCCCGCGGCGAGCAGGCCCGCCGCACGAAGCGCGGCGGGCCGGGGCCGAAAGAGCCCGCACAGGCCCAGCGCGCCCGCGAGCAAGAAGCCGGTGTGAAGGCCGGACATCGAGAGGAGATGGGCGCAGCCGGTGCGGGCGAAGGCAGCCCGCACCGGCTGCGCCAGGCCGACCCGTTCGCCGAGGAGGCCGGCGCGCAGGAGGCCGCTGGCGGGCTCGGGCGCCTCCGCCACCCGCGCGCGCACCCAGCGGCGCAGGGCCGCGCAAGAACGCGCGAAGAGCGGCGCGGGAGATCGCTGCCGCAACTCGGCCACCCGAAGGGAGGTCCCGGCGCCCCGGCCGACCACTTCCACGGCGGCCCCGCTCGCCGGGGCGCCGTGGACGGCCGCGTGGCGGGGCAGGCGCAGGCTGCGGCGGCGTCCCCCGGGGAGGCGAAGGAGGAGGGGCCCTCCGCCCTCGAGGTCGCCCGCAAGGCGACCCCGCAGGAGGAGGGGTCCCGCCGGAAGCGGCGGGGGGACGGCGACCGCGCGGGCGCTCGCGCCTGCGTAGAGGCCGAAGGTCGCGAGCAAGAGCGCCGCGAGGCGCAGCCTCCTCGCCGCCGGCGGAAGCCAGAGCGAAGCGGGGGCGAGGAAGCCCACGGCAAGGAAGGGCCCTTCGGGCAGGAAGGGGCCCAGGGCGACGCCGCACAGGGCGGCAAGGGCCGGCGCCAGCAAGGGCCGGCGCGGGGGAGGAGGAGGGAGCATGGGGTGTCAACGGCGGCTACGGAGTGTCCGTCGCCTTTGCGGCGACCCCTGAGGCACGGGGAGGCTACCAAACGAACAAAGACCGAATCAAGCTCTGAGGCTACGAACCTTGCGTCGTCGTCGCCCAATCCCTCGCCCTTGGTCCTTCCTTCGCTCTTGGGCCCGGCGCGCCGCACGGTGCGGCGCGAACGTCAACGACAATCAGTAACTCCCCGGTGCTGGTGGGCGCCCGAAGGTCATCCCTTCGGGCGTTCGCCATTCCGGAAGCCCCGGCCGCCCCGCTTCCCGTCCTCGTTCGCGGGTCCCGAAGCGGCGCGGACCGAAAAGCCCGCACCGCCCGCGGCGGAGCGCCCGGGCGCCCTCCCGCGCCAAAACGCGCACTTCGTTCGCGCATTGCAACGGAGACCCGCTCGGGACGCGCGCAACCCCTTGTGGAATAAGCTCTCGCTACGGGCAAAGGCCTTGCGTAAACTCGCAGGCGAGGGTGCTGATGAAACCGTGGGGCAACGTAATCGTGGTTCTGGGCTTGGGACTCGCGGCGGCCGGCTGCGGGTTCAGCGACGGGGGCCCGGACTGGGCGAAGGGCGCGGTCGGCGGCTCCGTCGGCAGCTCGGTGGGAGGAGGCGGCGGGACCGTCGACTACCTGCACGACGTCAAGCCGCTCCTTCAAGGCTGCGTCGGCTGCCACTCCACCATGGCCACCAACTACCCGCTCTCGAGCGGGCTCGCCGACGACATGGCCGACTACAACGCCACGGTCGCTCAGCTCGACACGACCACCCCCGACAACTCGAACCTGCTCCTTTACGCCAGCAACAACGGCGTCAACCACACCGGCGGCGGCCCCTGGCCGCAGGGCTCCGCCGAGTACGACCTCATCCTCCAGTGGATCGCCGACGGAACCCTCTTCGACAGCGGGACGGGGGGAGGCGGAGGCGGAGGCGGCGGTACCTTCCCCGCCAACCCGGTCTACGCGGACATCAAGGTCCACCTGCAGAGCTGCGCGACCACGGGCTGCCACGCGACGGCCACCGGCTACCGGCTTACCCTGAACCTCACCGACGACGCCGCCGACCACGCCTCCACCCTCAACTGGATCGACCTCGGCGCCCCGAGCAACTCCCTCCTCCTGCGCAAGGCCACCCAGCAGGCCGGGCACCCGCTCAAGGTCTTCGACGTCGGCTCGACGCCGTACGACCAGCTCCTCACCTGGATCTCCCAGGGAGCTCCGTTGAACTGAGTTGCTTCGCCGGCGGGAGACGAAGTCCCCTCAGAAGAGTCCCGGAACGAAGCGCTTCTTGTCGGCGAAGGCCGCTCGCCAGCCAGGGAGTTCGGCCAGCGCGGCCTCTTCGTTGCGCACCCGCAAGCCCACCGCCAGGCCATTGAGCGCGCTCAGCCCCAGCGCCGAGGCCCACGCGCCGTGGATCAGGGGCAGCGAGGCGACCTCGAGGATCAAGACCGAGTAGTTCGGGTGGCGGATCCAGGCGTAGGGGCCGCGGGTCACCACGGCCTCGGGAGGAACGACGCGCACGTTCCACGCGCTCCCGAGGCTCCAGAGCAGCCAAACGCGCAGGCCGCTGGCCAGGACGAAGACCCCGCCCGCTGCGCCGGCGAGCAGGGGCCGGAAGGGCCGCTCCGCGCAGAAGGCCTCGATCCAGGGGAGGGTCAGCAAGCCGACCTGCACCGCGACGAGGAGCGGAAAGGTCCCCGGCTCGGAAACGACCGCCCGGCCGCGACGCCGCCGCGCGGAGACCACGAGCTCGGCCAAGCGGCAGAGCGCCACGAAGCCGAGGAGGCCCGCGTAGACCAGCAAGGAGGTGCGCACGGACCCAAGCCTACCCGGCGAACGAGGTCGGGTGGCGAAGGCCGCTCCGCCCCTCCCGCGCAGGACTCCCGCGGGCTCTGGGACGAGGTCCACGGGCCGTCCCGGAGCCGACGTGCCCCGGCGCGCCCCCGAGGCCGAGCCCCCGAACACCTCGCCCCGAACACCGCGCCTCGAAGGCCGCGCCCCCAGGGCCGCGGCGCCACCTCGCGCCGACTCCGGCCTCCTTCACCGGGCGGCTGGGCTCAGCGACCGTAGGGCCTGAGCCCCTCGGGGATCTCGCACTCGTCGTTGAGCGTGAGTTCCTGGCCTTCTGCGGAGTAGACGACTCCTTCCTGGTTGATGACGAAGGAGCGGTCGCCCGTGGTCCCCCGGACGACGGGGTTGGCCACGGCCATCCAGCGCTTCTCCGGGTCGACGGGCGAGGGCGCCACCGAGAACACGTAGCCGTTCCTGGTCCCGCTCCCGAGGACGGCGTCGATGAGCCCGCTGGCGGCGAGCTCGTCGAGGGTCCCGTAGTCGGCGACCCCGTCCTGGTCCTTGTCCCCCTCGCGAAATAGGAGCTGCGAAGTCGAGATGAACTTGAGGGCGCCGATGGCCGCAGTTTCGTTTCCGCGCTTTCGGGCCTCGACCAGGTTGGGGACGGCGATGGCGGCAATGACCGGGATCAGGCAGCAGAAACCGAGGGCGGCGGCGCCGACGACGATCCCCACGATCAGCTTGGTGTTGCTCTTCGGGGGACCGCCGGGGTCCGCGCCCAAGGACTCGCCGCAGGCCGGGCAGGCGTCGACGTCGCCCGGCAGGGCCTCGAAGCAGTAGGGACATTCGTCGCGTTGGCTCATGGGATTCCTCGCTGCGTCGTCCCGAGTGGGCTCCCGGCGAGAACGAAGAGGAGGGGCTGCCGCCCGGCCTGGCTGCGTTCG
The DNA here is from genome assembly GCA_003695705.1 of Planctomycetota bacterium. Taxonomy (GTDB): domain Bacteria; phylum Planctomycetota; class J058; order J058; family J058; genus J058. Next base: position 19,102 of record RFHU01000442.1, read on the forward strand.
CGGATCCTATGCCCGACCCAACTCGAGCGCCACCCCATTCCTCCGGCGTAGGCCCCGGCCCCCCCTCCCG
>RFHU01000443.1 GCA_003695705.1 Planctomycetota bacterium
CCCGCAGACCGAAGTCCGCTTCTACGCCGAGGTCGCCGCACGCGTGCCCGTCCCCCGCCCGCGGGTGCTTGCCGCGACGCGGCGCTTCGGGCGCGGCTACACCCTGGTCCTCGGCGACCTCGCCGAAGCGGGGTTCCGACCCGGCCGCGCCGAGGACGCCCTCTCGCCCGCCCAGGCGGGTGCGGTCGTCGACCTCCTCGCCGACCTGCACGCTCGCTTCTGGGAGGACCCGTCCCTCTCCACCGACCTTGCCTGGCTGGGCGGTCCGGTGCGCCGGCTGGAGGACGGCCTGGGCACCGCCCTGGCCCGACCCCTGATGCGCCGGGGCCTCGCCCGCGCCGGCGAGGCCGTCCCTCCCGCCCTGCACGCTCCCGCTCTGCGCTACGCCGCCCGTCGGCGTGCGGCCATGCGCCGCTTGCACGCGGGTCCGCGCACGCTGACCCACCACGACTGCCACCCGGGCAACCTCTACTGGAGTCCCGATGGGCCAGGGCTCCTCGACTGGCAGCTCGTGCGCGTCGGCGAAGGGGTGGGCGACGTCGCCTACCTCCTCGCCTGCGGCCTCGACCCCGTCGAGCGCCGCGCCCACGAGCGCGAGCTGCTCGGCCGCTACGCAAAGCGCCTGGCCCGGGGCGGCGTGCGCGCCGACCCCGACGCCCTCTACGAGCGCTACCGCGCCCACACCGTCTACGCCTTCGAGGCCATGGTCGTCACCCTCGCCGTCGGCGACATGATGGACGAGGGCGCCGCGCGCGCCCTCGTCCGCCGCGCCGCCCAGGCCGCCGCGGACCTCGACGCCTTCGCCGCCGCCTCGGGGTGAGCGCCCGCTCGACGAACGCCCAGGCGCCCGAGCCGTCCCCCTCGGCGGCCAGCAGCGAGTTCATGACGTCTCGGACCTCCTGCGGCTCCGCCTCGGGGATGTGCGGTGCCGCCCAGCGAGAGAGATCCAGAGAGGTCATGAACGCAGGAGGCGTGGCCACGGCGATCCGCTCCAGCGCTCGCCGCGCCTCCTCGTCCCCGGCCAGGGCCAGTCCCCGCAGCGCGCCGCCGCAGGGAGAGCGCGCGGGAACGGACACCCCCAGGGCAGCGGGAGGGAGCCCCCGCGTTCTCCCTCCCGCCCTTTGCCGAGCAGCGAGTGGCAACGACCTTCTCCCCTGCGCGAACGGGACGCGGTCGCTTCGGAACCGCAGCGCCTTCCTCCGGCCCATCGACGGGTCGATCGGGACCGCACTCCTGCGGAGGCTTGCGCTTGGCCTGCGCAACGCTGGCCCGCGGCCGAAGCGGGGAGTGCGTCTCGCTCGGCTCGGTTTGCGCCTTTCTCTGCCTCCGGACGGCGCGAGGCGCCTCAACACTCCTTGCTCGAGCGGGAGCGGAACACGGGACCCTCCTCGCGTGGAGGGTTGGCCCTCCGCGCACGTCCCTCGCAGAACGAGGGGAGCCACCCTGCAGTCCTTCGGGCTCTTGCTCAGGACTTCGTCCGCCGTTTGCGGCGACGGCGGGGAGGGGGCTCGTTTCCGTGAGCTGCCGCGTGCCAGGCCGGACCGGTCGCGCGGTGGTCGGAGCCGTGGCCAGGGCCGGGCTCGCCGATGGGGATGAGCACGACGCTCCCGCGCTCGACGCCGCGCGTGGCGACGAGGGAGTCGCCCAGGACCTGGACGCGCGCTGCCGGGCCTCGCAGGGTCAGGACCTCCAGGCAGCGTGAGTGATCGAGGTGGACGTGGGTGGAGCTGACCACGAGGTCGAGGTGCTGGTGTTGCAAGTGGGTGAGTCGGTCGAGCAGTTCGCGGGCGTGGTGGTCGTACACGAAGCTGACCGTGGCCACCACGATGCCCTCGGGGTCACTCTCCCCTCCCGAGGCCAGCTCTTCGCGGATGAGGCGCTGCATGGCAGCCGAGCGGCTCGGAAAGCCCTTGGCTGCGAGCCACGCGTCAAAGCGACCCAACAGGTCGCGGTCGATCGACATGCTGACGATGGTGCTCCGGGCGGACACGAACGAGCCCCCGCTTTCGTTAGTAGTGAACGTCGGATTCTAATAGACTGGCTCGGCGATCCGGGACAGGAGAGTTCCCATGCACGTACCCGACGGCTACTTGTCACCAGCGTCCTGTGCCGCGCTGACGGCCGGTGTGATCCCCGCGTGGGTCGTCTCCGCGCGCCGACTCCGCCAGCGCCTGGGAACCCGCCGGGTGCCCGAGCTCGCGCTGGGCGCCGCGTTCTCCTTCGTTGTCATGATGTTCAACGTGCCGGCGCCTGGAGGCACCACCGGCCACGCGGTCGGGGCAGGGCTGGTCGCGATCCTGGTGGGGCCCGAGGCGGCGATCGTGAGCACGACGGTGGCCCTCGCCATACAGGCTCTCCTGTTCGGGGACGGCGGAATCCTGTCCTTGGGGGCCAACTGTTTCAACTTGGCGTTCCTGATGCCCGTGACGTCCTACGCACTCTATCGGGCGCTGACTCCTGAAGCCGCTTCGCACCGTCGGCGGGCCTTGGGGGCCGCCGTCGCAGCCTACGTGGGCTTGAACGTCGCCGCGCTGGCGACCGCGGTGGAGTTGGGTCTGCAACCCCTCGTGGCCCACGACGCCGCAGGGGCCCCTCTCTATTGTCCTTTCGGGCTCGGGGTCTCCGTTCCCGCCATGCTCCTCCCGCACTTGCTCGTGTTCGGTTGGGTCGAGGCCGTCGCCACGGGGAGCGTCGTGGCGTGGGCTTCGCGCAGCGGCACCCTCGCCGAGGTTCGCCCGGCACAGGAGGTCAGTCCCCGTCCCCTGTGGGCGGGGTTGGGCGTCCTCTGCCTGTCGACCCCCTTGGGGCTCCTCGCGGCGGGTGAGGCTTGGGGCGAGTGGGACACCGCCGGCGTGCGGGAACGAGCCGGGGCCGTTCCTGGTGGCATGGAGCGGTTCGGCGGTCTGTGGAGCGGCCTGCTGCCCGACTACGCCCTGCCTGGCTGGGAGAGCGGCCCGTGGCTCGCGGCGGCCTACGTGGCGTCGGCACTGCTCGGGGCGGGGTTGGTGATCTTCCTGGCGTGGGGAACGGTGCGTCTGTTGACGGCGCTCCAGAGCGAGCCCGCCATGGGTGTTCCGGCGCTGCAAGGCAGCGGAGGCTCGGCCTCGCGGTCCGGTGAGGCCGAGCAGCCGGGCAGGGATCCGTGAGCCTTCCGACCTGGATCGGTGCCGGTCCCCCCCGTACCGGTCCGCTGCCAACCTCGAAGGTGAGGCTGCGAACGAGCTTCGTGGAGAAGACGCTCCTGGGCATCTCCGACTTCCTTCGCCGGGGGTTGGAGGAGGCCCCGGAGAGGGCAGCCATCCTCGAACCCCGAGCAGCGCTGCTGGCGGCGCTGGCGCTCCTGGTCGGCATCTCCCTCTCCCACTCGCTCGTCGCGCTGGCCCTGGTGGCCGTCGCTCTGGCCGCTCTCGCAGGCCTGCTGGGCTTGGGCTTGGGGCGCACACTGTGGCGCGTCTGGGGCGTGGTGCCTCTGTTCTCGGCAGCGATCGCGCTCCCGGCCGTCCTCAACGTGAGCACACCGGGTCCGACCCTCGTGGAACTGGTGGCCACGCCGGCCTGGCTGGTCCGGATCGGCTGGCCCCCGGTCTTGTCCGTGACGACTTCCGGAGTCGGAGTGGCGGGACTCCTCGTGCTGCGGGTCGGCGCCTCGGTTTCGGTCGCCGCGCTTCTGGCCGGCACGACGCCACCGACGCGACTGCTCTCGGCCCTGGGCGCGCTCGGGATTCCCCGCGCCTTCGTCCTCGTAGCTGCCCTGACCCTCCGCTACGCCCGCACCCTCGCGTTCACCGTGTCCGACATGCACTTGGCCCTGCTCTCGCGGCGTGTGCGCACCGTCGACGCGAAGGCGGAACGAGCCTTCGTAGGCTCCCGCATGGGGGTCGTGTTGCAGCGGTCGCGCGCGACGGCCGAAGAGGTCCACATGGCCATGCTCGCGCGCGGATTCCGGGGCGACTACGTGCCTCTCTTCCCGACCCGCGTTCGCCCCCGCGATGTCCTGGCCGTGCTCGCGGCGATCGGTGTCGGTGCGCTCCTCGCGAGCGCGGCGCGGGCAGGGATCCCGTGAGTCGGGCGAAGGTGTTCCACGTGGAGCACCTCTCGTTCGATTACGGACCGGACCTCCCCGCCTTGCGAGACGTCTCCTTCGAAGTGCTGGACGGAGAGACGGTCTGCTTGTTGGGCGCCAACGGCTGCGGCAAATCGACGCTCCTCCGCCTGCTCGACGGGCTCCTCGCTCCGACGGCGGGCCGGATCGAGGCCTGGGGGAGCGAGATCACCAAGGAGCGGCTCTCCGACGAGGCGTGGAACGGCGAGTTCCGCCGCCGCGTCAGCCTCCTGTTCCAGGACGCGGACGTCCAGCTCTTCTGCCCGACCGTGCTGGAGGACGTCGCCTTCGGGCCGCTGCAGCTCGGCGCCTCCCCGGCCGACGCGCGCGCGCGGGCCGAGGAGTTGCTCGAGCTGTTTGGGCTGGCGAAGCTCGCGATGCGCGTTCCGTCCACGCTCTCCGGAGGCCAGAAGCGCCGAGTGGCCCTGGCCTCTTGTCTGGCCACCGACCCGGACGTGCTGCTCATGGACGAACCCTTCGCAGCGCTCGACCCGCGCAGCCAGGTCGAGCTGTTGGAGGTCTTGCAGCAGCTCCAGGACCGAGGCAAGACGATCTTGATCGCCACCCACGACCTGGGGTTCGCCGAGGAGGTGGCCGCGCGGGCGCTGCTGCTCTCCGAGGAGCACACCCTCCTCGTCGACGGCACCGTCGAGGAGGTGCTGTCCGACGAGCGACTCCTCCTGCAGGCCAACGTGATTCACGAACACTCCCACCGTCACGGCGGGATCCGCCACAGCCACCCGCACCGCCACGGTGCACGTCATGGCACGCACCATCACACGCACGGCGTCCAAGACCACGCGCACGAGGAGCCTCGCGACGACGGGCACTGCGGTTCGGGGCGCCCGCCCTGCCCGTCCGGCTGAGGCCTCCCGTCCCTCCCTCGAACCGCTCAGGGCCGACCGTGCAGGCCCACGCCCTCGATGGCCTCGCGCTCCTCGGGGGTGAGGGCGAAGCGGGCGTGCAGCACGGCGAGGTCCTCGCGCATGTGCCGGGGGTCCGAGGTTCCGGTGAGGGGGAGCATGCCCACCTCGAGGGCGAAGCGGAACACGACCTGCTCGGGGGTCGCGCCCAAGCGTGCGGCGGCCTTTGCGATCGCGGGGCGGTCGATCTCGCGGCGGTTGGCGGTGAGAAGGGAGAAGCCCTGGTACACGATCCCCCGCGCACGGCACTCGGCGCGCACCTCGGCGTCCCAACCGAGGGCCGCGAAGCAGCGGTTCTGCACGAAGGCCGGCGGGACCGGCCCACGCTCGCAGAAGGCGACGAGCTGCTCGCGGCTCACGTTGCTCACCCCCAGGAGGCGCGCCCCCCCCTCGGCGTGGATGCCTTGCATGGCTTCCCAGGCCGCCTCGTCGTCGGGGTGCAGACCCACCCGCACGCAGGGGCCATGGAGGACCAGGGAATCCAGCCGCTCGACGCCCAAGTGCTCGAGCGAACGTGCGAAGGACTGCCGGACCTGGGTCGCGACCGGCGCCGCCGGGTCGTAGGGCAGGCGGTGGTCCTGGCCCGCGAGGTGGGTGAACTTGGTCTGCACGAAGAGCTCCTCGCGGCGCACCTCGCCCGCCGCAAGGGCGGCCCGCAGCGCGGCGCCCACCGCGGCCTCGTGGTAGTGCTTGCGCTGGCCCGCGGTGTCGAAGCCGCGAAAGCCCGCCGCGAGCGCCTCGCGCACCAGGCCCTCGGTCGCCTCCTCCTTCCAGGCCGTCCCGTAGAAGAAGGGAGGCACTCGCACTCCCCCGACGACCTGTTCGCCCACCGCCGCGGCCTCGTTCATGCGTCCTCCTCGCGCACCCCTTCCGCCGCCCGCGTACCCGCGGAGCGCCCGCCTCCGAAGGTCCCGCCCGAGCGTATCCGAGGCCCCAGCGCCGCGCCCGCCCGGCGGCCGCTCCTCCGTCGTTTGCGCGGTCGGCCAGCCCCCGGCGGCACCCACCGCGCCGCCTCTGCATGGCGTAGCATGCGCGGATCATGAGCACCGAGGACTCCTCGCCTCCCCGGCGCCTGCGGATCCGAAGGCTGCGCTGCTGCGGCGCGTTGGCGCTCCTCGGCGCCGTGGCGCTGGCGTGGGGCTACCCGCTGCTCATTCCGCTCCTCAACCCGAGCACCCACCCGTGGCGGGCGAAGAAGCTGTTCACCGAGATCGCTCCGCGCAGGGCCTGGCGCTTCGCCGGCTACCTCGACGAGTTCCTCCTCTACGACCTGGTCGAAGCCGACCCCGCAGAGCACCGCGGACGCAGCCTCGCCGAGCTGCGCGAGCGGGTCCTCGCCCGCCAGGAGGCCCTCCGCAGGAAGGCCCTCGCCGTCGCGGAGCGCGCGGGCTCGGGCGACGACGCCCCGGACGCCGAGGCGCTGCGGCGGGCGGCTCGGACCCTGCTGCGTCTGGGGGCCATCGACGAAGCGCGAACGGCCTTGCGCGCCGCCGTCGAGGCGCGCGGCGGCCCCGAGCGCGCGCCGCGCGCGCTCGTTCAGGCGCTCGCCGAGACCAGCCTGCGCGCCGCGGAGACCCGCAACTGCGTGGGGCACCACAGCCCCGAGAGCTGCCTCTACCCGCTGCGCGGCCGTGCGGTCCACGTGGAACCAGGCCCCGCCAACGAGGCCCTCTCCCTCTACGAGGTCCTCCTGCGGCGCTTCCCCCAAGAGCGCCCCTACCGCTGGCTGCGCGCCCTGTGCGCTCAGGTCCTGGGGCGCGCAGACCCTGCCTCCCCCGTGCCCGCTCGGGGTCGCGCCCCCTTCGTCCGCCTCGAGGACGTGGCCCAGGCGGCGGGACTCTTCCGCCCCACCGCTCCGCGCGCGGGGGCCGGCGCGATCCTCGACGACTTCGATGGCGACGGGCACCTCGACCTCATCCTCGGCAGCTACCTCCCCGACGACCCCCTTCTCTACTACCGCGGCCGCGGCGACGGGACCTTCGAGGAGCGGAGCGAGGAAGCCGGCCTCGCGGGCGAGCTGGGCGCCTTCCGACTCAACCAGGCCGACGTGGACAACGACGGCGACCTCGACGTGTTCGTCGTGCGCGGCGGCTGGGTCTTCCCCGGGCGCAACACCCTCCTCCTCAACGACGGGCACGGACGCTTCCGCGACGCCACCGCCGAGGCCGGCCTCGCCGAGCCCATCGAGCAGAGCATGGCCGGAGCCTGGGGAGACTACGACGGCGACGGCTGGATCGACCTCTTCGTGTGCAATCTGGCGCCGCCCTTCGAGCGCAGCCGCCTCTACCGCAACCAGGGCGACGGCACCTTCGCCGAAGTCACCGAGTCCGTGGGCCTCCCCCCGCTCCTCCTCTGTTCGAGCGCCTGCTGGGGGGACTACGACGATGACGGCGACGTGGACCTCTACGTCTCGGTGGCCTTCGGTCAGAACTACTTGTTCCGCAACGAGGGCGGCGAACGCTTCCTCGACGTGACCTGGGAAGCCGGAGTGGCTCGCCCCCTGACCAGCTTCCCGGCCTGGTTCTTCGACGCCGACGACGACGGGCGCCTCGACATCTTCTGCGGCACCTTCTGGCCGCTCCTCGACGACGAACTCGCGAACCTGCTTTCGGAAGCTCCCCCCGCCGAAGTTGGCCTCTTGCGCCTGCACCGCAACCAGGGCAACGGGCGCTTCGTCGACGCGACCCACGGAAGCGGCCTCGACGTGGTCGTCTCCACCATGGGAGCCGGCTTCGGCGACCTCGACTCGGACGGGCGCCTCGACATCCACCTCGGCACGGGCTCGCCCTACCTCGCGCACCTGGTGCCCAACCGCCTCTTCCGCGGCGTGGGCGCGGCGCGCTTCGAGGAGGTCACCTTCTCGGCCGGCGTGGGGCATCTCCAGAAGGGCCACGGCACCTGCTTCGGGGACGTGGACGAAGACGGCGACGTGGACTTGCTCGTCAACCTCGGCGGCGCCGTCCCCGTCGACCGCTTCCAGCCCGCCTTGTTTCGCAACCCCGGCCAGGGGAACCACTGGCTCGAGCTGCGCCTGGAGGGGACCCGCAGCAACCGCGCCGCCATCGGCGCCCGCGTGTTCGCGACCCTCCCCGACGGGCGCCGCCTGCACCGCCAGGTGAGCAGCGGCGGTCCCTTCGGCGCCTCCCCCCTGCGGCTGCACCTGGGCCTGGGGAGCGCGGAACGCGTCGCCCGCCTCGAAGTCCGCTGGCCCAGCGGGACCCGACAAGTCCTCGAAGACCTGCCCGCGGATCGCCGCCTCACCCTCCGCGAGCCCCGCTAGGAGTTCGCGGGCATCCCCGATCCGCGCCCGTGCGTCAAGGGACCGGCCGAAGCGGACTCGCCCGGGCGCGGCGGCGCGGGACCCGGGTAGCGCTGCAGGCGCACGCGCGCGCCGACCTCCTCCCACGAGCGCAGCCGAGCGCGCGCCGCCGGGCCGTCGCCGGCCCCCGGAGCGAGTTCGACGCCCCGCACCTCGAGCCCCCCAAAGGGGCCGGGAGCCATCTCGAAGAGCACGCCGAGCAAGTCGGGGCGGTCGCCCTCCGCGCCCCAGCCGTCGATCCAGGCGCAGGTGTAGCGGCGGCAGCCTCGGGGACGGTCGGCGTAGACCGCGCAGCCCGCCGGTCCCTGATGCCGGCAATCCCGACCGGCCGGCTTGCCGAGGGAGGGAATCTCCTTGACGTGGCAACAGCCCTGGCAGGGCCCGCAAGCCCGTGCGCCCACCGCAACCTCCTTCGGACACGCCGGCAAACCGTGACCGAGTCCGGCGAAGTGTCGCCTGCGGAGCCCAAAACGCAACCACCCGCGCGCCGGGACGGACCCGGGCAACACGCCAAGCCGCGGCAGCGCCCCTCCCTTCGTCCCGGCGCCTGTTCCCAGACCGCCCCCTTGCCCCTGGGCCGCCCCTCGCCGTCAGCGGAAGGCCGCCCAGCAACCCCTCACGCCGCCCCTCCGAACGAGGAGCTCCGAGCTGGGCGAAGGGCGCACACGCGACGACGCGCGCGCACCTCGTCCGTGCCCCCGGCGCACGGACGGACCCGCGCGCCGGGCGTCGCCGCCCCACGGCGACGCCGGACCCGTCCCACCGTTCCCGTTGCGCATCGCTCGGTCTCGCGTGCGCATCGACCACCGCCGACGCCGACGGCATCGCAGGATCTTGCGTGGGGCACGGCAGATGCTCTCAGCCTCGGCGAGGAGTCGACGATGAACGCCGAGGACGCGATCCCTTACCGCCTGCTCGAGTCCCTCGCCGAAGCCGAGTGGCGCTGCCTGATCGAAGACCTGCGCGGCGACCGCCGCCGCCCGGAGGCCCTCAGCGCCTCCTCGGACGATCGCCCCGCCCTCGCCTGACGCGCGCCCCCCGGCCCCGCCGGAGGGCCGCGGACGGCTGCTAAGATCCCGCCCGAGGAGGTCGCGGCGGTGGCTCTGGACGTGGGCGGAAAGGTGGTCGTCATCACGGGGGCGAGCCGCGGACTGGGCCGGGGCATGGCGGAGCGCATGGCCGCGCGCGGGGTCCGCCTGGGCCTCTGCGCACGGCAGCGCCCCGAGCTCGGTCTGCCCGCCGGGCAGGCCCACTGCGCCAGCGTCGACGTGACCGACGCTGCGGCCCTCGACTGCTTCGCCGACGCGGTGTGCGATCGCCTCGGGCCCATCGACCTCTGGATCAACAACGCCGGCGTGCTCGAGCCCATCGCCTTCGTGCGCGACCTCCCTCCGGCCGCCTTCGGCAAGACCCTCGACGTCAACGTGCTCGGGGTCTTGCACGGAATCCAGGCCTACCTGCGCTCCCAGCGCAAGCAGGACCGGCGGGGCGGCGTGGTCGTGAACATCTCCTCGGGCGCCGCCCTCAAGGGCTACGCGGGCTGGGGCGCCTACTGCGCCAGCAAGGCCGCCGTGGACCGGCTCACCGAGTGCCTCCAGCTCGAGGAGGCCGGGCAGGGCTTGCGCGCCTACTCGGTGGCCCCCGGGGTCATCGACACGGCCATGCAAGAGCTCATTCGCGCCCAGACCCCCGACCGCTTCCCCGAGGTGGAGCGCTTCCGCCAGCTCAAGCAGGCCAACGCCTTCAACTCCCCCGCCTACGTCGCCGACGAGCTGCTCGCTCTGGCCTTCGACCCCGCGGTCCGGCCCGAGCGCGTGGTGGTCCGCATCCTCCCCGAACGGGGAAGCTCCTGAGTCCCGCGAGGGCAGCCGTCGCGCCGCGCAGAACCGAGCCGCCGCCTTCCCGCTCGGTCGCGGAGCGCAGCGAGGCACACCCCGCGACGGCGCCCGGCCTTGGCGAGCGAGGCCCTCGGTCGTCACGCGGTCGGCAGGGGCGTCCCCCGCGGCTGGAGCAGCGGCGCGTAGAAGTCGTTGCCCTTGTCGTCGATGACGATGAAGGCGGGGAAGTCCTCCACCCGGATCTTCCAGATGGCCTCCATGCCCAGCTCGGGGTATTCGAGGACCTCCACGGACTTGATGCAGTCGTGGGCGAGGCGCGCCGCCGGGCCGCCAATGGAGCCTAGGTAGAAGCCGCCGTAGCGCCGGCAGGCCTCGACCACCTCGCGCCCACGGTTGCCCTTGGCGAGGCTGATCAGGGATCCCCCCGCGGCCTGGAACACGGGCACGTAGGGGTCCATGCGCTGGGCGGTGGTGGGACCGAAGGAGCCCGAGGGCATGCCGGGCGGAGTCTTGGCCGGTCCGGCGTAGTAGACGATCTTCTCCTTGAAGTACTCGGGCAAGCCCTCGCCGCGGTCGAGGCGCTCCTTGAGGCGAGCGTGGGCGATGTCGCGCGCCACGACCATCTCGCCGCTGAGCGAGAGCCGGGTGGCGACGGGGTAGCGGGTGAGCTGAGCGAGGACCTCGCGCATCGGACGGTCGATGTCCACCGCCACGGGGGGCTCGCTCGCCGCTTCGTGGGCGGCAAGAAGGAAGCGCTCGGGATGCCGCTCGAGCTTCTCGATCCAGATCCCGTCCTTGTCGATGCGCGCCTTCACGTTGCGGTCGGCGCTGCAGGAGACTCCGACTCCAACGGGGCACGAGGCGCCGTGCCGAGGGAGGCGAACCACCCGCACGTCGTGGCAGAAGTACTTGCCGCCGAACTGCGCGCCAATGCCGCTCTCCTGGGCGAGGCGGAGAATGCGCTCCTCCCAACCGCGATCGCGGAAGGCACGCCCGCCCGGACTCCCCGTCTCGGGCAGGGTGTCCAAGTCGTGGGCCGTGGCCAGCTTGAGGATCTTGAGGGTGGTCTCTGCCGAGGTCCCGCCGACGACGATGGCCAGGTGGTAGGGCGGACAGGCCGCCGTGCCCAGCTTGCGAATGGCTGCGTCGGCCCAGCGAAGGAGACTCTCCTCGTTGAGCAGGGCCTTGGTCTCTTGATAGAGGAACATCTTGTTGGCCGAGCCGCCGCCCTTGGCCAGGAAGAGGAACTCGTACTTCCGCCCGGGGCCGGCGTAGATGTCGATCTGCGCAGGCAAGTTGCTGCCGGTGTTCTTCTCCTCGAACATGCTCAGCGGCGCGAGCTGCGAGTAGCGTAGGTTCCCCTCGGTGTAGGCACGGAACACGCCGCGCGAGAGGGCCTCCGCGTCGTCGCCTTCGGTCCACACGTACTGGCCCTTCTTCGCCACCACGGTGGCCGTGCCCGTGTCCTGGCACCCCGGCAGCACCCCCTGGGCGGCGATGGCGGCGTTGCGCAGGAGTTCGTGCGCCACCGCCCGATCGTTGGCCGAGGCTTCGGGGTCGTCGAGGATGCGCGCCAGGCTCTCGAGGTGCGAGGTGCGCAGGAGATGCGCCAGGTCGGTGAAGGCACGCCGCGCGAGCAAGGTCAAGGCCTCGGGCTCGACCTGAAGGACTTCTTTCCCGCCGACCTCGCGGAGCGAGACGTGATCCTTGGCGACCAGCTCGTATTCGGTGTCGTCGGGGCCGAGTTGCAGTAGGGGCTCGTAGGAGAAGTCGGTCATGCTTGCCTCCACGGGCCGAGATCCTATCGCCTCGAACGCCGCCGCGACGCCCTCGGCGCGCGGGGCGCCGAAGCCGGCCCCGCGAACGGCCCCTCCCCTGCGGTCGCCCGCCGCGCGGCGGAGGAAAGGACCGCCCCGGTCCCCCGTGCGGGAGGCCGCGGCCGCCGAGCGCAGGACCGACCCGCGCTCCTCCCGGCGCAATCGGCGAGCGCGCTCAGTCCTGCAGGGCGCGACGAAACGCGGGAAGGTGCAGCAGACGCTCGACCGCAGGATCCCCGGCGCAGGCCGCGTAGTCGCCCCGCGCGTTCGTGCGCAGCCAGACGAGCGCCCGGAGGCAACGAGCCTGCACGCGCTCGTCTCGCTGGCCGGCGCGCGCCGTCGCCAAGGCCAGGGCACGCTGCAGCTCCGAACGGCCGAGGCGCTCGTCGGCAAAGACGCCGAGTTGCATGGACGCGTAGCGCCAGCGCTCCACCCCGAGCGCCAGGAGCCCCGCGAGGGCGACCGGCGCGAGGCGCTCCGGCCTCCGCTCGCCGAGCGCTTCGAGGAGTTCGAAGACCTCCTTGGCATCGGCCCGCGGCACCTTTTCGCCGACGAAGGCGCGCGCAACGGTGGGCAAAGCCGCCACCACACGCTCGCGCTCCCCGTCACCACGGACTCCGGCCGGCAAGGCCAGGCCGTCGCCCGCGGCGCCGACGAGGCGCGGGGTTCGCTGCAGGGCGCGCAGACTTCGTGCCAGGTCTTCGCACGCGCGAGCGTCGTGCCACGCCGCGCGGGAGGCCGCCGCAAGGGCCGCCCAGGGCCGACCGGCCTGCTCCTCGACCCGGGCGAGGAGGCGCCAGGCTCGGGGATCGTTCGGGAAGGCCCGGAGAGCGCTTGCGCACGCCGCCCGGGCCGCGGGCAAGGCGCCCGCACGGAGGGCGGCCTCGGCTTCTTCGCAACTCCGGGCGGATCGCGCCCTCCCCGACGCGGCCGCCCCTTCCAACTCGGAGGCCGCTTCGCGCAACGCACCGCAGCGGGCGGCTACGCGCCCACCGAAGCGGAAACGGGCGCGCACGGCCTCGAGCGCCCCTGCCTGGGCTCGCAGAACCCACGGCGAACCAGGTCGCTCGGTCCGCAGCGGAGCGAAGGCCTCCTCGCTCGCCGCGAGCGCCGCGTCTTCGCCCTTGCGCGCCGCGGTCCACACCGCCTGCATGGCCGCCAACAGGCGCAATTCGAAGGGCTCGAGGTCGCGGGCGTCGCGGAGCAGCGAGCGCACGTCCGCCATGTCGCGGGCGCTCTGTCCCAGGGCGGGGTTTTCCAACAGGAGCCGCGCCGCGAGGAGGATGCCACCGGGATCCTGCGGGTCGACGGCCCGAGCTCTCCGCAGGTGGGCGTGGGCCTCGCCGAAGGAGCCGCGGGCAAGGGCGAGTCGCGCCAGACCGAGGCTCGCCGGAACGCACCGAGGTGCGTGCAGGAGCGCCACCCGATAGAAGGCCTCCGCCCGATCCAGGCCGGGACCCGCCGCGGGGCGCTCCCCGAGGAGCGCTTCCTCGCGTCGCCCGGCCAGCAAAGCTCGGCCGACGGGCTGGCCGGGGTCGAGGGCCGCGTGCCGTGCCCGCCGGAAGGCCTCCGCGCTCGCCTCTCGAAGGTGCCGCGCCCGCCGCGGCTCGCGGCGAACGCGGGCCCGCTGCACCGCGCCCAGCACGGCGAGGGTCTCGACGTCGCCCGGCGCCTCCTCCAGGCAGCGCTCGAGCGCGTCGACGTCTCCGCGGTCGGCGCGCCCTTCGTTGGCGTTGGCCGCGGCGAGGGCCCGCCGCACCCGCCACAGCCAGGGGGTCGCGGCGAGTGCCTCCTCCACCTGCCGGCGCGCCGAGGTGGAGGATCGGGAGAAGGCGAGGAGGGGGTCGAGCTCGAACTCGAGTTGCAGGAGACGAAGCCCGACCGCGTCGGGCAGCAGGTTGCGTGCCTCGGTGAGGAGCGCGCGCGCGCGATCGACGTCGCTGCGCAACCACGCCAGGCGCGCCTGCTCGGCGAGCAGGTGGGCGCGTCCCCTCCAGTCGGCCGCAGGGATTGCCTCCGCCGCCTGCGCCAGCCACTCCTCGGCGGCGTCGAAGGCGCCGCGTTCGAGCTGGCAGCGGGCGAGGAGCAGGAGGCTGCGCTCGTCTCGTGGCGCGACGCTCAGGGCGCGCCGGAGCGCCTGGGCCGCGCGCTCCCCCTCCCCACGCCGCAGCCAGAGCTCCCCCTGAGTGCGCCAAACGGCGGCTTCCTCGGGCGCCTCGTCGGCCGCGGCGGCGAGTTCCGCGTCCGCCGAGAGGACGCGGCCGGAGGCTTCGTGCGCCCGCGCGAGGAGCAAACGCGCCCGCCAGCCGTCGCCGGCCTTCCGGCGGGCGAGCGCCTCCTGCCGGGCCCCCACGAACTGCCGCAGGCCCACCCGCGCGCGCAAGCGCTCGCGGGCGACCGCGCGCAGCACGGCCTCGAGGGTGGAACCGGCGCCTCCCCGGCCCCCGAGTTCCTCGCGGAACCGAGTCGCGGCCGCGCTGTAGGAGACGACGGCCGTCTCGAAGTCTTCCAGGGCCAGCGCCGCCCGCGCAAGCCCGAGCCGGGCCCACCCGTCGCGCGGGTCGCGTTCGACCGCGTCTCGGAAGGTGTCCCGGGCCCGGACGAACTCACCGAGGGCGCGCTGGACCTCGCCTTCGGTGGCCGCGACGGTGGCCGCGAGATCCGGATCGTCGCTCGCGGTCTCCTTGATCAAAGCCAGGGTCTTCGCGGCGTCTCGGGCGAAGGATGCCCGCGCCGCCCCGGCCTCCTGCCCGGGGTCGGGGAAGCCGGGCAAGAGCGCCTCGACCCGAAGGCGCTGCAGGTCGCAGAGCACGCCGAGGCGCGCCGACGGCGCGCCGACGGTCGCCAAGACGGAGCCCCGCGCGGCGCAGGCCCCGTCGAGCCGGTGCAGTCCCTGGCGTGCGCGGCGCAGCGCGTCGAGGGCCTCGGCGCGGGAGCCGCGCAGCAGCGCGGACTTGGAGGCGCGCAGCGCGCGCCGCGCGTCGCGCAGGAGCGCGGCGGCCTGGGCAAGGGCACGCTCCTCTTCGACGCGCGCTCGCTCGAGCTTTCGCGACAGGCGGTGCTCGCGTACCAGGGCCGCGGTCCCCAGGGCCCCCAGGCTGGCGACGCCCAAGAAGAGCACGACCCGCGCCGGGTGCGCCCTCCAAGGCCGACGCAGGCGGACCGGGGCCACCCCCCCCTCGCGCCCGGAGGACCCCTCGTCGGGGATCTTCCGTGTGGCGAGGACGGCAATGCGCAGTCCCTCGGGCAGCGCTCCCGGACCGTCGCCCGGCGAGCCGGCCGCCGCAACCGCCTCCTCCGCCGCCTCCGCCCCCACCGGCACGGCCCCCGCCGGCGCGTCGCCCTGCGCCGCCTCCGCCGCGGCGCCCGCAGCGCTCGCCGGCGCGTCGCCCTGCGCCGCCTTCGCCCCCACCGGCGCGGCCCCCGCCGGCGCGTCGCCCTGTGCCGCCTCCGCCGCGGCGCCCGCAGCGCTCGCCGGCGCGTCGCGCAGGTCGTGCGGGTCGTGCGGGCGACGCCGAGGGCTCGGCGCCGTCGCCGCCTCGCCGTTCTGCTCCGCCCCCACGGGCACGGCGAGGGGCTCTGCGCGCGCAGGCGGCGCGGCAGGTTCCGGGCGCCACGCCGGGGCCGGCGGCGCGCACCGCTCCGGCGCGGACGGATCCCGAGGCCCGGCAGGCCCGGGGAAGTCCGCCCCCCCCCGCCCGACCGGGGCCACCAGGTCCTCGTCCTCCGCGGTCGCCGCGCGCTCGAGGATCCGCTCGCGCAGGTCCGGCGGGCGCGCGCCGCCGAGCACCTCCTCCAGCCCGGCCTCCAGCCAACGCTCCTCCTCGGGCGTCACGCCTGTCCCCCCCCTCGCTCCAAGCGCGCCTCGACGCAGGCCCGCAGCCTTGCCCGCGTGCGGCGCAACAGCGTCTTGAGCCCTTCGGGGCGCAGCCCGAGGAGTTCGGCCGACTCCGCGCGCGAACGGCGCTCGGCGTAACGCAACTCCAGGGCACGCCGCGCTCGCCCGTCGAGTTCGTCCACGCACGCGCGCAGGCAGGCGAGGCGCTCGCCGCCGGCGTCGTCGCCCGCCAGGCGCTCCCACGCGCCCTCGGCCGCCTCGAGGTCGAGCACGAGGGGTCGGCGCCGGGCGCGCCGCAGGCGCATGAGCAAGTGGTTGCGCGCCACCCGCCGCAGGTAGGCCCGCGCCGCCCGCTCGCCCCGGTCTGCGAAGGGCCGCCGCCAGACCTCGAGGAAGGTCTCCTGCGTCACGTCGTCCGCCTCGCTCGGGCTCGCCCCCAAGAAGCGCAGGTAGCGCCAGATCTCTCGCTGGTGCGCGGAGACGAGTTCCTCGAGCCGAGAGGTGGCTTCCACCAGCAAGCCGTCCACGCCTCCAGAGTGCCGCCCCCGCGCCAGAGGGGTCACTCGGTTCCACTCGCTCGGGCGCGTGCCCGGAGTCTACTCCAGGAAGCCCGGCCGCTCCGGTGGGGACCCGGCCCTTCCTCGAGTCGCGGGCCGCGACCTGCGGCCCGGCCTCCCCGCGCGAACCGCGCGGACGGCGCTGCAGGCGGCGGAGGCGGCCCGCGCGGCCAGGTGCGGCGAGCCCCCCCGCCGGTCCCTTGAGGGGCAAGGGCTTGGACGAATTCCTTGACCTGGCCGCGTCGGCTTGCCACACAGGCACAGGAGAGGACGTCCTCTCCCCCACCCTTCGGCTGGAGGTGACTCGCTGTCGACGGAATGGTGTGTCGCCGGGCACACCGCGGTCCGCGCAGAGCCGTTCCGGCTCGACCTCGCCTAACCCGGGGGTGTTTCCCCCTTCGCCCTCCGCGGAGGGCGGACCCACTGCAGAGGAGAGGTCGGCCACTTCGCCTGGCGGGCTCTTGGACCTCGGAGCACCGGCGACGACAAGGGAGTGAAGCTGCAAGGGCCGTCTGCGGGCGGCCCTTGCCATTCCGGAGCGAGCGCGTAGCCTGCGCCCCTCCGGGGCCGCCATGACCACCAAGCGAGACATCGCCAAGTCCGTCGCCGAGAAGACCGCCCTGACCCAAGCCCAGGCCGGCGAAGTCATCCAGCTCACCCTCGAAGCCTTCGCCGACGTGGTCCTCAACGAAGGCCGGCTCGAACTGCGCAACTTCGGTGTGTTCGAGGTCAAGCGCCGGGCGCCGCGCAAGGCCCGCGACCCGCGCACCGGCGAGACCCTCGACCTGCCGGCGCGCAACACCATCGTGTTCCGCCCGGGGCGGGCCCTCGAACGCCGCCTGGCGCGGCTGCCGCTCTCCGAGCGCAAGGCCCGGTAACATGGGGACTTGAAGGCCCGGCTCAACCCGCCCCCCGGGCCGCGCGTCTTCGGAGCGAGCGAGGGAAGCGCCATGGACCCCGCCACCCACGAGCGGATCGACGCGCTGGCGGTCGCCTTCCAGGACGGCGACCGCGAGGCCTTCGCCGATCTGATCGACGAGTTGCAGGACCCCTTCTACCGCGTCGCCTACCGAGTCCTCGGCGACGCCGAGGCCGCCCTCGACGTGGTGCAGGACGCCTTCGTGAAGCTGCACAAGAACGTGGACTCCTGGGACCGCCGTTCCCGCTTCGCCTCCTGGAGCTACCGCGTGGTGACCAACTTGTCCATCGACCGCATCCGCCGCAGCGCCCGCGAACGCAAGGCCTGGGAAGTCCGCGCGGCCCGCAGCGAACCGTTCGCCGAGGACGCGAGCGAGCAGGGGATCCTCGCCGAGGAGCGCGCCCAACTCGTCCGCCGGGTCAAGCAGGCCATCGCCGCCCTGCCCCCCGGGCAACGCGCCATCGTCGCGCTCCGCCACTACGAAGGCTGCACGCTGAAGGAGATCGCCGAGATCCGCGGCTGCGCCCTGGGGACCGTGAAGTCGACCTTGCACCAAGCCTTCCGCAGCCTGCGCCGGACCCTCGGCCGAGAGCTGCTCGAGCAAGTGGCCGGGGAGGCCCCATGAGCTGCCCCGAAGAGACGAAGCTTCCCCTCCTCCTCTACCCGGACGAACTGGGGGCCGGCGCCCGGAGCGCCCTGCGCACACACCTCGAGCGTTGCGACCCGTGCCGCGAGGCGTGGAGCGAGCTCGCCCGGACGCGCGACGCCCTCGACGCCCTCGACGCCCCCCGCCCGCACGCCCTTGCCGGCGCGCTCAAGCGGCGTGTCCTCGGGGAGCTGGAGGAAGCCTTCCCCTGCCCGCGCGCCGCCGAGAGCGCCACCGGCCCCGACCCCGCGCACCTGGGCGAGTGCCCGGCCTGCGCCGCGACGGCCCGCGAAGCGGCGGCAGTCTCCGCAGCCCTCGACCTCCTGCCCCACCCCGCGCTCCCGCCCGAGCGCGCGGAGGCCGCGCGCGCCCGCACACTGGCCGCCGTCGGCACCCCACCCTGTCCCTTCGCCGCGGAGTTGCCGTGGGCCAACGCGGCGGAGCGCGCCGCGCACCTTGCGGCTTGCGCCCCGTGCCGGCAGACGGCGGCGGACTTCGCCGCCGTGGGGAAGGCCCTCGACGCCGTCGCCGTGCCTCCGCGCAGCGACGCCGAGCGGGCGCGCTTGAAGCGCGAAGTGCTCGCGCGCACGGCCGCGCTCCCTGCCCGCCCGGCGCGCGTGCTGCGCCTCCCGACCCTCCTCCTGCGCGCGGCGGCCCTCCTCCTCTGCGCGGCGACCTTGGGCCTCGTCGCCGCGGCGCTCGCCTGGCGGCCCGGCGCCGAGGCGGCGGAACTCGCCCGCCTCGAGCTCGAGGCCGACGTGCTCGTGCGCACCGGCGACGAAGCCGCCCTCGCGGCCGCAATGCAGCGCTTCGCCCGCCTCGCCGCGGCGCGCGACGCACGCGTCGCGCGCCGCGCGCGCTACGAGGCCCAAGGCCTGCGCGCGCTGCGCGCGCGCCGA
>RFHU01000444.1 GCA_003695705.1 Planctomycetota bacterium
CCTCCGCCCTGCGCTTTCGCGTCTACTACGGCCTCGCCCCCGGCCGCTACTTCCCGGCCGTGAACGTGGGCAGCGACACGAGCCTGCGGCTCAGCGGGCTCACCCCCGGCGACCGCTACTACTTCGTGGTCACCACCGTCGACGCGCACGGCAACGAAAGCCCTCCGTCCAACGAAGTCAGCAAGGTCGTCCCTCCCCCCAGCCCCTCCGGAGGTACCCCATGACCCGCCGCCGCCTCGTCCCTCCCTTCGCCCTGTTCCTGCTCTTGGGCGGCGGGCTCGCCGCCTTCTCTGGCTGCGGACCGACCGCGGCCTACGGCGCCTACGCGCTCAAGGAACGGCACGACAAGAAGAAGGAGCGTCGGCGGCGGAGGCGCGCCGCGACCGCAGTCTCACCGCACGACGCCCGCCTGAGCTGGACCCCGCCCACCCACCGGGTCGACGGCAGCCCGCTCGGGAGCGACCTCGCCGGCTACAAGGTCTACTACGGGACCCGTTCGCGGACCTACACCACGGTGGTGGACATCCCGAACCCGCTCACGACCCAGCACTTGATCGAGAATCTGCCGCCCGGGCGCTGGTACTTCGCCGTCTCCGCCTACGACCGCCAGGGCCTCGAGAGCGGCTACTCCAACGAGGCGGACAAGTTCATCCAATGAAGGCCGGCCCCACCCTCGGCGTGGGCGCGACGGCCTGCGTCATGGCCCTGGTCGCCCTCCTCGCGTCGTCCGCTCGGTGGCCCCGAGGGCCGCAGGGTGCGTTGCTCCCCGAGGCGCAGGCCCTCGGAGACGCGGGCAGCGACCGGGTGCGCGAAGCGGCGGCAGACCGCGCCTACGGCGCAGTCGAAGTCGCTTTGCAAGCGGTAGCCCGCGCCGATCCCGCGGCACGCCCCGCGGCGCTCGAACGCGTGCGCGCGGCCTGCGCCGACTTCGTGCGCGAGCACGGCCCCGCCGCGCGCGCCGAGGACCTCGCCACCGCTGGGCGAACCTGGCTCCAGCTCGCCGAAGAGCACGGCCCCGCGGCACAGGCTCGCGCCGTGAAGACCCTCGAGGCGCTGCGGGACCTCCCTCCCGCGCTGGCGAGCGCCCTCGCGGCGAGCCGCGCGCGCCTCGAGACCGGCCCCGGTCGCCCCGAACCCGCCTGGCAGGTCGCCCTTGCCGACGGGGAACTGCGGGCGGGCGACCTCGCCGGCCTGCGCCTGCTCAGCTTCTGGAACGCCTGGAACCCTCACTGCCGTGACTTGTTGCGGAATCGCCTCGTTCCCCTGGGGCGGCGGCATCCCGCGCTGACGCTCGTGCACGTGGGTCTTCCCCGGCAGGAAGACTTCTCCCGCCAGCGCGCGTTCCTCTCCGCGGCGCAGGCCCCGGGGTGGGCAGCCTTCGACGCCGACGGGAGCTGCGCCGCCGCCTTCGGCGTCGAGGGGACTCCAACCCTCTGCCTCGTGGACGCCGCAGGCCAGGTCCGCGTGCACGGGCCCGGTCTGCAGGTCATCGACGAGGTCGAGCGCTTCGTCCGCGCAGCCACGCAACATTGAAGGAGACCACCCCGCCGCCGCCGGCGGCCACTGGCACGCGCCGCCCCACGGCTCCTAGAATTCCCTCGCCGTGCTGACCCCCGACGACCTCCTCGTCGCCCGCGCGTTGAGCCGCAAGCTTCCCAGCCTGCGCAGGGAGCTCCTCGTCCTGCTCGCCGAGCGCCGAGAAGGCGCGGGCGCGGACGAAGGACTGTTGCGTGACTTGGTGGGACGAGGCGCCGTTTCCACCGCCCTCGCCCAGGAAGTCCGCGCGGCGGTCGAACGCCACAAGCGCGGACGGGCCCTGGGTCTCTTCGTGCACTTGCTGACCGCGCAGGGAATCGACCGCGCGCGGCTCGAAGAAGAGTATCGAGCGCTCGGAGGAGACGCCCGCGCGGTCGACCTCGGGCGCGCCGCGGTGGCGCGCGGCCTCCTCGGCGAATCGGTCTGCCGACAGCTCCTCTTCCAGGCGCGGGTGCTCTTCGACCGCGACCTCAGACGGCAACTCGAAGAGCACCTGCGCGCCGCCGAACCGACGCCAAGGAACGGCCCCGGCGCGGTCGGCGTCGACTCGGAGCGATTCGACTTCTTCGCCCGCCTCCCGGCCATGGGGAGCGAAGTCTTCCGTGGCGACGCGATCGTCCCCGTCCCGCCCGAAGAGGCCGAGGAGATCCTCGAGAGCAGCAGCCAGGAGGGCTTCACCGGCCTCCTCAAGCCACCGTCCTTTCCCGTCCCCGAGTGGATCGACACCTCGGTGCTCGTCGGCGCGCCCCTGCTCGTGGAGGATCACCGGCTGCTCGGCCGCATCGAGGAAGGCCCGGCCGCCACGGTCTACCTCGCGCACGCCCTGCACGACCACGCCAGCCCCCGCGCGTTGAAGATCCTTTCCGCCGACGCCTCCCCGATCGCCCGCGCCCGCCTGGAGCGCGAAGCCGAGGTCGCCGCACGGGTGCACCACCCGCTCCTCCTCACCGTGCACGGACGAGGCGTCGAAGACGGGCGTCCCTTCCTGCTCACGGAGTTCTTCGACGGCCCCTGCCTCGGTCGACTCCTCGACGAACGCGGCTGCCTCGACTGGCCCCAAGCCCGCCTCCTGGCCGAAGGACTCCTCGGCGTCCTCGACGCCCTGCACTCGGCGGGGCTCGTCCACTGCACCCTGGACGCCCGCGCGGTCCTCGTCGTCCCCGACCTCGGGGACCTCCGCCTGACCAACCTCGGCGCCGCCCGCGGCCCCGGCCTTCCCCATCCCGCTCCGCCCCTGCCCCGCAGCGCCGCCGTCGCCCCCGAGCTCCTCGCCGGCAGCCTGCCCACTCCGAGCGCCGACCTCTACTCCCTCGGCATCCTCCTCTGCGAGGCGTTGGGCGGCTCCGCCGACGCGCCCGCCTCCTCCGCGCAGCGGCGCCTCGACGCCTTGCCCCCATCGCTCCCCTCGGACCTGCCGCCCCTCCTTGCCCGCCTCATCGCCC
>RFHU01000445.1 GCA_003695705.1 Planctomycetota bacterium
CCTCCGCCCGGTCGCGGCGTCCCCTCCCCCCGCGGCGCCCTCCAGCGGCGGACCGAAGGGAGCCCCGCCCCTCGACATGATCCACACGCGGGTCGTGGGCGCCGGCAAGGGCGGGGAAGTCCTGCGCAAGGCCGCCGCCGACGTGGACGTCGGCGGCGACCAAGGGCAGACCGGGCAGGCCCAGCGGGACTCCGGGTTGGAGACCAGCCACCAGCCCACGCCGCCGCAGGACCTCAGCGTGCTCGTGAACCAGCTCTACGCCGAGATCAAGCGCGAACTGATCATCGAGCGGGAGCGGCGAGGCGGGATCTACTAGGATTCGAAGCGCGCCGGCGGGCGCGCGGAGCGACGGAGTTTCGTCATGGGTCTCGACAAGGCGCAGATCAAGGACCTCGACACCGGCACCATCCTCACGGTCTGCTTCAACCCCAAGGAGTACACCTTCACCAAGACCGCTCCTTGGGCCGAGCACAACATCCACGGCCTCGACGCGCCCAAGTACGAGTGGACCAGCGGCGCCGCCATGCGCCTCAACGTGGAGCTCCTCTTCGACGCCTACGAGCTCGAAGGGGAGAAGCGCGACGTGCGCCAGTGGACCGACCAGCTCGAGGTCTTCCAGCTCGTCAACCCCGACCTCCACCGCCCGCCCATCCTGCTCTTCTGGTGGGGGGACAAGCTGCAGTTCAAGTGCGTGCTCCGCAACATGAGCCTGCGCTTCGTCATGTTCGAGAAGGACGGCACCCCGGTGCGGGCCATCGCCAAGTGCGAGTTCGTCGAGTATTCGACGCCCGAAGAGCAGCTCCAGGCCAAGCCGCGGCACTCCCCCGACCACACCAAGCGACGGGTGGTCAAGGAAGGCGACACCCTGAGCTGGATCGCCGGCAAGGAATACGGCAACCCCGCCGAGTGGCGGATCATCG
Source organism: Planctomycetota bacterium (assembly GCA_003695705.1). Lineage (GTDB taxonomy): Bacteria > Planctomycetota > J058 > J058 > J058 > J058. The sequence goes on from RFHU01000445.1 coordinate 921, forward strand.
CCGAGGCCAACGGCATCGACGACCCCCTGCACCTCACCGTGGGCCGCGAGCTGCTCATCCCGCCGCTCTACTGACCCCCGGCGAGGCCTCGCCGCCGCCCGCCCCGCGCCGGCAGCCCCTCGCCCGGCGAGGCCTCGCTCGCCTCGCTCCGAGTCCTGCGCGACGCGCCCGGAGGCGCCCATGCCCGGCGGAGGCCCGCACCCCCGCGACCGCGAACTCTTCGCCCCCGAACGCCTGCCCACGCTGCGCCGCGCCGCCGAGGAGCTGCGCTTCTTGCGCGAGCGCGGCTACGCCCTCCCAGGCGCCCTCAAGCTGGTCGGCGACCGGCACCAACTGCGCGAGCGCCAGCGCCTCGCCCTGAGCCGGGCGACGAGCGAGGCCCAGGGCGTGCGGGAGCGCCTCGCCCGGCGCGTCCCCGAAGACGCCCCGCCGCCCCCCGCGGTGTGGGTCGACGGCTTCAACGTGGTCATCACCCTCGAAACCGCGCTGCGCGGCGGCGTGCTCGTCGGCACCTGCGAGGGCGGTCTGCGCGACCTCGCCGGCGTGCACGGGACCTACCGGCTGAGCGAGGTGAGCGCGCGCGCCATCGCCCTGGCCGAGCGGCGCCTCGCGGCCCGCGGCTGGCGCGCGGTCCCCACGCGCTGGCTCCTCGACGCCCCGGTCTCCAACACGGGACGCCTGGCCGCCCGAATCCGTGCGCACGCGCGCGAGGCCGGCCTCGACTGGAGCGTCGAGGTGGTCCCCGACCCCGACGCCCTCCTCGCCGCGCCGGCACCCCCCCACGTCGCCGCCACCAGCGACGCCGCCGTGCAGGACCGCTGCGGCCCGTGGATCGACCTCGCCGCCGAGGCGATCCGGGCCGACCTTCCCGGCGCCTGGATCGTCGACTTGTTCCCCCGCTGAGCGGGCCCCGCCCGCCGCTCGGAATTCGGACTTGACACGGGCCCGCGCAGATCAGATAGTGAACGAACGTTCACCGCCTGCCGCCCCAGCCCGGGAGTCGCCGTGCCCGCCAGCGCCGAGTCCGCCGCCCGCACCCGCGAGAAGATCCACGCCGCCGCCGTGCGCCTGTTCACCCGCCAGGGCTACCACGGCACGGGAATGCGCGAGATTGCGCGCGAGGCCGGCGTCTCGCTGGGCAACGCCTACAACCACCACCGCACCAAGCTCGAGCTGTTCGAGGCCATCCTCGCCGACTACGAGGCCCGCTACACCGCCCCCGACACCCCCCTCGCCCGCGCGCTGAACACCTTCGAGGGCCTCGAAGACCTCGAACGCCTCGGCGAGGCCGCGCGCCAGACCGTGCGCCGCTTCGAGGACTACATTCGCCTGATCTACGTCGACGTGGTCGAGCTCGAAGGCGAGCACATTCGCCGCCTGTTCGGCGGCATGCGCCGCCGCTACGAGGAGGCCCTCGGCCCCCGCCTGCGCGCCCTGCAAGCCGCAGGGGAACTGGCCCCCGACGTGGACCCCATCGCCGGGCTCATGACCGCGACCATCAGCTACTTCTACCTGTTCAACATCGAGCGAATCTTCGGCGTCCGCCGCCTCTACGGCTGCTCCGACAAGCAGGCCATCGCGGACATCGCCGCCCTCCTCCGCCGGGGGCTCGAACCGCGATGAACCCCCTCGCGCTCGCCCTCCTCCTCCTCTGGGCCAGCCCCATCGGTGTCGGTCCCCAAGGCGCGGGCGGCGGCGCGTCCGGCCCGGCCGCCCAGGCGCCCGCGCCGGTGCTCAGCCTCCTCCCCCTCGACCCCGACCGCGCCCTCGCCGGCGCGGCCAGCGGCGAAGTCCGCCGCTACGCCCTCGACGCCCGCCCTCCGGCCTTCGAGGTCCTCGTCCGCCTCCGCGGTGCGGTGACGGCCCTGGCCCAGAGCCCGGCGGGCCCCTGCGCCGGGACGGACGCCGGCGCCATCGTCCTCTTGCCCGGGGACCCCGGCGGGGCGCCCCGCTCCCTCGGCCGGCATCCGGGCGGCGTCCGCGCCCTCCTCTGCCACCAGGGACTCCTCTTCAGCGCCGGCGGCGACGGCGTGGTGCGCGCCTGGGACCTCGCCGGCCAGGGCGAAGCCGGGCGCCTCGAAGGCCACGAGGGACCGGTCACCGGCCTCGCCCTCGCCCGCGGCCTCCTGTGGAGCGTCGGCTGGGACCGCACCCTCCGCGGCTGGAAACTGGAGCGCAGGATCCGGGCGACGAAGAAGCGCCCGTCCCGCGCCGCGGGCAAGGAAGTCGCCCGCGTCGTCGCCGGCGAGCGCGAACTCACCGCGGTGTGCGCCGTCGGCGACGCGCTCGCGACCGCCTGCTGGGACGGCGGGCTGCGCCGCTGGGACGTCCGCAAGCGCCGCCCGCGCCCCCGAGACCTCCCCCGCCGGCCGCACCAAGAATGGGTTCGCGCCCTCGCGAGCCGGGACGGCCTGCTGGCGGCCGCCGCGCCCGCCGAGTCCGCCGTGCTGCTCTGTGACGGCGACCGCAGCCCGCGCGTCGTTTCCCTCGCCCAAGCGCCATCGGCCCTGGCCTTCGTCGGCGAGCGACTGCTCGCCGGCCGCTTCGACGGAGGCGTCGACTGGGTGCCCCTCGACCCGCCCGGAGGAGCCAAGTGAAGCCCGCCCGCGCCGGGCGCCTTCCTCGCGCCCCCCGCCCCGGCGCGCCCGCCCGCGCGGCGGGCGTCCCGCTCGCCCTCGCCGCCGCGCCGTGGCTGACGCTCGCCCTCGCCGGCCCGGCCGCCGCCACCGATCGCTTCGACCCCTCGCAGTCCCCTCCCTCCTTCTCCTCGACGCGCTGGGAGCGCACCGAACGCCTCGAGGACCCGCACCCTGCGCTGGTCCAAGAGCCCTTCCTCCCCCTCCTCGAGCACCGCCTCCCCGAGATCGTCGAGGCCTTCGGCGGCGACGCCTCGCCGCCCAGCTCCCAGGCGCTCCTCCACTACGCGCGCGGCTGGAAGGAGGCCGACCCGGAGTTGCCCCCGGTCCTCCTCGTCCACGGGGCCGGGCTCACCGCGAACCACTGCTTCGCCGACCGCCCCTTCGAGCAGCCCCATTCGGGCCTCGCGGCCCGCCTCAGCGCGGACCGGCGCGCGGTCTTCGCCATCACCTTCGCGCACCCCCACGGGGACAACGTCCTCCAGGCCGAGCTCCTCGCCGACGCCATCGCCCGCGTTCGCCACGTGACCGGCGCCGCCAAAGTCGACTTGGTCGCCCACAGCAAGGGAGGAATGTCCGCCCGCATCTACCTCTCGAACGCCGGCCGCGAGTGGAGCACGCGCTACCGGGGCGACGTGCGCCGCTACGTCATGCTCGGCACGCCGAACGGAGGCCTCGACGTCAGCTTCGCCTACCCCAACCTCAACTACTGGATCCTCCAGCACGGCGTCGCCGCGCCGTTGAGCTTCACCGCCGGCTACTACTACGGCCGGTGGACCGAGTGGCGAGCGCAGAGCGTCTACAAGGAGGGCGCGTTCCCGGGGCAGGCCCAAATGCTCGCCCGCTGGGATCGCCGCTACGGGCGCACCCGCGCCAAAGGCCAAGTCGACGTGGACACGACCTACGACGGCGGCAAGGGGCAGGTCTCGGTCAGCCTGGGCATCGAGCGAGCCATTGCCGACGGGGGCCACTTCATGGCGCACCTCGCCCGCCACGGCGTCGACCCCGAGGTGGAGCTCGCCGTCCTCGCCGGCACCTCCCCTTGGATCCTGGGCATGGTCGGCGAGCGGCGCGGGCCGAGCGACGGGCTGCTCCTCGTGGCCAGCGCCTGGGACACCGCCGCCCTCACCTCCCGCGGCGCCCGCTTGCTCCGCAAGGACGCTTTGTTCCTCAACCACCTCCAGCTCGTCTACGACCCGCGCGCCAACGACTGGGTCGCGGAGGTCCTGGCCCAGTGAGCGCACTCGCTTCCTCGCGCCCTCGCGGTGAACGTTCGTTCGTTCACTATCTGCCGCCGGCCGGGCGGCGCCTCGCCGGGAGGATCCTGCCGGCTCGGGCCTGTTTGCGCCCGGTGGTCGCTCTGCACGGGCTGGGCTCGACGCACGACGACCTGCTCGACGTGGCCCGCCGCACGGGCGCGCCGACGCTGCTCGTCGACCTGCCCGGCTTCGGCGCGTCGGGCCCCTTCCCGCGCGGGGCCCGCCTCGCCGAGGTGGCCGCCGAGCTGGCCGAGCTCGCCCGCGCCCAGGGCTTCGCTCGCGCGCTGTGGTGGGGCTGCTCCTTTGGGGGCCACCTCGCCCTCCGCGTCGCCCTCGACCGGCCCGAGCAGGTGACCGGCCTCCTCCTCGTCTCCTCCGGCGGCCTCGACCCGGCGCCCTCGCCCGCCCTGGCCCACGCCTTCCGAGAGGAGCATCTCGCCGCGCGGAGCCCCGACCGGCTCGCGCGCGAGCTCGACGCCCTGGTCGGACACCCCACGGCAGCGACCCGCGCCTTCGCCGCGCGCCGCCTGCGCGCGCACGCACGCGGCGAGGCGGGCTACGAGGGCGTCGCCCGCGCCGCGGCCGCTGCGCTGGCCGACGACCTCCCCCGCCGGCTCGACGAGGTGCGGGCGCCGGCGGTCCTGGTCCACGGCGAAGAAGACCCCCTGGTCCCCCTCGCGCACGCGCGACGCGCCGCCGACCTCCTCGGCGCGCCCTTGCAGGTGCTGCCGGGGGTGGGACACCTCCCCTGGCTCGAAGACCCCCCTGCGGTGGCCGAGGCCCTGCGCTCGGTCGCCCAGCCCGGCGCGCGGCCCCTGGCCCCGGCCGGACCCCGAAGGAGCAGCTGATGTTCGGAGAATTCGGAAAGACCTGCGAAGCCTTCGCCTCCCGCTGGTGGGACGGCGCCCTGCGCGACCCCGGCCTCCTCCGTGGCGTGGGGCGCCTCCTCGACGCCTCGAGCGCAGCCAAGGAGCGCTCCGACCGGGCGCTCGAAGACCACTGGAATCGCTGGCGCCTCCCCTCGGCCGCCGACCTCGAGCGCGTCCTCGAGCGCCTCGGCGACGTCGAGCAGCGCCTGTCGCGCCTCGAGGCGCGCTTGGGCGCGAGCGAGGACGCCCGTGCCGAGCCTCGCTGAGCGCCTGGCCGGCGCCGCCCACGGGGCGCTCCGGGCCGCGGCCTGGTTCGACGGCGCGACCCCGCACCGGGTCGCGTGGCGGCGCGGGCCGGCGTGCCTGCGCTCCTACCCCGCTCCCCAATCCC
>RFHU01000045.1 GCA_003695705.1 Planctomycetota bacterium
CCGGAGCGGTCGATGACCTCGCGGAGCGTCGCGGCGGAACCGTCGTGGAAGTAGGGGGCGGTGGCGAAGAGCCCGCGCAGGGTGGGCGTGTCGAGGCCGTCCAGGGGCCCGCCGCGGCGGCCTCCGGAGCTGGGCGCGAGGGTGCCCACGTCGTGGCGGCGGCCGAGGGGGCTGTCGGTGAAGTGGGGCCCGCCGTGGCACTCGGCGCAGCCGAGGCGCTGGAACACGGCACGCCCGGCGCGACCGTCCGGGGTGAGCCGACCGTTGGCGTCGCGGTAGGGGCTCTCGGGGAAGCGGTCCAGGGAGCGCAGGTAGGCGGCCAGGGCGTCGAGCTCGGGACTCGCTCCGGCCTTGGGCGTCCCCAAGGCGTCGCTGCGCGAGAGGGCGTGGAAGGCGTCGTCGGAGAGGAAGCCGCGGCCGCGGAAGGCGCCGCGGATGTCGTGCTCGAAGTCCTGCACCTCGTCGAAGTTGGCGGTCCAGTGGAGGGGGCCGTGCGCCGTGCCGGCCTTGCCGCGCAGGTCGATGGTGTTGCGCAGTCCCTCGCCGCGGTCGGTGAAGTCCCACACGCGTCCGTCCGAGCCGCCTTCGAGGTGGCAGCTCGCGCAGCTCAGGTAGCCGTCGAGGTTCATGCGCCGGTCGGAGGCGTCGTAGAAGAGCTGCTTGCCCGCGAGCACTTGCGGGGAGAGGCGCTCGCTGGCGACCGTGGACACCCGGGCCAGCTCGGGGGCCTGAAGCGAGGTCCCGGCGAGGACCTGGCCCACGTCGTAGACGGCCACGCTCCGAGAGAGGAAGCCGTGGACGAAGAGGCGGTCGCCCACGAGGAGGACGCCCTGGGGGGCGCGTCCGACGCGCTCGATGGCGAGGGCCAGGGTGCCGTCGTAGGCGTCGCGCACCTCGACGGCGTTGCTCCCCTGCAGGGCGACGAAGGCGTAGTCGCCCAGCGGGCTGAAGCACACGGCGCTGGGCATGTCGCGGTCGTTGAAGTCGATGCGCCGGGCGAGGTCTTCGCGCCCCGAGACGAGGTCGATCTGCGCGGCCATGGCGCGAACGGTGTTCTCGAAGCTGAGGGGCACGCCGTCGCGGGAGAGGCCGCGGGCGGTGTTGTCCTTCTTGGCGGGGACCCAGGCCCGCGCCCCGTCCGGGGAAATGGCCGGCGAGGCGAGGTAGTTGGGGACACCACGGCCGGCGTCCTCGGCGTCGGGACCGGGGTCGAAGGCGAGGCGCACGGTGTCCACGACGAAGCCGCCCGGGACGTCCACCCGGCGCACCTCCCCGTGGTGGGCGGGGGAGACGTGGCGCGCGACGAGGGCGGTGCGTCCGTCGGCGGTGACGGCGATGCCGCGGGGGCGGGGTCCCACCGAGATGGTGCGGAGGGCCTGGCGCGAGCGCGGGTCGAGCACCAGGAGGGCGCCGGTGGCCTCGAGGGTGACGAGGGCGGCGTCTCCGGCGGGGGAAAAGGCGAGCCCGTAGGGGGCCGAGGCCGTCGGCAAGGCGATGCGGGCGAGCTCGCGGCCGCTCGCCGGGTCGAGGACGCGCACGCTGGCGTCGTCTTGGCAGACCACCCACAGGAGGCCGTCGCGGGGGCTGAAGGCGAGGGTGCGCGGATGCGGGCCGACGGGGACCTCGAGGACCTTGCGAAGGGTGTTCGTGTCCAGGGCGCTCACCGTGTCGTTGTCGGCGTTGACCGTCCACACGCGGGGGCGCACGGGGTCGAGGGCGAGGGTGCTCGACCCCGTCGGAGCGCCGGCGGCGAGGGGCCGGTGGACGGTGTGGGTGAAGGCGCAGGTGGTCCAGCCCACGCCGCCCGGGGTGCTGACTTCGAGGACCACGCGGTAGTGGCCGGGGGCCGCGTAGGTGTGCGAAGTCACGGGGCTGGCGCTCCAGAGGCTGCGGGAACCGTCGCCGTAGTCCCAGCGGTAGGAGTAGGGGCCGGGGGCGCCCTGGACCGGCCCGGCCTGGAAGAGCGCCGGCTGACCGACGACGGTGGGACCGGGGGAGGCGGTCCGACAGACGAGGGTCTGGGGCTGGGCGGTGCCGGTGAAGAAGGTGGAGCGGAAGTCGCTGGGGGTGGGGTTGCCGGCGAAGTCGCGCAGGCCGCCGGCGGGGACGATGACTTCGTAGGCGGCGTTGGGCAGGAGCGGCTGGTCGGGCCAGAAGTTGACCACGCCGCCCTGGTGGCTCGTGCGGCCGGGGACGGGGGCGCCGCCGCGGCGGCGGACGACGAGCGTGCTCGGGGTCACGCTCTGGAGGTCGATCTGGTCGCTGAAGGTGAGCCCGACGCGGCTGGTCACCGGCTGGCCGGTGGCTCCGTCGGGGGGGCTCACCATCGTGACTTCGGGCCCGGTGGTGTCGGGGTCGATGCTGTGGACGGCGAGGACGCTGCCGAAGGGGTGGTCGTTGCCGATGTGCACCAGGTTGCCCAGCGGGGTGGCGAAGTCCCAATCGGGGTAGATGACCCCGCGCGGGCGGAGGGTGCCCAGGGCACGGAAGGGCGTGCTGCGGGTGTCGAGCTTGACGTAGCGGTCCGAGGAACCGTAGTGGAAGACGCCGTCCTGGAGCATGCCGTAGCCGCCCTTCTCGGCGACGTCGGGGCCCACGGCGAGGAGGGTGGGACTGCGGGGGTCGCGGATGTCGTAGACCCGCGCGGGGTCGTCGGCGGCGTAGAGGCGGTTTCCGTTGATGAAGCAGCTGTAGCCCACCGAGCCAGGGTGGCTTCCGAGGAGGACGGGGTTCTTGGGGTCGCCGATGTCGAGGAGGGAGAAGCCGCTGCCGCTGGCCTTGGCGACGAGGAGCAGGTTGCCCACCGCCCACACCACGTTGCAGCGCGAGATGCCGAGCTGCTGCACGGGGATGGGGTTGGGGGCGCCGCCGCGGTCCACGAGGCGGGGGTTGGCGGGGTCGCTGGCGTCGACGATGTAGAGGCCGGCGCTGGTGCCCGCGACGTAGACGTAGCGTCCGCCTTGCCAGCAGAGCCACCAGGGCGTGGGCGCGTAGTCTCCTCCGGAGAGGCCGGGGAGGGCGAGGAAGCCGACCTTGCGGGGGGCGCGGGGGTCGGCGATGTCCCAGAACTGCACGCCGGTGCCGCGGCCCTTGTTGGTGGGCACGCAGAGGACATCGCCGCTCAGGCTCAGGCTGTGGGCCTCGCGGATGTCGCGGGCGTCGTTGGGGCTTCCGCGGTCGTAGGCGGGGTTCCCGGCGGTGGTGAAGACCGTGCGCGGGCGGCGGGGATCGGAGATGTCGAGGAAGGCGAAGCCGCCGGTGCCGCCGCCGCCGCCGCTGTCCATGGAGAAGACGACCAGGAGGTAGCCGCGGTGCAAGGTGACGAAGCCTTGTCCGCTGGGGACGCCGTGCCGGGCGTCGATGCGCGAGAGGACCGTGAACTCGTCTCCGGGGGCGTAGCGGCGGTTGGGCAGCCCCGGGCCCTGCCTCGGGCTCGGGGCGGGCCTCGGGGCGGGGCTCTGGCCGGCGGCGGGGCCGGCGAAGGCACCGAGCAGGCCGGCGAGGACGGCGGCGGGGGTGCGCAAAGCGCGCGCTGCGCGGCGGAGCGGAGTCATGGGGGGCCTCCGGCCCCGGGGAGGAAGACGACCCGGGGATCGGCGCACGCTAAGTAGTTCCCAGGCAGGGAGCAAGGGCGAATTGTCCCAGATTCGGCAAATTTCTCCCCGCCGACCTTCCGGAGGTGAAGAAGCTCCGTCGCCCAGGCGTCTTCGGAATCCGGCAGAGATCGCGTAGAGTCGGGCGGCGCCGGCCCGGCGGTCGGTTTCGACCTTCGCCCCGGGCCCCTCGACTCGCCTGCGCGCTCGGCAGAGCCCCTTCGGATCCAGAGGAGGACCCATGACCGCTTCGGCAACGCTCGGCTCGACGCCTCGCCCACTGGCCTTCGCCGTCGCATCGCTCTTCGCCGCCGCATCGCTGTTCGTCGCCGGCTGCGGCGGCGACTCGGGCGACGTCTTCGTCAGCGACGGGGACCAGGGCCAGGCCGTGGCCGCGAACACCCAGGCGACGGGGGCCCTCACTTCCCTCGCCGTGGAGGCCTCCCTCAACCAGGCCGATGCGGCGAATTTCACCGCCCTCCAGACCCCGCCCCAGGTGACGGCCACGGGGAGCGCGACGAACGGCACGGTGAGCCTCGACTTCGGCACCGGGACGGTGGTCAACAACGCCACCGTGGAGGGGGTGCTCACCGCCGACTTCACCGCCAGCGGGGCGTCCGGGAGCATCTCCGCCACGGTGACCGTCACCTTCAGCAACCTGCGCGTCCAGACGGCTCGCGGAGGCGACGCCACCCTGAACGGTCAGGTGACCGTTTCGGTGACGACCACGGGCTCGACGGCCACGGGAAGCATCACCGGCAGCGTGACCGCGGTCTCCAACCTCGACACGGTCACCGTGACCCCCAGCCTCACCTACACCATCAACGGGAGCCCCACCGGGGGCACGGTGCAACTCGGCGGCACGGTGGGCATCGACAGCCAGCGCTACGGCGACTGGACCGCGACCTTCACCAACCTGCTGGCGAGCATCACCGCCACCGCTCGGGACATCACCCAAGGCAGCCTGGCCCTGACCCGCAACAGCAGCCCCAGCGTCACGGTGACGCTCACCTTCACCGCGCCCAATCAGGGGACGCTCACCGTGACCCCCTCGGGCGTCTCGACGAGCTTCACTCTCTGAC
>RFHU01000046.1 GCA_003695705.1 Planctomycetota bacterium
CCCCCCGCGGAGCCCGCGGCCCAGCGCCCTGCCCCGACCCGAACCCGCCGGCCCGTCGCCCCCGCGTCCCGCGCCCCCCTGTCCGGCGCACTTACGGATCGCCGCCAACGCAGGTTGACAGCCGTAACTTTTTCCCCAGCAAGAGTCTATGCCAAACAACGGCTTAGCGAATCCGCGAACCGGGACCGCAAGATCCGCCGCGCGGGCTGCGTCCCTAGGAGTGAATGGGTCAGGGACCCGCGACCGAGTCCCTCCCAAAGCCCAAGGAGAGCCCTTCCATGAAGCTGATTCGCACGCTGCTCGTTGCCACGACCGCGGCCCTGGTCTCGGGAGGCCTCGCCTCCGCCCAGCAAACCGGCGGCGGAACCCCGCCCATGGGCGGCGGAACGGGCACCGGCGCACCGGCGCCCATTACCTCGCAGCCCAACGCCGACAAGGACATGGACCTGCCCATCGCCCCGGCGAAGATCACCGACCCCAACGCCTTCACGCCGCCCACGCCCATCGAGCCCGACGACGACGACGGCGACGACCCCCGCGACACCCCGCCGCCCACCCTCTACGGCGAGGAGCTCGACTCCGAGAACGACACGATCTTCTATGTGATCGACCAGTCCTGCTCCATGGGCTGGGACGTGCAGTCCTACACCACCCCCGACGGGCGCACCGCCAGCGGCCCCCGCATGGCTCGCGCCAAGGCGGAACTGACCCGCTCCATCTCCGGCCTCTCCGACAACTTCAAGTTCAACATCATTGCCTTCGACTGCGGCAGCCGGCAGTGGTCGCAAGACATGAAGGTCGCCGACGACGGCAACAAGCAGTCGGCCATCGCCTGGGTGAACTCGCTCCAACCCACCGGGGCCACCGGCACCGGGCCCGCCACCGCCCGTGCGCTGGGCGACAAGGACAACATGATGGTCGTCCTGCTCACCGACGGCGCCCCCAACTGCGGCGCGAGCGGCATGAGCGGCCACCGGCGGGTGATTCGCAACGCCAACACCCAAGGCGCAACCATCAACGTGTTCGGGATCGCTGCCTCGGGTTCCTACCGCGCCTTCTGCCAGGGCGTGGCCAGCGACGCCGGCGGCAACTACTTCGACGTCCCCTGAACCGGATCCCTGCCAGGACGAAAGGTCAACGCGCCGGCCCCCACCACGGGGGGGCCGGCGTCTTTTCGTGTGGAGCGCGCCGCCGCGGCCGAAGCGCGGCGCTCGTCGCTCCGCGAGGAAAACGCAACACACGTGATAGGGTGAGCGGCTGCTCGCCATGAGGAGTTCGACCATGGACGCCACGCACGGACCGAGCGAACGAGGGCAGCAGGGCTGGTACGCCCCGACCGCGCGCGACGACGAGCGCGGCTCGATGCTCATCGTCGCCCTGGGCATCCTGGCCCTGCTCTCCATCCTGGGCCTCACCTTCGCGCGGCTCATGACCCTCGAGTCCGCCGCCTCGACCAACTACGTCGACGGGGTGCGGGCGCGGCTCATCGCCGAGGGAGGGCTGCGGCGCGCCCTCACCCAGCTCAAGCTGGACGTCTCGTCCAAGCCCTACTCCTCGGTGGACGAGAGCTGGGTCTACGCGGGTGGCGAATACGGGCTGCCCCTCGAGCTGTCGACGCACCTCCGCCCCGGCTCCCAGGAGGAACGAGACGCGCTGGCCAACGGGCAGAGCCTGGCGCAGATCGAGCGCCGGCGAGCTTCCTTCGCCGCAGTGCTCGCCCGCACCTACCACGATCAGAACGGCATCGACCAGTACAAGATCAAGGTCATCGACACCCAGACCCAGTTCAACCTCAACTCGCGCTACGAAGAGTCCCAGGTCGGCAACGAGACCTACGACCTCAACTACATTCGCTTCCTCGACGCCCTGGGTGTCGCCCTCTCCAAGAAGCCGCTGCCGGGGACGACGACCCCTTCGGGGCGAAATCCCATCCTGCACGCCCGCTACCCGCGCGGCGCGCGCAACGCCTACCGCGGGGGCATGGCCATCTACCAGTTCCGTCGCTCCCGCGAGAACGGCGAGTTCAAGTCGAAGACCGAGCTCCTCGAGGTCCTCGAGTCCGAGGAGGACTACGAACTCCTCAAGGACTACGTGACCGCCAAGTCCTGGGTCGACCGCCGCGTCGTCTCCCCGGTGCAGATCCCCAACCAGAGCAAGAAGCCCTGGGCGGACGTCAAGGTGATCGAGCCCCGCAGCCCGATCAACGTCAACCTGGCCAGCAAGGAGGTCATCGCCGCCAACTTGGCCGGAATCGCCGGCCGCGCCATCTTCTTCTACTCGGGCGACTGGGCGACCCGCTCCCAGCGGCTGCAGGAAGTCGACGAGGGCACCAGCTACCACTACGTGCCGCCGGGCAACGCAGACATCAAGGAGGAGAAGGAATACCAGGCCAAGGGCGTGGTCGTCTACTTCGATCCGATCGGCTACAAGGGCTCGGGACCGGGTGCTGCGGACCCGCCCGACATCGACGGTGCCTACCGCCTCGCGGGGCTCATCTGGCAACACGTCCAGACCAACCCCTTCCGCTCCTACGCCGAGTGGGAGGCCTGGCTCGACCAGACCCTGACCCCCGCGGTGCTGAACTGGACCGACTCCAACGGGCGCAAGGTCTTCCCCGACCCCAACGCCACCGACCTCGTCATGACCGACCTGAACGGGACCCCCCTCAGCCAGGCGGAGAAGCAGCAGATCAAGTCGGACCCCCGCTTCGTGGGCTGGTTCCACCAGTGCGTCCGCGACCTGATCAAGGCGAACTGCAACCCGAACGCCCGCCTCTCCAGCTGGAACCCCGACCCGGTGGTGTCCTTGAACGTGGACAAGGGCGGGCTGCTCTACATGGACCCCCGGCGCCCCGACAGCGACCCGAACAAGGAAATGCGCATGCGGCAGACCAACGAGTTCTGCTTCGCGCCGAAGGGGGTCTTCGAGGTCACCGCCCTGGGCGAAGTGCTCGGGTCCACCCCGGTGGACGTCAACGAGCAGAAGGACGAGAACGGCGACGGACTCACGGACCGGACGATCTTCGCGCAGGCGAAGGTGCGCGCCGTCGTCAAGCTCTTCGAGACGGTCAGCCACCGCACCCAGCGTGATTTCGAGCAATTCGGCGGGCCCAACGCCTTTGGCGGCTACCTCGAAGACCGCGAGGAGATCGAGACCTACCCCGTCCCCAAGATCTACTGGGACCCCCGTGCGCACGGCCTCGCCGGACAGGACCTCGCCAACTTCTACAAGAGTTGGAGTTCCTCGCGCGCTCCCGGCAACCTCACCCCTTCCAAGAAATACGGCTACCTGCAGCTCAAGACCCTCGTCCAGCCGAGCACCCGCCGCACGGACAGCACCGCGGTCGTCGACATGGCCGTGCTCAACGACAGCACGCCGCCCCACTTCGAGCTGCTCCTGCAAGACCGCCGCGTCGAACTGCCCGGGCAAGCGCGAAACACCAACCTCGACGTCCTTGAGGCGGACACCTCGGGCAAGCAGTGGAACAACCCCTCGCCCGGCTCTCCGGTCAACGGCCGAGTGCGCAACCGCTGGGGCTTCCCCTACCTGGACGCCGCCCCGGCGACGAACAACTTCGGGCACATCTGGGGCGGCTCGGCGCCCATGGACGGCGAGGAGCTCTGGCAGACGCTCGTGCTGACTCCCGACGGCTACCTGAACACCGCGCTGCGCCCCAGCAACCTGTGGTATCGCGCCTCCGACTCGGGCGCGCGGGCCGGTGGGAACAAGGAAGTCTTCCTCACCGGGGCCGGACAGGACACGGTCTCGGGCGGGATCACCTTCTTCGCTGGGCTCGACCCTCGGCGCCGCGGCGCCTCGAACCTGGACATCAATCCCACCGGCGCAACCCCGCCCGGTCCCGGGAACCCCGACGAGGGCGGCAACGTGGCCCCGGTCCTCAAGGGCGGCGTTTCCTTCTGGTACAAGCCCGAATTCGACTGGGCGGCGCGCGACGTCAACGGGAACTACATCAACGACACGACCCCCGGCAAGAAGAAGATGGACCAGCGCTTCTGCGGGTTGCTCGGAGTCTCGCACGTGCTGCGCAACGACCACGCCTTCAGCGACGCCTCCGGCACGCCGGGGAGTTGGTGCCGCGGCACTCAAATGTTCGTGACCCGCAACACCTCGGGCGACCTGCGGATCACCCGCCTCTACTACGAAGTGTGCGGAGCGCCGCCCGACTTCAACGTCTCCAGCCAGGTCACCCCGCCCTACAACGGCGTGGAGGAACAGCCCTGGGTGGCCGATCCGGTCAACGGCGGCTTCATGCCCATCTCCGTCTACTGGAACAAGTGCCGCACCGACCAGCAGTACACCTGGCCCCCCAAGGAGCTCTTGGACAACTACAGCAACCCCAACTCCCCCTGGCGCAAGATCGCCCACGCACGCATCGACTGGTGGGTCCCGCGCGAGCGGCTCCAGCACTGGCGCAAGGGCGAGTGGCACCACATCGCCATCCGTTGGGACGACGACGCGGGCGACCTCAAGGTGTGGCTCGACACCGAGGACGTCACCGGCGCACTGCGCAAGAACCCCGTGGGCGACCCCTACAAGCCCGTGGGCGGCTACGACCCCACCTCCACGCCGCCCGGCGCCATCATCCCGCCCCCCGGATTCGGACCCACCGACCTGGTCCCCGCCTTCGTACGCCTCAACGCCAAGGCCGGCGGCGACAACGACGAGCGCGCCCAGCCCAAGGACATGATCAGCGTGGGCTCGATCTGGCGCGACCAGAACCAGCGGGCCGGGCTGTTCAAGTACAGCCGTGAGGCCAACCTGCCGGCCAACGGAACCATCGACGACGTCCGCTTCTTCGACGGCCTCGGCGGGAGCAACAGCATCTCCTTCACCGGCCACTACGAGCGGGAAGGCGCTTGGCGGAACGAATTCGACCTGACCCCCTACTTCCCCCCGGACAGCCGGCGCCTGGCCCTCGGCTCCATCAGCTTCACGGGCTACCTGCCCACCGCCTACAGCACGCGGAGCGGCGACGGCGGCGCGCAAAACCTAGCCCGCCAGCCCAACGGCGCCGGGCAGATCACCCTGACCTTCCAGGTCTACGACAAGGACGGGAACCTCAAGTACGACTTCTCCACGCCCAGCGGTCCGGCGCACTGGGAGGCGATCATGGGGGCCATCACCGGACCCACGACCAAGACCGGCTTCCAACTCGTCGACGACCAGGGCGAGCCCGTGGTCGTCGAGCTCGGCGACCGCCTCGTCTACGACATCGTGATCGATGCGGCCAAGTACCAGCCGGGGCAGGGGCTCAAGGCCGGCTACTACCCTGGCGGCTTCGCCGTGGCCTCCCCCGTGGTCGACAGCGTGGACCTGACCTTCATGCTGCCCAACCCCGAGATCCTGTTCTCCGAGAGGGTGAACTGATGACCTTCGCGCAGACCCTCCCCTTCTGCGGCCTCGCCGCCGCTCTCTGCCTGGCTCCGAGTGCGGCCTGGGCCCAGCGCCGGGACCGCCGACCCGTGATCCAGCGGGTCACCGACGGCAACAACCAGCCGACCACGCGAGCCCCCCAGGGCGGCGTCATCAACCTGGTGGGGCGCAACTTCCACAAGTGCCCCAAGCCGCCCGAAGGCGCGGACCCCAAGAAGGCGGTCTGCACCCACGACGAGCTCAAGGTCACCGTGGCCGGGCAGAAGGCCTTCGTCGTGGCGAGTTCCTTCGACTACGTGACGATCATCATTCCCAACAGCGTGCGCCCCAACAAGCGGGTGCGGGTGGAGGTAAGCATCGCGCGCCAGGGCAGCGCCAGCACCACCATCGAGGTCGTCGACTACAAGAAGTGGAAGGTTGGCAAGGTGGAGGCCGGCACCGAATCGGGCGCCCTCGGCCCCACCAACCGCCAAGACGAGGAGACGCGCCTACTGCAGTCCTTCCAGGTGCTGCGCTTCGAGCAGGTCCCTACCAACGCCGGCAACACCTTCGTCGTCGAAGGCATCGCCAAGGGCGTACCCGACAAGGCCACCGTGCAGGTCGAGCTCCGCTACGACGGCCGAACCGTCCCCAACGGCATGCGGCACATCGCCGTCGTGGGCGAGAAGTTCAAGACCACCTTCGGGCCCTACTCGAAGAAGCTCCTCTACGGCAACTACAGCCTCGAGCTCCTCTTCGAGCTCGGCAAGCAGAGCAAGCGCCTGCAACGGCGCTGGAAGAAGCGGCTCAGCGACAGCCAGATCGAAGTCTACTCGCGGATCCAACGGCGCAAGTACACCTCCGTCGGCACCGGGCCCGGCGGGGTGTGCACCAAGGAAGACCGCCAGCGGCAGGCCAGCAAGGTCAAGTCGCACTACCTCGTCTTCTGCAAGGAAGTCCTCTCCCTCCGCGACGAGCTCTACCGCGCGGTGGCCGACGCCGGCCGCTCCTTCTTTCGCGAGGGGCGCGGCATCAACGAGGCCAACTACAAGCGCTGGCTCAAGCAAATGGGCTTCGTGAAGGACGACGCCGAGGCTCAGCAGCTCGTCGACAACCCCAAGTACGGAAAGGCCTCGGGGTATTTCAACGCGCGCGCGTATCTGGCCTTTGCCGAGGGCACCCTCATTCCGGGCCTGACCAAGCTCCACAAGCGGCACCGGGACTTCAACGACCAATACATCGCCCCCATCGACGAGAAGGCGGACACCATCGGCGACTGGCTGATCTCGATCATCCTCCTCCGCTTCCAGGAGTGGTCGAAGGAACTCTACAGCCGCGCAGGCCTCGAGGTCCCCGACGTCATCGGCCAGGTCCCCATCTCCCCCGTCCCTGCCCCCAAGCTCTCCCGCAAGTTCTTCGACGCGAAGCGGCGCGAGCTGCTCCGCCGCGTCGGCCTCGGCGCCGAAGTCGACCGCGAAACCAAGTAGGGTCGACGCGGCGCGGGGGGGGACCGTCCCAGGCTTTTGCCCGGCGAGCGGTGCCGGGGGCGGTGCGGGGG
>RFHU01000047.1 GCA_003695705.1 Planctomycetota bacterium
CGATCCGCCCCTGCTGCGCCGGCAGCACCCCGCCCTCGCCCAAGCGCACGCCGGCCGGCCCCCCGCCGCTGCCCCCGGACGCGAGGCGGCGCCGCGCGAGCCCGCCCCGCACGCGCGCGCCGCCGCCCCGGGCTGGGTCTTCGCCCTCCCCGCCCTGGCGGTCCTCTACCTGCTGAGCGGCGCCTGGCGCCCGGAGGGCGTGTGAGCCACGCAACCACGACCACCCCCCGGCACGAGCTGAAGTTCTGGCTGGCCGAAGCCGGCTGGGCCCAACTCATCGCCGCCCTCGGCAGCCTCCTCCTCCCCGACCCCCACGGAGCCAAGCCCACCGAGCCCAGCTACACGGTAATTAGCCTCTACTTCGACTCGCCTCGCTGGGACGCCTACTTCGAGAAGGTCGAGGGGCTGAAGCAGCGCTGCAAGGTGCGCCTGCGCCGCTACGACCGCGACCGAACCGGCTTCCTCGAGGCCAAGCTGAAGCACGGCCGCCGCATCGCCAAGCGCCGCTGCGACCTCGACGCCGGGGACCTCGCCGCCGTCGCGCGCGGCGACCTTCGTCCGCTGCGCCGAGCGGCGGACGAGCGGCGCGACGCCGCCGCTGCGCGCCTGCTGCGGGAGTTCGCGCTCCGAGACCTGCGTCCCGCCGTCATCACCCGCTACGTGCGCACGGCCTATCTGTGGGCGGACGACCCCGCCTTGCGCCTGACCCTCGACCGGGAGTTCGTGTGCTGGGGCAAAGACCTCCCCGAAACCTTCCTGCGCGAGGACGCCGACTCCCTGCCGCTCCTCGAACCGGAGCTGCGCGGACCGGGCATCCTCGAGCTCAAGTGCTCCGGCCCCGTCCCCTCCGACGCCGGCGCCTTCTTGCGTAGGATCGGGGCCGAACGGAAGAGCATCTCCAAATACTGCTTGGCGGTCGAGCGCGCCCGCGGCGAACGGGGCCTGCGCACCCTCCCCCGCCTCCCCCACCCCGCGGAGCCCACCTCCCATGCCTGACCTCCTCGACCGGCTCGCCGAGAGCTGGAAAGGTCCCCTGAGCCTCACCCCCACCGACTTCCTGGTGAGCCTCGCCTGCGCCGTGGCCTGCGGTCTGGTGGTGAGCGAGGTCTATCGACGCACGCACAAGGGGATCGACTACTCGCGCCCCTTCGTGACCGTCCTCATCCTGGTCACGGTCATCGTCTCCTTCGTCACGCTCATCGTGGGCGACGACCTCGCCCGCGCCTTCACCCTGGTCGGCGCCCTCTCGGTGGTGCGCTTCCGCACGGCGGTCAAGGAACCGCGCGACCTGGCGTTCATCTTCTGGGCGGTGGGGGTGGGCATGGGAGCGGGCTGTCGCTTCGTGAGCCTCACGGTCTTCTTCACCGTCTCGGTGAGCGCCCTGGTGTTCCTCATCGCAGCGCTGGGCTACGGCTCGCGCGAACCCGGCGTCAAGGTCCTGCGACTGCGCATCGACAGCCAACGCGACCACGAAAAGGAGCTCGCTCCGTGCTTCGCGGAGTTCCTGCGGGACCGCCGGCGCGTGTCGGTGAGCCTCGTCCGCCAAGGCCTTCTCTACGAACTCGTCTACTTCGTCCGCCTGAAGCCCCGCAAGAACGAACAAGACTTCCTCGCCGCCCTGCGAAAGGTCACCGGAGACGAACCCGTCTCGCTCACCGGGCGAGACCAGGAGGCAGACTATTGACCCGCTCCACGACCCTCGCTCCGCTCCTGGCCACGCTCCTCGGTGCGGGGGGCCTCGCCTCCGCCCAAGAAGCCGCCCCCGAGCCGCCCGCTCGCGCCTACCACCCTGCCGTCGTCCTCCTCGTGGACGGCCGGCGCCTCCGCGGCGAGGTCTCGGAGGGGCGCGACCATCTCTACCTCCGCTACCCCGAAGGGACCTTCCGGCTCCCCATTCGAAAGGTGGAGCAGTACTTCCCCCACGCCGACGTCCTCTGGCCGCCCGGCCTGCACGAGGCCTGGACTTCCCGGGAACGCTTCCGCCGCCTCCTCGACGGCCGGCCGCAGAGCGTGGTGCACGCGCTCGTCGCGCGCGCCCTTCTCGGCAGCGAAGGACGCGCCGTCGCTGCAGCGACGGCGCAGGAGATCGGCGCCTCGTGGCTGCTTCGCTACGTGGCCAAGGGCGCGGTGCGCGCCGCGGAGGCGGAGACGCTCGCCGAGGCCTACCGAAAGACCAAACGCCGCTACGGGCGCGTCGTCCTCGGCGCCGGAGGCGACGCCGTGACCGTCGAAGGCACACTGCGCGTGGTGCGCGGGCGGGCCCACCTCGACCTGGGCGACGCGGCCTTCGTCCTTCCCGAGGCCGAGGTCGCCGGCTTCGAAAAGGCACCCCGCCCCTCCGAGGAGGAGGCCGCTGCGCTGCGCTCCGCCCTCTTCGCCTCCGCCGCCGACTTCGCCGCCGCCCTCGCCACCCTCGACTCCGCCCGCGCCAACGCCCTCCTCCTGCGCGCCCTGGCCTCCACCCACCGCGACCGGCTCCTCCCCCGCGCAGAGGACGCGGAAGACGCCTCCCTCCTCCCCACCTCCCTCCTTCGCTTGGCCCTCCTCGGGACGGCCAGCGAGGAAGTGGCCGAGGCCTGCGCCCTGCGCCTGGTCGAGCGCGAGGAGGGCAACACGATCCTCGAGGAAGTCGCGCTCGCGCAGGCCCGCGACCCCTCGGCCAGCCGCCAGCGGATCGGGCTGCGGCTCCTCTCTACCCTCTACGCCCGCGCGGACGTCGAGGACCGCCCGGAGTTGTTGCGCCGCTGGGAAGCCGCCTGCGGAGAAGGGTCCCCGCTGCTCCCCTCCCTGTGGCTGGCCCTCGGCCACGGAGCCCGAGCGGAGCGGCTCCTCGCCGACGTCGACCCCCGCGCCCAGCCCGAACGCGCCATCGAACTCGCACGGACCCTGGCGGCAGCGCGCTGGCCCTTCGATCCCGCTCCCCTGCTCCCCCTCCTCGAGGACCCCCGGCTGAGCCTCCGCGAGCGGATCCCGCTCGTCGACGCGCTGCGCGCTAGCCTGGATCCGAGCGCCATTCCCGTGCTCGTTCGCTGCCTCGAAGCGGTGGAGCGATCCGAACGCCCCCCGCCCCGGGGCTACCCCGTCGCCCTCCAGCGCTGCTTGGCCACACTCAGCGGACGGCGGACCGAACGCTACACCGCCGAACTGTGGGCCAAAGTGTGGGACGAGTTGGAGCCTCGCATCGCCGACGCCCTCGACGCCATCGACGCCTTCGTCGAGGCCGAGGAGCCCGCCGAGCGCCTCGCCGCCTGGCAACGCGCCTCCGCAGCCCGGGTTCCGCTCCGTCCACTGGTGGTCCTCGGCCTGGAGGTCCTTGCCGATTCGCGCGACCCTCGCCTCTTGCGCGAGGTCATCGCCACCTTTGGCGCTCTGCCGCCCTCGGGCCGCATCGCCCAGCCCTTGGTCCGCTTGCTGCGGAACCCCGACGTTCGCGATCCCGCCCTCAAGGCCCTCCGGCGCATGTTCCGGCGCCCCGGTCCACCGCGTCCGGAAGCCTGGATCCCGCTCGCGAACCGTTTCTCCTACATGCCCCCCTTTGGGAGCTTGCTCCCCGCCGAGGACGCCTGGTGGGAAGAGGAGTGAGTCGGTGAAGCCCGCGTCCGCAGCCAGGGAGGAGCGCGCTGATTGAGCCCGCGTTTGCCCAAGGAGCGCGTCGCGCAGCTCGTCCAGGCCGCCCAGGCAGGAGACCGCGAGAGCTTCGCCGCCCTGGTCGAGGCCCACGCCCGCACGCTCCTCGCCTTCTTCGCCCTGCGCGGCGCGGACCCCGACGCCGCTCAGGACGGCGTGCAGGAGACCTTCCTGCGCGCCTACCGCTCCCTCGCCACCTACGACGGCCGCTCGCCCTTCGCCAGCTGGCTCTACGGAATCGCCCGCAACGTGCACCTGCAGGCCCAGCGCCAGCAAGTCCGCCACGCCCACACGGCCCTCGCTCCGAGCGACGCCGCTCGGGACGCGGACCCCGCGGCGCGGAGCGAAGAAGAGGAACGTCGCGCGCAGGTTCGCGCCGCCCTCGCCGAGCTCCCCGAGCGAATGCGCTTGGTCCTGCAGCTCCGCTTCGTGGAGCGCCGGAGCTGTGCGGACATCGCCGAGGCCCTCGGGACCACGGTCACCGCGGTCAGCCCCTTGATCTTTCGCGCCAAGGCGGCGCTGCGAAAGCGCCTCGAGCGCAAGCTCGGAGCCGACTCGTCGTGAACACCTCGCACCCCATTCCCTCCCCCGCCGAGCCCCTGCCGGAGCCCCGCCCATGAACAAGCTCGTACCCTGCCTCGCTGCGCTCCTCTTCGTCGCCCAGCCGGCCACGGTCCGCGCACAGGACGAGATCCGGACCCTCGAAGAGTGCTTCTCGGCCCTCGAAGGGTCCGACGGCGACCGCCGCGCCGACGCCGCGCAGTTCCTGACCGACTTCTTCACGGAGACGCAAGTCACCCTCTCGCGCGCCTTGCAAGATCCGAAGCGCCGCGAGGCCGCCCGCGAGCACCTGCGCGCCTTGCTGCGCGGGCTGGTGCCCATGCTCGCCGACGGCCTCTCCGACGAGAGCCGCAGCGCTCGGCGCAAGGCAGCGCGCGCCCTGGCCAAGCTCGGCAAGGACGCCGCACCGGCGGTGCCGGCCATGGCCCGCGCACTCTCGGACAAGAGCAGCACCGTGCGCAAGCACTGCATCCGCGCCCTGGGCCGCTGCGGCGAGGCGGCGGCGCCCGCGGTCCCGGCCCTGGCCAAGGCCCTCTCGGACGAGCGCAGCAGCGTCCGCGCCGAAGCGGCGGCCTCCCTGGGCCTTCTCGGTCCCGTGGCGGCACCTGCCGTGCCGGCCCTCGCGAAGGCCTTCGCCTCGCGCAACGAGGACGTACGCCGCGCGGTGACCGAAGCCTTGGGGCGAATCGGGTCCAAGGCGCGTCCCGCGACGCCGACGCTCACCAAGGCCCTGCGGGACGAGGCCGTCGCCGTGCGCCTGGCCGCCGCCCGCGCCCTGGGCGCCGTCGGCGCCACCTCGCCCGAAGCGATCGAAGAGCTCCGCCGCCGAGCGAAGGGCGACCCTTCGGCCGCCGTCCGCAAGGCCTGCGAACAGGCCCTGCTCAAGCTTTCGTGAAGACCTCCCGGCGTCCCGCCCTCGCCCGCCGGGGGCCGGCCCGAGCCCCTTCCTCGGGCAGACGTCGCGCGCGGAGCCGCCGCCGGGATCCTGCCGAGCGACACCGCATCGGATCCGCTCCCTCCCCCGCGAAAGGTCGCCCGTGAGGCCGCTCCGCTCCTTGCTCCTCGCCGGGCTGCTCGGCGCGGGGCTCGCGGCGGTCCTGCTCTGGGCCAGGCGAGGTCCGCCGCCCCCCCTGCGACCCGAGCGGCTGCCCGACATCAGCCCGCGCGGCGACCGGCTCCGGGGCGTCGAGGTCTTTGCCCTCGGCCCCTACCGCCCGGGGCAGCTCGTGGCGCTTTGCGAGGCGGTGCACGCCGCCGTGAGCCGGACGCTGGGAACGCCTCCCACCTCGCCCTCCGGCCTGCGCGTGCACGTCTTCCCCGACCGCAAGACCTGCCGGGACTACGTCCGCCGCGCCACGGGCCAAGAGCGGCCGGGCGCAGCCTACGTCTTCCTCGGCGGCGACCGGCTCGTCGTCCTCTCCCCCGAGGACGAGTTGCCCATGCTTCAGCACGAGGTAGCCCACGACGCCGTGCAGCTTGCCCTGGGCGAGGTACCGCGCTGGTTCAGCGAAGGGGTCGCGGTCCGCTTCGAATCCTGGCGCTGGGAGGGCGCAGGCTTGGTCCCGGGGCCGCCGCTCGGCTGGGCCGACCGCTTCCTCGACCGCAGCGCACGGGGCCAGCTCCCGCCCAGCGCCGCCCTGGGCGACCCGCGCGTCTTCGAGCGAAGCGACGACGTCCCGGCCTACGCGCGCTCCTGGGCAACGGTCGAAGCGCTCTCCTTCCTTCGCGCCGGAGCAGGCCCGCCCCTCGGCCCCGCCCCCGACCTGGACCGCGAGGGGCTCGACGCCTTGGGCGCGCTCCTCGCCACGTGGTGGGGCCGCCCCGCCCAGCGCATCGCGGGCTGGCTGCGCCTGGCCAAGAGCGAGCCCGGGCCTCGGGCCCAGGCCCGCCTCGACTTGGCCGAAGGCCTCGCCGCACGCGACGGGCGCCTCCCCTGGAGCGACCCCCTCCCCCGCTTCCCCGAACTCGCGCGCGCGCTGGCCAAGGCCGCCCGCGACCCGCGGCGGCGCCTCCGCGCCGCCTGCGCGCTGGCGGAACGAAGCAGTGCGAGCCCAGCCGACCAAGCCCTTCTCGCGGCCGCCCTCGCGGCGGCCGGAGCGCCGCGCGCGGCCGCCCAGGCCCGGAGCGAACCGCCTCCCCTTCCCCGGGAGGCCTCCGTCCTCCTGCGCGCGCAAGGCGATCTGCGCCTCCGCCTCAGCAGCCGCTCTTGGGACCAAGAAGCGGCGAGCGCCCTCGCGGACGCGCTCCTCGAGGCAGTCGTCCTCCTGCGGCGCGCGGACGCGAGCCGGCCGACGGAGTGGCGCTTCAGCGTGGAGGTCCCCGGGGTCCGCGGCGACGGGCCGCCCGGTCGGCGCCTCGAAGGCTGGCCCGGCTCGCCCGCGCTGCTCGCCCGCGCGGCGGCCACCCTCGCTCTGGACGCTCGCTTGCGGGGAGAGGGCGCGCCCTCGCGGGGCGCCCTGCGCCTCGCCCTCGCCGCCGCCCTCGACCCCTGGGTCGCCGCCCGGGCCCGCGCCGCGGCGCGGGCGGCACGCCGCGGACCGCGCAGCGTCGAAGCCCTCCCCGCGACCCCGCTGGCCCTCGCCCTCGAGGCGACCGCCTGGGCTCCGAGCGCCTTCGCGCTCGAGCGAACGCGCGCGCGCGGCGTCGCCCCGCTCGCCACCGACCCCGCCTCCCCC
>RFHU01000446.1 GCA_003695705.1 Planctomycetota bacterium
GGCCTGCGCGGGCGGGTTGGTCGCGCTGCTCCTCTTGCTGGCGCTCGGCGGGGGCGCCCCGTCGGCGCCGGTCGGCGGGGGCAGCGCGGCGAGCGCGGGCGAGGGGGGGGAGCCGCCCGCTTCGCCGGCGGAGCCCGCCCCACGGGTCTCCACCGGACCCGCGGCGGGAGCGGGCCCGGCGCCGGGGAGCGGAGCGGCGTCGTCTCTCGGCCCGGGGTCGGGCCCGGGCCGGCCCTCTTCGTCCGCGGGCGGTGGAGGACCCGGCTCCCCGGAGGCTCCCACCCCCGCGGTCGGTCCCGCCGCCGCCCCCACGGTCGATCCCGCGCTCGACCCGGCGCAGGGCGGGGCGCCGGCGCCGACGGAAGGGGACCGGCGGGCCGTGGAGGCCTTGCTCGAGCGCGCCCGCGAGCTGGCCAGCGAGTGGGACTTCG
Organism: Planctomycetota bacterium; assembly: GCA_003695705.1. Classification (GTDB taxonomy): domain Bacteria; phylum Planctomycetota; class J058; order J058; family J058; genus J058. The sequence continues at coordinate 432 of RFHU01000446.1, forward strand.
GCGCCGCCGAAGGGAAGCTCGCCTCGGCGGCGGAGGCCGGCGTCGACGCGAGTCGCCTCGGCGTGGTGCGGCGGGAGCTCGACCGAGCCCGTGCCGACGAGGCCCGCGTCCTCGGCGAGACGGTGGCCATTTACCGAGACGCCCTCCGCCCCGGAGAGGCGCTGGCAGCGGTCGAAGCGGCCTTGCGCGAACACCCGGGTTCGCTGGAACTGCGTCGCCTGCGGGTGCACTTGCTCGCCGAGTTCGGTCGCTTCGAGGAGGCGCTCGCCGTGCTGGAGGAGGTCGCCGCTCGCTCCCCCGTGGGGCCCTCGCGGCAGGACGCGCAGCGGCTGCGCTACCTGCGCGCAATGAGCGCCGGAGGCCTCGGTCCTTCCGACCCCGCCGTCTGGAAGGAGTGGTCCCCGCACCTCGGCGGCCACTGGCGGCTCGAGGAGGGGGGCGTCCTGCGGGGGCGCCTGGTCGGTCTGGGCCCCTACGGCTTCGCCGGCCTCGCGCATCGCGGCGCGGGGAGGCTTGCGCCCCCCTACCGCCTCTCGGTGGAGATCGAGCTCGACTGCACCCAGCAGACGGCCTTCGGGGGGCTGTTCTTCGCCCTCGAGCGCCCCGGGGACGGCTTCTTGGTCTACGTCTACCACTGCCCCGAGGACCTCCCCCCCGGAGACGAGGGCGTGAGCCCGCAGAGCCTTCGCGAGCGCGAGGGCGCCTGGCCCAAGGGCCTTCGCTACGCCCGCCTGCGCGACGGGGGGTGGGAGCTCCTCCAGCAGGAGCGCGTTCGCTTTCCGGACACTGGGTGGACGCGCCTCGAAGTCGAGGTGGAGGAGGGGGGCTTTCGAGCCACGGTCCAGGGGGTTCCTGCGGCGCCCTTCGCCACCGCCGCGCCCCTGTCCGGCCGGGTGGGCGTGCTCAAGTTCTACGCCGACGTAGTGGGCTTTCGCCGCTTCGCTTGGGAGGCAGGCCGCTGAGGGGCGTGGGCCGCTCGGCTCCGCGGCCGGGCGCCCGGTCAGAAGCGCCAGGAGAGGCCCACCTCGCCGCCCAAGCTGGTCCAGGAGGCGCGCTCGAAGCGGTGTCCGCCGGTGCGCCGCCCGCCCCACAGGTCGCGGTACTCGTCGAGGGAGCCGCTGAAGCTGTTCAGAGCGAGGAGGAGTTCGAGCCCTCCGCCGAGGCCGTAGCGGAGGCCGAAGCGGAACTCGGAGACGTAGGCGCCCAGGCGGGCGGGGGCGAGGACGGCGAACACGCTCTCGAGGTAGAGGTGGACCTCGCCGAAGAGGCGGAATTGGATCAGGTAGTCCAGGGTGGGGCCGAACCAGACGTCGGCTTGGTCGTCGAGGCGTTCGCCGGGTCCGCCGTCGAAGCGGAAGCGAAAGCGGGCGAAGAGGGCGCCCGTTCCCCAGGAGAGCCGAATCCGGTCGTTGTCGAGAATGACGTAGCGGACGAAGAAGGTCCCTACGCTGAGGTCTATGCTCGCGTCGCCGTGGGCGTCGCGGTCCACGACCTGGCCGCCCACGGCGAGGCCGTCGCGGTGAATGTTGCGCCGCGAGCCGCGCACGAGGAGCTGCGCGAAGGTGGCGCCCACCAGCCAGTCGCGGTGCACCTGCGCGTCGAAGAGGACGCGGTAGCCCAGGTGCGGGACGCGCGGAAGGTGCGTTTCGCGGTGCACGCGCACCGTGTGGGTGCGGGGTCCCTTGGGCCCGAGCTTGAAGCGGGCGTCGATCAGGGACAGCGCACGACCCGAGAGCTCCAGGCGGAAGCGCGGCACCTGCCGCTGCCGGCGGTCGGCGTCGATCGCGCTCTGCGCCGGGGCTTCGCCTTCGAGGACGCCGGCCCCTCTTCGTCCCGCGGTGGGCGGGGCGGGACGGGGATCCGGGCCGGGCGGCAGGTCGAGCAACGCGAGCCGTGGCGGCCAGGCGAGCGGCGACCGAGCGGAGAGGGGCTCCTCCTCCGCTCTCGCCACTCCCAGGGCGAGGCAGCAGAGGCCCAAGGCGAGCCCGCAGCGGCGAGGAACCATGCAGAGCACCTTACCCGCCGAGGCGGTCGGGAGGCGGGGTCTCGGGACGGAGGGGCGGTCGGCATGAGGTTTGGCCGGCTGGCCTTCGCGCCCTGCGCGCGCCGCGCCGCCAGGCCGGGTGCGCGGAGGCAATTCGGGCGACCCGCGAGGCGCTCAGGCCCAGTACTTTTCGCTGGTGATCTGCCCCGGAGCCCGGGGACGGTTCCTGCGCAAGCCGCGCGCCTCGAGGGCGGCGCGGGCGGCGTCGAGGACGCGCGGGTCGCCGCAGAGGAGCACCTGCGCGCGGGCGTCGAGGGGAGCTCCGGCAGCGGCCTCGAGGCGTCCGTCCGCCAGGGCGGCGGCCAGGGCCTCGGGGGTCGCATCTGCGCCCGTTCGCGCCAGGGACGCCCAGCCGTCTCCGCGGGCGGCGCCGAGGGCGGCGAGCTCTTCGCGGTAGGCGAGCTGGCCCGGGTGGGCCACGGCGTGCACCAGGACCACGCGGCGAAAGCGCCGCCAGGGCTCCCCGCTGCGCAGCATGGACACGAAGGGTGCGAGGCCCGCGCCGGTGGCGACCAGCCACAGGCTCTCTCCGGAGCCGACGCGCTCCAGGGTGAAGCGTCCCGCGGGGCGCGGGTCCCAGAGGAGGGTTGCGCCGGGGTTCAGCGCGCAGAGCCGGGGGCTGAGCGCGCCGCCGGGCACTCGCTCCACGAGGAATTCGGGCGGCTCTCCGGGGGCGGAGGCCATGCTGTAGCTGCGCAGGAGGGGGCGTCCCTTCGTGGGAAGGCCGAGGCGGACGAACTGCCCCGCGGCGAAGGGGGGCGGGGCGGCGTCGAGGCGCAGGGTGACCGTGTCCTCGCACCAGCGCCGCACGGCCGCGACGCGCGCTTGGTTCGCTTCGTTCAGGGCCAGGTCCTCCTCCAAGCGGCACGCCGCGGGGGGGTGTTGCTTCGGCTGGGGGCGGGGCGGGCATAATGCGCGGTCATGCCTCGACGACGCAAGCGCCTGCGTGTGGCCTCGTGGAACGTGAACGGCCTGCGGGCGTGCGCGCGCAAGGGCTTCCTCGACTGGCTGGCGGGCGCCCGCGCGCAGGTCGTCTGCGTGCAGGAGGTGCGCGCCCTGCCCGAGCAGCTTCCGCACGAGGTGCGCGCCCCTCGCGGCTGGCAGGTGTCCTTCGCGCCCGCGGAGCGTCCGGGCTACGCCGGGGTGGCCCTCTACGCGCGCGACCGGCCCGACGCCGTCGAGACCTCGCTCGGAGAGGCCCGCTTCGACGCCGAGGGGCGGCTGCAGCTCGCCCGCTTCGGGCGTCTCTGGGTGGCCAACGTCTACTTCCCTCGCGGCACCGGGCGCGGAGGCAACGAGCGGGTTCCCTTCAAGCTTGCCTTCTACCGGCGCCTGTTCCGTCGCCTGGCCCCGCTTCTCGACGAGGGCGAGCGGGTCCTCGTGGTCGGCGACTTCAACACCGCCCACCGGGAAGTCGATCTGGCGCGCCCGCGCCAGAACCGGCGCACCAGCGGCTTCCTCCCCGAGGAGCGGGCGGAGTTCGACCGCTGGCTGGCGGCCGGCTTCGTCGACACCTTCCGCGCGCTGCACCCCGACGCTGCGGGGGTCTACACCTGGTGGAGCCAGCGCGGAGGCGCTCGCGAGCGGAACGTGGGCTGGCGGATCGACTACGCTCTCGCCTCGCCCGCCGCCTGGCCCTTCGTGCGCGCGGCCCGGGTGTGCGCCGAGGTCCGCGGGAGCGACCACTGCCCGATCCTCGTCGACCTCGACGGCGCCGTGCTCGGCTGATCGCGCGCCTCGCGTCGCGGAGCCTTCAGGGTGCGGGCAGGCTGGCTTCGACGTCGGCGGCGGAGGGGCGGCGGCCCGCGACGTAGGCGGCCGTCAGCGGCCGCTGCGGAGCGGCGAAGAAGCGCTCGGTCTCGCTCTGCTCGACGAGGCGTCCCGCCCCCCCGTGTACCCAGAAGAGGGCCACCTCGTCGGCGAGGCGTCGGGCCTGGGCGAGTTCGTGGGTCACCAGCACGACGGTGGCGCGGCCACGCAAGGAGGCGACAAGGTCCTCCAGGACGCCGGCGGCGTAGGGGTCGAGGGCGCTGCACGGTTCGTCGAGGAGGAGCACTTCGGGTTCGAGGGCCAGCGCGCGGGCCAGGCAGAGGCGCTGCTGCTGGCCGCCGGAGAGGCTCGTCGCGGGGGCGTCGAGGCGGCCCGCGACCTCGTCCCACAGACCCACCTGGCGGAGGGCGCGTTCGCAGCGGCCCTCGATCTCGTCGAAGCCGTGCTCGCGCAGGGCGAGGGCCACGTTGGCGCGGATCGAGAGGGGGAAGGGGGCGGGGCGCTGGAAGAGCACGCCCACGCGCCGGCGCAGGGCGGGGAGGTCGAGGTCGCGGGCGAGCAGGTCGAGTTCCCCCAGACGCGCGCGCCCCGAGACCCGGCAGCCGGGCACGAGGTCCGAGGTGCGGTTGAACACCGAGAGCAGGCTCGACTTGCCGCACCCCGAGGGGCCCACCAGCGCGACGATCGTCCCCGCGCGCAAGCGCAGGGAGACCCCTGCGAAGGCTTGCGTCCCGTCGCGGTAGCGCAGGGAGAGGTCCTCGGTCGCGAGGTCGGCGCCGCGCAGGGGACGGGCGTTCACGAGAAGCTCCTGCGCGCGCGCAGCCAGCGCAGGCCGAGCGCGGCGGCGCCCAGGTTCGCCAGCGAGACCAGGGCGAGGAGAACCAGGGCCGTGGCGCGGGCGCTCGCCTCGCCGCCGGGCACGTTGGCGGCGAGTTCGTAGACGTGCACCGAGAGGGCACGCCCTGCGTCGAAGGCCGAGCGCGGCGCGCGGTCCACCGAGCCGCTGGTGAACAGGAGGGCCGCCGTCTCTGCCATGGCGCGCCCTACCCCCAGGGCGAGGCCCGCCGCCAGGGCCGGCGCCGCGGCAGGGAGCAGCACCCAGCGGAGGGTCGTCGCCCGCGAGAGGCCGAGGGCCGCCGCGGCGCGCCGCTGCTCGGGGGGGATCGCCCGCAGCCCTTCCTCGGCGAAGCGGATCAGCAGGGGGAGGACCATGCAGGCCAGGGTGAGTCCCCCCGAGAGGACCGAGAAGCCGAGCCCCAGGACCTGACAGAAGAAGGCGTTGCCGAAGAGACCGAACACGATCGAGGGAACGCCGGCGAGCACGTCGAGGCTGGCTCGTACCGCGCGGGCCAGCGGGCCGTCCTCGACGGTGATTTCGGCCAGGAGGACCGCGGTGCCCAGCCCCACGGGCGCGGCGGCGCCCACGCACACGGCCAGGATCCACACGGTTGCTGCGAGCATGGGCCCAACGCCCCCGCCGCGCCCTGCGTCGCGCGGCGCTGCCCAGAGGAAGTCGGCGGAGAGGCGCTCCCAGCCGCCAGCGAGGAGGTCGCCGGCGATCCAGGCGAAGGCGATCGCGACGAGGAGGGCGCTGGCCCAGGAGAGGGCGCCGAGGGCGCGGTCGAGCCGCGCGGGTCGACGCACCCGGCGCGGTCCGGTCCCGTTCCGTCTGCGCTCCTCAGGCCCCACGGCGGCGCCCTCCCAGTCCGTGGGCCAGGGCGATCAGGCTTCCCACCAGGAGCAGCAGGGCCAGCGCGCTGACGAAGAGTGCGGCGCGGTGTTCGCCCAAGGCGTAGCCCATTTCCAGGGCGACGTTGGCGGCGAGTGTGCGGACCGGGTCGAAGGGGCTCCGGGGGAGCCGGGGCACGTTCCCGCACACCAGGAGCACGGCCATGGTCTCCCCCAGCGCGCGGCCGACCGCCAGCACGGCGCCGGTCCACAGTCCCGAACGCGCGGCGGGGAGCGCCACCCGCAGGGCGACGCTGGCCCGCGAGAGCCCGAGGGCGTGCGCGCTCGCGGTGACCTCGGGGGGGATTGCCCCCAGGGCGGCGTCGGCGGCGAGGGCCAGGGTGGGGAGGATCATGAGCGCGAGCACCAGGGCGCCGCTGAGGAGGCTCGCGCCCGGAGGCGCAGCGCGCGCGACCAGGGGCACCAACACGGTGAGCCCCCACAGGCCGTAGACCACCGAGGGCACCCCCGCGAGGAGGGCGAGGAGCGCGCGGAGGGCGCGGGCACCCGCCGCAGGTGCGTAGAAGCGGACGAAGAGGGCGCAGCCGAGCCCAAAGGGGCCCGCCAGGCAGAGGGCCCCCGCGCTCACTCCCAGGGTGCCGGCGAAGAGAGGGACCAGGCCAAAGAGGCCCTCGCCCGGTCGCCACGCCAGGGAGAGGAAGCGCGCCGGCGATCCACCCGCAAGGGCGGGCGCCGCCTCGCGGAGCACGAACACCAGCACCCAGAGGAGGAGGCTCCCCGAGAGCAGGGCGCAGGCCCCGGCGGCGAGCGAGACGGCGCGGTCGCTGCGGTGCGCGGTCGGGGCGGCCGACGAGGGCGGCCACGGCGCCCGTCTCCGGGCTCCGGCTTCGAGCGCAGCGGGCGCCGACGGGTCCGAGCGGCTTTCGGGAGGGGAGGGGCGCTCGGTCACTGGGTGGTGAGGGGGACGAAGCCAAGGCCCGTGACGAGGTCCGCGACGGCTTCGCTCCGAGCGTAGGCGACGAACGCAGCGGCGAGGCCGCGGGCGGGCCCCCGGGCGACCAAGTTCAGGGGGCGTTCGAGGGGGTAGCGGTCGGACCGGACGGCTTCGATGGTGGGGGCCACACCGTCGAGGGCCAAGAGGCGCAGGGGGACGCCCCGCGCGGCGTCGGTGGAGGCGGCGCCAATGGAGACGTAGCCCAGGGCGAGCGGATTGCCGGCCACGGCCTTGATTCCCTGGGCGTTGTCGCCGACGACCACGTCGGCGCGGACCTCCCGCTCGCGGAGTCCGAAGTGCGCGAGGAAGAGGTCGTGGGTCGAGTGCCCCGCGGCCTTGTGGACCACCACGATCCGCCCCGTGCGCGGACCGCCGAAGGCGGCCCAGGAGCGCGCTTCGCCCCGGTAGATCGCGCGCACCTGCTCGCGCGTGAGGCCGCGCACGGGGTTGCTCGCGTGGGCGATCAAGGCGATCCCGTCGCGGGCGATCGGGTAGGCGACCAGGTCCGCCTCGTCGGCGCGCAGGGCGCGCGAGGCCATGCCAAGGTCGGCGAGGCCGCGCCGGGCGTCGGCCACCCCCCGCGAGGAGCCCCCGGTGTGCACGTCCACGCGCACCCCGGGGTGCAGCGCCGCGAAGCGCTTGCCCACCTCGGCGGCCAGCGGAGCCACCGTGCTCGAGCCGGTGAGCACCAACGTCCGCTCCTCGGCGCCGCCGCGCCCGCTCCCCGCGAGCAGGAGCCCGCCCGCGAAGGCCAGGCCGATCAGCCCCCACCAGGCCGCCCGGCCCTTCACGAGCGCGGCTCCGGATCGAAGCTCAGCCGGCAGCAGCCGAGGTCCAGACCCCCGCCGGCGGCCGCCACCCCGTCGGCCAGCCGGTAGCGGACGCCCTTGCCGTCGCGGCGTGCGACCACCAGCCCGGCGTCGCGCAGGACGCGCAAGTGCTTGGAGAGGAGGCTCTGCTCGGTGCCGAGCAGGGCGCCGAGGGTCTTGACCCGCTGCGGCCCGCGGGCGAGGGCCCGCAGGACCCCCAGGCGGGTGGGGTCGGCCAGGGATTTGAGCTTGCGGGCGCAGGGTTCTTGGGCGGCCACGGGACCTCCACGGAATCGGGCGCCAGGGAAGGGGGCCGGTCGGTCTTCCCCGCCTGCGGGCGGGGCGGGCACTTTGTCAGGAACGTTCGCTCATGGCAACGCAGGGGCCGCCCCGCGCATTCCCCTCGCCTTCGGCGAGTCGGTTGCCTCCGAGTCCCCGCTCCGCTCGGCCTGCGCGCCCCTCGGCCCCTTGGCGGCCTCAAGCCCGGAGCCAGGCGGTCGAGGATCTCCTCCGACCCCTCTCCCTCGCGGAGAGGAGAAGGGAGCCGCGCCGGTGCCCGCGCAGGATCCGTTTCCCTACCGCTTCGACGCCCTCCGCCACCGCCGCTGGGTCGGTCCCGCCGAGGTGGCCGTCCATTGCCACCACTACAATTCGCGCCTGCAGCGAGCGGTCGAACAGGCCACCGTCGAGGGCGCCGGTCGCTCGCTGGTCGTGGGGACGGCCGAGGCGGTCTTCGCCGAACTGCTTCCGCGGGCGCTGCCCGAGGGCCTCGCGGGCCCCGAGGCCCTGGAGCAGGCCGCCGCCTTCTACGCGCGCCTGGGTTTTGGACGCTTCGACCTCGCCCTCGCGGGCGAGGGCGAGGTCCGCGCCACCGCTTCGCACTTCGCCGAAGGCTGGCGGATCAACTGGCCCGCCCACCGGGCGCCGGTGTGCTCCTTCGCTGCGGGCTTCCTCCAGGCGGCCCTGGCGCTGGCTCGGGGGCGCCGGGCCGCCGTGCGCGAGGTCGCCTGCCTGGCGGCCGGCGATCCGGCCTGTCGCTTCGTCGTGGAC
>RFHU01000447.1 GCA_003695705.1 Planctomycetota bacterium
CTCAACCTCCGTCCCGCTGGAGCGGTGGGGCTTTGGGTCCCGCGCGCGGACGGGGGCGCCCGCGGGCGGGCGCCCCCGCCGAGCAACGGCGGGGGACGCAGTGGGCGGAGGCTTAGATCACTCCGCCGCCGCCGCCGCCGCCGCCGCACGGCGGGATGCAACCGTCGCCCGGGCCGTGGCCGCCGCCCGCGCCGCCGTCGTCGCCGCCGTCGTCGCCGCCGTCGTCGCCACCGCCGTCGTCTCCGCCGTGTCCGTGGCGGCGGCGCCGCCTGCGCCGCCTGCGCCGTCCGTGACCGCCCACCACGCTCTCGAGGTCGTCGTCGCTCAATTCTCGATCGTCTTCGTTCGGCAGCATCGCCCTCTGCTCTCCTCCAAACCCCAAACCAACCACCGGCAGGGTGGCGACTCGCTCCGGCCACTTCAAGTCCATCGACCCCGGGGAGCCCTAGGGGTACCCCTGAGGCGCCTAAGCGCTGTCAGGAACCGGGGTTGTGCCCGGCGAGCAGCCGTGCGAGCAAGTCTTCGCAGCCGGCGAGGAGCTTGCTAGGGTCGTCGCCTCCTCGGCGAGCGGGGTCGAGGGCGCACGCGAGCGCGCGGCGGAGGAAGGGCTCCTCGGCGGGGAATCGTTCCCAGAGGGTCTCGGCGCAGCGGTAGAGGTCGCGGGTGTAGCGGGGCCGAGGGCCGAGGAGGACGAGGCACTCGAAACCGGCCCGCAGAGACGCTTTGAGCAGGCGGGAGAGGTGCACCCTTTCCCCGGCCGCCAGGCGCGCGCGGGCGCGCGCGAGGCGCGCAAGGATCCGGGGCGCGAAGAGGATCGCGTCGGGTCCTGGGCGCACGGGCGGCAGGTCCGCGGCGAGGTCCTCGCCGAAGACGCACACCGCCTGCGTCTTGACGTGGAAGCGCGCCCAGCGGGGAAGCGGTTCGCGGGGGACAACGCGCAGGTCCACGCCTGTGCAGAAGGAGCGGAACCGCTCGCCAAGGTTCTCCTCGACGCGCCGTCCCCAGCGTTCGTGCCACCCGGGCGGCACGCGGTGGACCACGGCCAGGGTGTCGAGGTCCGAGACGCCGGCGACGGCGTGGCCGCGAGCGACCGAGCCGCGCAGGTAGACGGCGAGCAGGTCCTCGCGCAGGTGGTCGCGGTAGGCCTTGACCGCCGCGGCGAGGGCCTCGTCCCAGGGCGGGCGGACGTTCTCGCGACGGGCTTCGTTGACCAGGTAGCCCTCCGCGTCCACCCGCTGGAAGCCTTCGAGGGGTCGCAACTCCACTCAGCGCACCGGGAGGAGGAGGCCTTCGCGGACCAGGCGCCGGGCCAAGACGAGCTTCGAGCGCGGGCTGAGGGAATCGGGGAGGTCGCGCACCTGCAACCGTTCGTGCTTCGCCACGTAGTGGAAGGCCGCCTCGAGCCAGGCGGGCCCGCGCACGTGGTTGTCCCCGAAATAGAGGACGACCGCGTCGTCGTCCTCGTCGCGGAAGACCGCGCAGCGGAGGCCGAGGCGCCGTGCAAGCTCACTGTCCTCGGTGAGCGGGGCGCCGAGGGCTGCTCGCCGCGCAGGAACGAAGGGGCGCGAGGCGAGGTGGAGTTCGTCGAGCTTGGCGAGGGCCGCCTCGGCGTCGAGGCCCGCGGCGAAGCGGGCGGCGAGGTCGCGCAGTTCGGCGGCCAGAGCGGGAAAGCCCTCGGGGCGGCGCAGGAAGCCGGGGGGGAGGGCGCGCCGGAGGTGGGGGTCCTCGCGTTCGAGGCGGCGCAGGGCGTGGTGAAGCGCGTCGCCCCAGGTGAAGGGGTGCAGGCCCACCGTGGCGTGCACCGAGGGGCGCTCGTCCGCGCTCACCGCCGCGTGCGGAAGGCCTCGGGGGAGGTAGAGGAGGTCGCCCGGCTTCGTCTCCAACTCCCGCCGGGGCGGGCCGGGGTCTTCCGGACGGGCGAAGGGGTCCGGTCGGTGGTCGTAGGTCCCTGCCTCGGGGCGGTCCAGAGGGAGCTCGGCCCAGGGTGCGTAAAGGCGCCACCGCTTGCGCCCCTCGAGCTGGAGGACGAGGACGTCGTGCAGGTCGTGGTGGACGTCGAAGCCCTGCGCGCCGGCGGCCGGGGTCAGGTAGAGGTTGGCGCGCGCGGTGAGGCTGAGCTCCTCGCCGAGGCGCGCGCAGAGCGCGGCCAGTGGAGGCCACACGCGGTGCGCCTGGTTGAGGACCAGGGTGTCCCCTTGGGCGAAGGACGACAAGAAGTGTGCCGGCCCGCGGTCGGCGGGGGAGCAGCGTTCGCGTTCGCGCTCGTCGCCGGGAGGCGGGACGACGAGGACGCGCTCGGTCTCGGCCTCCGACTGCGAGAGGAGGTAGCGCTCGAGGTCGTCGAGGGAGAAGAAGCGCGGGTAGTAGTTCGGGTCGTCGCGCTCGAGGTGCAGGGGCGCTCGCTCCCAGTGTTCGGAGAAGAAGCGTGCGGGGTCGAGGGGCGCGAGCAAATGCGTGAGGTCGCAGTCCTCGGGCGTCATGGGCGCATTCTGGCGCAGGCGCGGGCGGGAGGGAAGCGCCCGAGGCCGACGCGGCGGGGAGGAGCCGCGGGGCGTGGCCCGGGGTGCCGGGCAGAGGCAGGGGAGCTCAGGCCCGCTGGCGGCGCATGAGCCGCGCAAACGGTCCGTCGGCGTCGGCGAGGAGTTCGCGGAAGCTTCCCTCTTGGACCACGGTCCCGCGGTCGAGGACGTAGATGCGGTCGGCGCGGCGGACGGTGCTCAGGCGGTGGGCGACGACGATCTGCGTGACGCCAAGGCGAGTCAGGGATTCGGCGACCACGGACTGGCTGCGGTTGTCGAGGAAGCGCGTCGCTTCGTCGAACACGAGCAGGCGAGGACGACGGACGAGGGCGCGGGCGATGAGCACGCGCTGGCGCTGTCCGCCCGAGAGGTTGCTGCCGCCTTCGCTCACGACCGTATGCAGGCCCATGGGCATGTTCGCCACGTCTTCGGCGAGTCCGGCGCGCTGCACGGCCTCCTCGAGGTCGGCGGCGCGAACGTCGGCGCCGGCGGCGATGCATTCCCGCAGGGTCCCTGCGCTGAGCCGGCCGTCTTGGAGGACGACGCCGATTTGTCGGCGGACGGCACCGAGGTCGAGGCCGCGCAGGTCTTGGCCGTCGAGGCGCACGGTGCCGGAGGTGGGGGTCTCGAAGCCGAGGAGGAGGCGCACCAGGGTGGATTTGCCGGAGCCCGAGGAGCCGACCACGGCGACGGTCTCGCCGGGCTCGGCCCGCAGGCTGACGTCGCGGAGGACCTCGGGGGAGCCGGGCTCGTAGCGGAAGGAGACGCGTTCGAGCTCGACGCGCCCTTCCAGCAAGCCAGGGTCCGCCTTGCTCGCGTCGACTTCGGGAGGTTCGGAGAGGATCGGCGCTGCACGCTCCTCGAGGACGCGCACGCGCAGGAGGGAAGGGGCGAGGTCGCTCAAGGTTCCAAGTCCGCCCAGGAAGGCTCCGTAGGCCACGTAGAAGGCAAGGAAGGAGCCCGCGCTGAGGCGCAGGTCGCCCAGGCCGTTCACCGAGAACCAGAACAAGAGCACTACGCTGAACATGCTGAGCCCAAACTGGGCCACCGAGACCCGGTCCTCGAGGGCCTTGCGGCGCAGGAGGAGCTCTTGCTGGCGGCCGTAGCGCTCGGCCCAGGCGAGGAAGGCGCGCTCCTCCGCCGCGGCCACCCGCAGCTTGCTGACACCCTGCACCGTGTCGACCACGCCGGCGCGGAGCGCGCCGCGGAGGGACTCGATCTCCCGCTCCAGGCGGAGCAAGGCGACGGACACGGCGGCGGTCAAGGTCGCGGTCACGGCGCCCGCCCCGAGGGCGACCAGCGCGAGCGGCAGGCTGTAGAGGGTGAGGAGACCGAAGTTGAGCAGCGCGAGGGTTCCCCCGAGCAAGGAGCGGAGGGTCGCTCCAGCGAGGATCTCGTGGATGCCGGAGACGGCGTTGGCCCGCGTCTGCAGGTCGCCGGCCGGGTGGCGGCGGAAGAAGGAAGGGCGGAGGCGGAGGAGGCGGTCCCACACCGCGACCTGCGTGTCGGCGTCGGCGCGCGACGCAAAGCGCAGGGCGTGGAGGGCCGCCATGAAGTCGAGCAAGGCGCGCCCCACGGCGGCGGCGAGCAGGGCGGCGAAGAGTTGCCAGATCAGCGCGCGGTCGGCCAGGGGCACGGCCTCGTCGACGAGGAGGCCGGTGCCCAGCGGCACCGTCATGCCGAGCAGGGTCGCCAGGGCGCCGAGGGCGAGGGCGAGCACGACGTCGCGCTGCTGGCCGCGGAGGGCGAAGCGCAGCAGGTCCAGGGCGCCGAGGCGTTCCGCGGGGAGGGGGCGGGAGAAGACGTAGGCCTCGGGTTCCAGTTCGGCGGCGAGTCGTGCGTCGAGGCGGAGGCGTCGTCCGTCGAGGTCGGGCTCGGCGAGCAGGTAGCCGCCCGGCGCAGGCAGCAGGGCCACGGGCTGGCCCCCGGGCTTGCGGAAGCCGAGGAGGGGCCCCGCGTCCTTGCGCCACCAGGGGCCGCGGAGCGCAACGCGGCGCGCGCGGACGCGCGAGGCGCGCGCGACGCCCTCGGGCGTGTCCTGCGCTCCCGGGCGGAGGGAGAGCCCCAGGGCGCGCCCCACCAAGTGCGCGGCACGGAAGACCGGGCCCCCGCCGGCGGGGGGGGGCTCCGGGGCGTCTTCCAGTACGGCGGCGAGGCGCCGGCGGGCGAGGCGCCCCGAGTCCAGGGAGGATCGCTCCACGGCCTCGAGCCGACGCGCCGCGGCGCGTCGGTCCAGCTCCGCCTTGCGCTCGAGGGCCTGCAGGACCCAGCGGTGGAAGGCGCCTTGCGCGGCGAGGGGAGATCCCCCGTCGGGAGCGACGGGAGGGGGCGCGAGGTCGAGGCACTCGCTCCAGCGTCGTCGCCAGGACTCGACCGAGGCGCGCAGGCGCGCCGGCTCCTCGCGCTCGAGGCGCTCGAGTTCCCTCTCGGGGAGGGAGGTGAGCACGGACTCTTCCAGGGGAACGGCGAGGACGCCGCGCCGCTCGGTCGCGTTTCCGACGCCGAACAGGGAGGCGCCCGCGGGGACTTCGAAGAGGAAGCTGCGGCTCCCCCAGGGCGCTCCGTCGCGGATCTCCACCGAGAAGAGGCCGAGGCTACCTCTTTCGACCCGCCAGGCAACGCCCTCGGGGCGCAGCAGGAAGGGCTCGTTCCCTTGCAGGCGCAGGTCGCCGTGCGCCGGCGGCTCAGTCACCGCGGTTTCCTCCTGCGGGGCTCTGCTCGGCGACGAGCGCGGCGAAGGCGCCGCCGGCGAGCAAGAGTTCGTCGTAGGTGCCGCGTTCGACGACCTCGCCGTGCTCGAGGACAAGGATTTCGTCGCAGTCCCGCACGGTGCTCAGGCGATGCGCCACGATCAGGAGGCCGCAGCCGCGCGCCCGCAGGCGGCGGTCGATCTCGGCTTCCGTTTCGGCGTCGAGGGCCGAGGTGGCCTCGTCGAGGATCAGGAGGCTCGGCTCGCGTACCAGGGCCCGCGCCAGTTCGAACCGCTGCCGCTGTCCCCCGCTGAGGTTGGCGCCTCCTTCGAGGAGTTCGGCCTCGAGGCCTCCCGGCAGGGCGTGGAGGGTGTCGCGCAGGGCCGCGTCGCGGATGGCGCGCTCGACCCGTTCGGGGTCTGCGGCGGGATCCCAGAGGACGAGGTTCTCCCGCAGCGTCCCAGGGAAGAAGTGCTCCTCTTGCTCCACGAAGCCGAGCGAGCAGGCGAGGACCGAGCGCGGGATGCGTTCGATGGGTTGCCCGTCGAGGAGGACCTCGCCCGACCAGGGGCGCAGGAGACCGGCTGCCAGGCGGGCGACGGTCGACTTCCCCGAGCCGCTCGGCCCGACGAGGGCCACGCGCTCACCGGGCCTCAGCGTGAGCGAGAGCCCGTCGATCAAGGGCTGCTCCAAGGGGCTGTAGCCGAAGCGGAGCTCGCGTAGCTCGAGGTGGCCTTGCAGGCGAGGCGCGGTCGCGTTGCCGCGTTCGGCGGAGAGGAGGGGGTCCTGAGGTTCGGCGAGGACGTCGTCGAGGCGGAGCAGGTCGCCGCGCAAGGTCTGCAGGCGGCCGACCATGCCGGTGAGTCCCCCCAGGGGACCGTTGAACTTGGCCAGCAGGGCTTGGAAAGCGATCAGCATGCCGATCGTCAGTGCCCCGTCGAGGATGCGGAAGCCTCCGACGGTGAGGACCGCCACGCTGGTGAGCGAGGCGACCAGGCGCGGGAACTGGCCCAGGGCCTCGTTCGCGAGCGCCAGAGAGTGCCCAGCGTTGAAGGCGCGTGCGTAGTGTCCGGCCCAGCGGGCGAAGAAGTCGTCTTCGAGGGCCGAGGCCTTGATGGTCTCCATGCTCTGCAAGCCCGCGATGCTTAGGCCTTCGACTTTTCCTTCTTCGTGGAGAGCGCGCAGGTGCGCGTCCACGCGGGTTCGCGCGGCGAGGCGGAGGGCGATGGCGTTGGCCAGCGCGCCGCCTGCCCCGACCAGAGTCAGAATGGGGTCGTACCAGACCATGAGGCCCCCGTAGAGGAACAGGAGGCCGGCGTCGATGCTCGTGCGCGCGAGCCGTCCCGAGAGCAAGGCGGCCACACGGTCGTTGAGGGCGATGCGTCCGGCGACCTCGCCGCTGTAGCGGTGCGTGAAGAAGGGGAGCGGCAGGCGGAGGACGTGCTCGAGGAAGCGGCTGGAGAGGTGGGTGGCGAGCTTGGCGCGCAGGGCCCGCAGGTGGCGGAGTTGTAGCAGGTCGAGGGCGCTGGCGAGCGCGGTCGCTGCGAGCATGCCGGCGAGGAGGGGCGTGGCCCAGCTCGTGCGCGCCTCGACGAGCACTTCGTCCACGAAGACTTGCGAGAGGATCGGCAGGGCGAGCGCTGGCACGACGCTCAGAATGCCGGCGAGGATGCAGAAGACCAGCGCGCTGCCGGAGCCTGCGAACGCGCGCTGCAGAGAGCCCAGCACGCTGGGCGGTCGCCCTCCCGGGCGGAAGTCGGGCCCCGGGCGGAGGACGAGGACCACGCCCGTGAAGGCTTCGTCGAACTCGTCTCCGGAGACGGTTCGTCGGCCTTGGGCGGGATCGTTTATGTAGGCACGATCCTTGCGAAATCCCTCGAGGACGACGAAGTGGTCGAAGCCCCAAAAGAGGATGGCAGGGAGGGGCACCTCGCGGACGCTTTCGAGGGACTTCTTGTACCCTCGCGCCTCGAGTCCGTAGCGGCGGGCGGCCTTGAGGATGTTCGAGGCCTTGCTCCCGTCGCGGGAGACGCCGCATGCGTCGCGCAACTCGGCGAGGGGAACGTAGCGCCCGTGCGCGGCCAGGACGATCCCCAGGGCGACGGCTCCGCACTCCACCGCCTCCATTTGGAGGATCGTCGGCGTGCGCACGACGCGGCGGCGGGCGCTCACTCGCTCCGGTGCGGGGCACGCAGGATCGGGAGGACGAAGCTCAGTGGC
This sequence comes from Planctomycetota bacterium, assembly GCA_003695705.1. Lineage (GTDB taxonomy): Bacteria > Planctomycetota > J058 > J058 > J058 > J058. Next base: position 7,430 of record RFHU01000447.1, read on the forward strand.
GAGCGCTGCTCGAGGACGACGCGTGCCCGAATCGTCGTTCCCGGCGCGAGGGGGTGCGGAGGGCCTTGCGAGCTGGTCCAGGCGTAGCCGCTGGGGTTCTGGGGGGCGCGCTCCAGGCGCCCAAAGACCAGGATCGCGCCGCCCGCAGGCGCGAGGGCTCGGGCCAGCTCGGGGTTGCCCACGATCTTGGCCAGTTCCTCGGAGGTGACGGGGAAGCCGCGAACTTCCGCCACCTGTCCGCGCAGGGTCCCGTAGCGCTGACGGGAGATCGCGTCGGGCGAGACCTGCAGGGGCATGCCGGGGCGGACGCGCAGGCCCTGCGCCACGGGGAAGCAGACCACTGCCTGCAGGGGGCCCTCGCGATCTTCGGCGTCGACGAGTCCGATCCGCGCCCCTGCGCGGAGGACCTGGCCGGGGACGGCGCTGAGTTCGATCACTCGACCCGAGTAGGGGCTGAGGAGTCGGCTCTCTTGAGCGAGTTGCTCCTCGAGCCGGGCGACGTCACGTTCGAGGACTTCGATGGGTTCGGCCCGGGTCGCGGCGTACTCGGCTTCCTCTTCGGCGAGCTTGAGCTCGCGCCGGTCGAGGTCGTGCAGTTTGTTCTCCAGGTCGAGGATCCGATGGCGCCGCTCCATGTCCTGGGTGCGGTTGCGCAGCTCCACCACCGTGAGCTCGCCGAGCTGGGTCTCCAAGCTTTGGGACGTCTGCAGGGCGCCAAGGGCGGTTTCTTCGAGCTGGAGGAGGATCTGCTTGGAGACCACCCCCGTCTTCTCCAGCTCCTCGTAGCGGCGGACGCGCTCTTGCAGCTTCTGGCTCAGGTCGCGGAAGAGGGCCAGTTGCTCGCGAAGGGCGCTGCGCCGCTCCGAGAGGGCCGCTTCGCTGGCGCGTTTGACTCGGTCGGCCTGTTCGCGGAGTTCGGCGATCTGGCGCTCGAGGAGCTTGCGTTCGCGGGCCAGCCCCTCGCGCTCGCGGGCCAGTCGCTTTCGATGCAGGGCGTTGCCGGTTCGTTGGCGAGCGCGCCGACGGGCGAGTTCGTCGCGCTTCTGCGCGAGCTGCTGGCGGAGGAGGCTGCGGTCGAGGCGTCCCAGGACCTGTCCCTTGCGCACTTCCTGGCCGGGGGAGACGAGCAACTCGTCGAGGGTCCCGCCCACCGGCGACTGCAGTTCCACCACCCGGCGTGGGTGGATCAGGACGCCGCGTCCCTGGACGGTGACGGGGACCCGGCCCCACACGGACCAGGCGATCGCCCAGGAAGTGAGCGTCCCCAGGGCGAAGAGCGCCAACCAGGAGCGCGGGCGCACGACCCGCACGAAGTCGTCGGGGCGCTCGCCGCCCTCGCGGCGGCGGAGGGTGGCGCGGCGGAAGAGCCGGCTTGGGCGCGGGCTCGGTTCGCCTGCGGTGGTTCGTCCGCTCACTGCTGGGCGCCCCGCAAGCGCTCCAGGAGGAGGTTGAAGCGGCTGCCCGCGAGGGCGGTATCGTCGAGCACCGCGTCGCTGAGTTCGTCGGTGGACTCGCGCAAGCCCGCTTCGGAGCGAGGCCCCAGCCGGCGCAGCGTGCTCCGCAGGCGGTCGGCGAGGAACACGGCGAGGGCGCGGTAGAAGCGGGCAGCGAAGGCGTCGTCCCGCTCCAGTTTGTGGGTCAGGGCGGGGCGGGATACGGCCAGGACGGTGGCTTCGGGATCTGCGCGCACCGTGGCCGAGGCCGGCCGCTCGTCCAAGAGGGCGATTTCGCCCACGATTTCGCCAGCACCGAGCACGGCCAGGGGAAGTTCGGGGCTGGCCGAGGAAGTCACCCGCAGGCGGCCTTCGAGCAGCAGGTAGATGGCGTCTACCGGCTTGCCTTCTTCGAGGAGGGGGGCGCCGCCCGAGAGCGTGCGGCGAAAGCCGTTCGCCGCCAGCCAGTCGACGTCTGCGTCGCGGAGCTTGCCCAGGATGTAGAAGACCTTGCGCACCGCGGCCTCAGCTCCGACCGGCGCGGCGGCGGTAGTAGTAGCGGCGGCGGTAGGCGCTCCGGCGGTGGAGTCCGCGCAGGTCGTTGGCGACGACGCCCAGGACCTTCGCCTTGGCGGTGCGCAGCATGCCAAGGGTGCGCTTGAGGGAGCGCTGCGGGGTGGTGGCCAGGGCGTAGACGAGGACCACGCCGTCGGCCCGGCGCGCGACCAGCGACGCGTCCGAGACCGCGGTCAGGGCGGGGGAGTCGCAAACCACCACCGAGAAGACTTCGCGCATTTCCCCGAGGACTTCGGCCAGGCGGAGGGTCGCGAGGAGGCCTCCCGAGTCTTCCACCGGCTCTCCGGCGGGGAGGACGTGCAGGTTGTCCACGTCGGGGATCTGGATGGCGCGGCGCCAGGGGACCCCGTCGCGGATCACCTCGGCGACGCCGGGGGAGCGCTTTACGCGCAGGAGTTCGTGGTCGACGGGGCGGCGCAGGTCGAGGTCCACCAGCAAGGTGGGCACGCCCATCTCTGCGTAGACACGCGCCAGGCTGCTGGCCACGAGCGACTTGCCCTCGCCGGGTTCGGCGCCGGCCACCAGGAGCAGACGACGAGGCGGGTAGTCCAGGGTGGACTCGATGTTCGTGCGCAAGACCCGGAGTTCGTCGGCGGCCGCGCTTCCCGGCGAGACGGGCGCGCCGCCGGCAGCGGCTTCGCCCTCCAGCTTGGGGACGAGGGCCATGACCGGGAGGCCGGCGGCGCGTTCGAGGTCCTCGACGGAATGGGCGGTCACCATGAGCGATTCGAGGGCGAAGGGGCACAGGAGACCGGCGAGGGCGCCGAGGAACAAGGACCAGCGCCAGGGGTTGGGGCGCACGACCTCGGCGGCGGACGGTTCGGAGAGGGTTTCGAGGTCGCTCGACTTGTCCTGGATCGACAGTTCGACCTGGTTCAGTCGGCGGCGGAGACCTTCGTAGGTTTCTTGGGCGAGGCGGTACTCGCGTTGCACGTGCTCGGGATCGGATCCGGCGCGGAGGACGTCTCGGTAGCGCTCGCCGATGCGAGCGCGCAGGGCGACCAGTTCGGCGTCGAGGCGCTGTTGTTCCTTGCGCTCGGCGAAGGCGTCGGCGCGGAGGGCTGCCCACTCCGCGTCCGTTCCCCCGAGAAAGGGTGCGAGGCTCTGTTCGTCTTCGGCCGCGAGAATGTCGTCCAGGGCCTGCAGAGCCTCGGTCGCCTCGCGGACTCGTGGGTGCTCGGGGGTGTACTTGGCGAGGAGAGCGTCGCGCCCCCTCCGGCGGGCGCGGCGCTCGACCCGCAGGGCTTCCTCGATCTCCTCCAGGTGCTTGCGGGAGCGCGCCCGCCGCTCTTCGAGCGGCTTCGCGTCGCGGTGAGCGCTGAGGACTTCGTAGAGACGGCTGAGCTTCTTCTCTTGCAGTGCGATCTGGTGCTCGAGGTACGTCTTGAGCTCGTTGTCCTTGCGGCGCTTGCTGCGGACGTCGTTGGCGTGGTACTCGGCAAGGAGGCCGGCCGCGTATTCTTCCACGAGTTCGAGGTCGTGGCCGCGAACCTCGGTGCGAATGATGTCCGTGTTCGCGCGGTGCTCGAGGCGGACCTCGAAGTCGCGGGCGCGCTCGCGGAGCGCCTCGTCGTCGAGGTTCTCGAAGGCCGACACGCGCCGGAGCGCGGCGCGGCGAATCCGCTGCGAACGGAAGATCTCCAGCTGGGTCTCGACGCTGCTCCGGTCGCGCAGGGAGGGGAGGTCGCGGCCGACGAGGCGGGAGAGACCGGCGAGGACGTTGGCGCCTGCGCGGTAGCGGACTTCGAAGCTCGCCGCGTAGGTCGTCGGCGCGCGCCGAGTCCAGAGCGCGATGCTCAGGTGCACGAGGAGTCCGCTGGCGAGCCCGGTCAGCAGGGCCAGGCGCCAGTAGCGCCGCAGGATGCTCAGCGCGGTCCACAGAGAGACCTCGCCCCGCTCTTCCTCGTCGGGCCGTGCAGGGGCGGGGGAGGGGGCGCGCGCTTCGCTCACGACCCCGAGCGCTCCTCGCTCGCCGTCACCAAATCCAGGAGCCAGCGACCGTCGGCTTGACGGATGCAGCGGGCCGTGCACCCGTAGCGGCGCGTCAGGGCCGTGGCCTCGCCGAGGCGCACCGCGGTGGCGAGCACGACCCCGCGGACGTAGGCCACCTCGCCTTCGACGTGCACCTCGAGGCGTCGCAGCTCCAGGGTGAGCTGCAGTTGGCTGCGGACTGCGTCGCGGGCCGCCAGGGCGGGGGTGGGGCCGGCCTCGCGCAGGTATTCGGGCGGGACGCCCGCCCGCTGGACGAGGGGGCCGGTTACGTAGGCCCGAAAGGATGGGGTGCAGAAGGCGAGGGCTTGTTCCACCCGCCCACGGGCGACGAGGGAGATCCCTGCGCGGATGAGCTCACGGATCGCCTGCCGAGCTTGCGCCCGTTCCTCGTTGGCGGCCGCAGGGCCCGGTTCCGCGGGCGCGCGCGGTCGGCCTTCGGGTGCGGGGGCCGACCGCGCGTCCTCGTTCTCGTCCTCGCCCTCGGCGGCAGAGACTTCCACGCGGCCCTTGCGCACCTCGAATTCCCGGGGAGGACTGAGGCGTCGGAGGCGCTCGCGAAGGGCGGTGTCTTCGGCGAGGAGGCGTGCGCGCTCTTCGGCGCCGAGGGGAATCTCGTGCAGGGGGGTGCCCGGGCGGGTCTCCGCACCTTCCCCGGCCGCGACGCGGACCCGGCGGGTGGGGTCGCTGCGGTCGATGACTTCGACCACGCCTTCGAGCACGGTGGTCCGCGCGCCGTCTTCGTCGGCGCGGACCTCGAGGACCGTGCCCTTGACCTTCGTGCGGGAAGTCGGCGTTTCGATGACGAAACGCGAGCCGGCGGGGAGCGCGTCGAGGCTGGCAAGGACTCGCCCGCGCGCGAGGTAGAGTTCTACGTCGACGCGGTCTCCTTGGCTCTCGAGGCGGCGCCAGGTGAGCTCGGCGCCGGGCGCGACGCGGAAGCCGGTGTTCCAGGTGAGGAGGACGTCGCAGGTGGCGCCGGGGCCGGTGCGCAGTTGGTCGCCCTCGTGGAAGGCGTCCGACCAGCGCAGGGGGCGCCAGGTCGCTGCGTCGTTCGGCCGAAACTCCACGCTCCCCGTGAAGTCGGCCACCAGCGGGCGCAGCCGGAACCCTTCGTGCGTCGCGCCGGGGGAGGGGGGGTCGGCGAAGAGTCCGCCGAGGGCGAAGAGGGCCGTGACGAGGAGCAGCAGACCGGCGGCGACGCCCGTGCCGACTTCGAGGCGGCGGAGGACGCGCGCGTGGACCGGTGGCGGGTGCTCGAGTTCGTGCATGGAATGGGGGCCGTGTCCGGCGTTCAGGGTAGCGGAGGCCGCGGCCGGGCGCGAACGGGCGGTGTGCGGGGTCACCGGGCGTTCACGCCGCTTATGACCGATCCGGCGCCGGAGGCGGGTCCCGAGAGCGGGCCGAGGACGCGGGCGAGGACGTCGAGGACGTCCGAGAGGGTCGTTTCTGGAATGTAGACCACGTCGCCGTCGCGGAGTTCGATGTCGAGTCGCTGGTCGTGATCGAGCAGGAGACGCTCGAGATCGACGGCGATGACCTCGGGATCTTCGGGCCAGCCGCGGACGACCTTGGCCTCTTCGAGGAGGGCGCCGAACTGCTTCGGGCTGGCTTGGGCGACGGCGGCGGCCAGGCTCACGCGCCCGGAGAAGCGTTGCAGGCCCGGGGTCTCGACCATGCCGAACACGTAGACGCCGGTGGGTTTGCCTGCGGGCACGGTCAGGCCGTCGCCGGGGCGGAGGGGGGCGGGCGGGGCGGCGCCGGCGAACAGCACGGGGTTGAGGTCGACGACTTCCACGCGCCGCCCCCAGTCGCGGAGCACGCGTACCCGGCGCAGGTCGGCCTTGTCGGTCACGCCGCCGCTGCGGGCGATGGCTTCGGCGACGGGAAGGGTGCCTCCCGGGGGGAGGTCGACGGCGCCGGGGCGGACGACTTCTCCCGAGACGGTGGCTTGCTCGGGGAGGTGGACCAGGACCACGTCGTCGGCCCGCAGGCGCAGGTTCCAGCGCGGATCGCGCAGGGCCAGGACGTCGCGCGCCCAGAGGGTGAGCGAGCGCCCCTGCCGGAGTACGGTGATCCGGTCGCGTTGCTGCGAGGCCTTGCCTCCGTAGCCGACGACGCCCAGGACGTCGAGGAGTGTGCGCTGTCCGCTGAGCTCGACGCGGCCCGGGCGCTCGACGGGGCCGACGACCACGACCTGCTGGGCTGCGGGGCGCGCCTTCTTCAGCGTGAGGGTCACGGTCGCCCGTCGCAGGTAGCGGGCGAAGCCTCGTTGCAGTTCGCGGCGGAGTTCGTCGAGGGTCTTGCCGCTGGCGCGCACGCCGCCGAGGAGAGGGACCGCGAAGCGCCCGTCGGGCGTCACTTCGGCCTCGGTGTCGTAGGTCTCGTCCTCGGGGATCCGCAGGACCAGGACGTCGCCGGCGCCGAGACGGTACGGCTCCGCGGGTTCGTCCCCCGAGCGGGAGGGGGCGGCGGGGCGCAAGGGTTTGCGGCCGAGCGGCGGCGGCGCGCCGCGCGGACCGAACCAGAACGCTTCCTCGGCGGGGGCGAGCGGTTGCGGAGC
>RFHU01000448.1 GCA_003695705.1 Planctomycetota bacterium
CCCCGGCCTCGCCCGCGAACCCGCCCGCCCCGGCGCCGGACCCAGCGCCGCCCCGGGCGCCCGAGCGCCGCATTCGCGTGGGCACGTGGAACATCGAGCAGTTCGGCTCACGTACCCGCGGTCACCGCACCGACGAAGACGTCGAGCGCATTGCCGCCTTCATCCGCGACGAGCTGCGCGTGGACTTGCTCGCCGTCCAAGAGGTCAACGGCGCCGAACCGCTGGCTCGGCTGTGCCGGGCCCTCGGATCCGACTACACCTTCATCATCGGTTCGAGCGGGGCCTTCCGCGACTCCGACCGGCGCATCAGCCTGGGCTTTCTCTGGAACCGCCGTCGGCTGCGCCTGCTGGGCGCCGAGGAACTCATCGACCTCCCCGACACGGACCCCAACGGGATCTACATCTTCCACCGCAAGCCGGTGATGGCCTGCTTCCGTTCCGTCGACGGCGGGTTGGACTTCCGCGCCATCGTCGTCCACCTCAAGGCCGGGCGCCGGGACCGCGGCCGCCGCGGCGAACGCGACAGCAAGAAGCGGCAGGCCGAGGTCCGCCTGCTCGGGGAGCGCATTGGCGCCCTGCTCGCACGCCCGGGCGAAGACCAGGACCTGCTCGTCCTCGGCGACTTCAACCACGACCCCAGCTACCCCGCCCACGCGCTCTTCCGGCGTTGGGTCGAATACCTTCGCCCGGCCCACCACCACCGCTCCATCGTCCACTTCGACGAGCAGATCGACCACATCGCCATTGCCCCCGGCCTCCGCGAGGAGGTCCTGCGGGACACCTTCCGCATCCACTCGCGCCTTGCCGACGCCTCGCCCTCTGCCTGGCGGCACGCCTACTCGGACCACATCCCACTCACCGTGGACCTCTCGAGCGAGCGCGACAACGACCCCGAGGCGACCTTCGCGCCGCCCGCCCCGGAACGAGTCCTCGAGCCCGGCAAGGAGGCCCCGCCCGAGCGCTTCCGCCCCCGCTGAGGGACGAGCGCGCAGCCCGCGCCGCGCCCTAGGCGTTCCGCGACTTCTGCCAAGGAGCGGGCGCAGGCAGAGCCGGCCGCGCGACGCCGATGCTCCGGCGCAGCGGCGCCGCGGGCTACCGGGTCCGAGGCCCTTCCGGCGATCCGGAGCCGTCCCTGCGACCGAGCGGGTCGCGCAGGTAGCGGCGCTGGCAGGGGAGGCACAAATCGAAGCGGAATTCCTTGTAGACCTCCGCCTCGAGCTCCTCGGCGCTCTTCCGCTCGATGGCCTCGCGAAGCCGCTCGAGCTCGTCGCCCACGTCGGCGGCGGCCAGCGCGTCGAGGTTCAGTTCCATGGGGTCGTAGGCCGCCTGCACGCGGATGAACACCTCGTAGCGCACGTCCTCCCGCACCAGCAAAGGGCCGTCGCACCGATCGCAGGTTAGGCCGTCCACGGGGGAAGGATCCTCAGCGGCTGCGCGTTCGCTCGCGGATGGAGGCGATGGCTCGCTCCAAGAGCCCGCGCTCGGTGGCGTCCTTGCTCGCGAAGAGGGCCCTCTCCAGCACCGCGACGGTCTCGGCCCGTCCGGCCTCGGCCAGCGCCTCCACGACTTCCGCGCGCAGGGCGCCCGTCGAGGGCAAGAGCGCCCCCTCGAGCGCCACGAGGAGCTCGCCCGGCAGGGCACGCGCGATGGCCCAGTGCGCCCGCAGGGAAGCTACGGCCGCGCGGCGGAGCTCCGCGTCCTCCACGGGGTCCGCGAGCAAGGACACCAAGGCTTCGCGGGCGGGCACGCACCGGTCGAGGTCCACGAGGGCCAGGGAGGCAATGGCGTGGGCGCGAACCGCTCGGCTCCGGTCGCTGCGCGCGGCGCGTGCGAGTTCGCGGGCGACGGGGCCGCCGAGGGCCGCGTCGCGCGTCCAGGCAAGGGCCTCGGCCGCGAGGGCGCGCCGCGCGGGGTCGATGGCGCTCCTCAGGGCCTCGACGAGGACGCCGATCGCCTCGGGGTCCTCGCTGCGGGCAAGGGCCTCGGCCGCCAGGCGCGCCAGCCCGGGGTCGCTTTCCTCGAAGGCACGAGCCAAGGCCTCCCGACCGGCGGCGGTGCCGAGCAGGCCGAGATGGTATGCGGCATCGCGCCGCGCGGCCTCGGCGTCCGGGCCCACCCGAGGAGCGAAGAGCAGGTCGCGCAGACGCCGCTCCCGCTCGGCCACCGGCAAGTCCTCCCGGGCCGCGTCGGCGGCCGGCGTGACGCGTTCGCGGAGTTGGAGCAGGAAGGCCTTGCGGCGGTACTCGTGATCCAAGAGGAGGAGGGACGGCCCTCCGCCCGCGCCGCTCCGCGCTGCGCCGAGCGCTCGCCGTCGGCGCCCGCGGGCGCGAAGGATGCGGGCGACTTCGGCGACCCGGGCCCAGTCGCGATCGAACTGGGCGCGCCCGAGGTTCTCCGCCAAGACGGGGTCGCCGCTGTCCTCGGGCAGCGAGACCTGCTCCCGCGCGGCGCGGCGCTCGGTTCGGGGACGCTGCGGCGCCGTCTCCGCGGGGGCAACCTCGGTGTCTTCGCGCACGGGAGTGAACAAGGCGAGTGCGCCCGACCCGCCGACGGCGAGCCCCAGGACGAACGCGAACCCGAGCTGCGTGACCTTCAGCGCCGCCTCCCCGGAGACCTCTCCCCAGCCTACCAGCCCCGGGGCCTGGATCGCCACGAGCTCTTTCCCGGCCGCGGGGTCCTGAGGGCGGCGGGATCCCCCAGGGCCGCGGGCGAAGGGCCTCCGACCCGGGGGCGACCGTGCCTGCCCAGCGCAGCCGGTGTGCCCGGAGATCGCTCCCCTCGCCCGCGGACGACGTCGAGGAGCAGGGCGATGCGGTCGGAAACTCCGCCTTCCGCAGCAGCAGGGCGCAGGGGGCGATCCGCGCCCTGCGCCGGCGGCACCCCGGCGCGTCGACCGCCACGACGAGGGCCTCCGACCGCGCTCAGTCGATGTCCGAGTATTCGCCTCCTGTGTGTTCGGCGACGGCCTTCATCATTTCCACGTCGGCGCCACGGAAGCCCAGGGTGTGAATGGTGACCCGGCGGTCCTTCCCGTATTCGTCGATGACCGCGAGGATGTCTTCGGTCGGGATCTTCGTCTTGCCGTCCGCCGTGGCGAAGCCGTCGGAGAGCAGGTAGAAGCAGCGCGCCCCGTCCACCGAGAAGGCACGACGCAAGGCCGCGTCGGTGGCGGTCACGCCGTCGGCGCGGAAGCCGTCGACGAAGGCGCACGCGGCGTCGCGGTTCGCTTTGGTGAGTGCGTGCAGTTGGGGAGGCTCGTCCCCCTCCCCCGCCCGCCAGAGCTTGGTTCGCGAGGAGTAGGCCACGATGTTGATCTTGTAGCCGGCGGGGAGGCGCCGAATCACCTTCTTGAGTTGCCGCTGGGCCCGTTCGAGTCGGGTCTTGAGTTGGCTCTGTCGACCGCCCCCCGTGTCGCCCGCGCGGCGGACGCGGCTGCCTCC